>JBGTOF010000089.1:0-51950 GCA_041742695.1 Elainellales cyanobacterium | reverse complement strand
GATTTAGGCGCGATTGTGGAAGCGTTTATTGAAGGAGAAGAGAAGCGATCGCCCAGCGTGCAGGGGCGAATCACACCCACCGGCACCGTCGATATTCTCTCGACCCACGACCAAATTTTAGGAGGGCCTGACGGGCAAATCTTTCTGGGCTGCTGCTTTCCGGCAGACGAGGCCTACCGCCAGCAGCTTCAAGCGTATGGGCTAGCCGTGGGAAACGTGCTGGCCGCTAAGGGCGTGATTGAGCGCTATAGCGTTGACTTTATGGCAGTGCGCGCATCGGAGCACGATCCGTGGGATCTCCATGCCATCGAAATCAACGTCCGCAAGGGCGGCACCACCCATCCCCAGATGACGCTAAAACTGCTCACTGGCGGACGGTATGATGCAAAATCTGGACTGTTCTTGAGCCAGCGGGGCGAGGCCAAGTATTACGTCGCGACCGATAACTTGCAGAGCGATCGCTACATTGGCCTGCTGCCCGACGATCTCATGCACATCATCGCCAAACACCGCCTGCACTTTAACCCCAGCACCGAAGTGGGCAGCGTGTTCCATATCATTGGCTGTCTGTCGGAATATGGCAAAATCGGCCTGCTCAGCATTGGCAACTCTCCCGAAGAAGCGGACGCAATCTATCACCAAGTGATTCAAATCTTGGATGATGAAACCGAGATCCATCTTCACCATCCGTTTCACCCGGCCCATGGCTAAAGCCTGCAGCCGTGGGATGCCCCACATGGGGTCAAGCACGGGGAATGATAGCAGCATCGTGGGCTCCACGACCTCAGCTCAATGGAATTGCCGAAATGCAGCGTCTATGCAGGGTTTTCAGGCATCCACATCAGACATAAGTTTGTTAGATTAATCCCCAGAGTCCCCTTGTGGTGCGTGGTCTATGTCTCTATCACGGTTGGTAAGTGCCCTGGTTGCCATCCCCCTTGCCATTGGCATGGTGTTGCTGGGTGGGTGGTATTTCACCGTGGGCATGGGCTTGCTGGTGTATTTGGGACAGTTAGAGTATTTTCAACTGGTGCGGGCCAAGCACATCGTGCCCGCCGCCAAAACAACGCTGGTGGTGAGCCAACTGCTGTTGGTGGTGTCTATGCTGTGGCCCCCGCTGGCGGATGCGGTGATGCCGCTGGCGGGCACGTTTATCTGTTTTTATTTGCTGTTTCAGCCGAAGCTGGCGACGATTGCCGACATCTCTGCATCGGTGTTGGGGCTATTTTATGGCGGCTATTTGCCCAGCTATTGGGTGCGGCTGCGATCGCTCGGTCAAGCCGAGGTGGCGAACCTTCCCCTCGGGGGCTACTTCCCCAGCAGCCTTGATTTAAGCGCGATGCCGATGGGGTTAACCACAACGCTGCTGGCGTTTCTCTGCATTTGGGCCGCAGATATTGGGGCCTATGTGTTTGGCAAGATGATCGGGCGCACGCGCCTGTCGGCCATTAGCCCCAAGAAAACCGTAGAAGGGGCGATCGCCGGTGTGGTGGGCAGTGTGGCCGTGGGCGCAACGGGGTCATGGCTGCTCGATTGGCCGGGTTTTCCGCTAACGGGCATGGCACTAGGGCTGCTCATCGGCATCGCCAGTTTGCTGGGCGACCTCACAGAATCAATGATGAAGCGCGATGCTGGCGTTAAAGACTCGGGTCAGCTGATTCCCGGCCACGGCGGCATTCTGGATCGGGCTGACAGCTATGTGTTTACGGCGCCGCTGGTGTATTACTTTGTGGCATTGCTGCTGCCGCTATTGGCCCGGTAAGCCGCCGCCGCCGGGAGGGCAGAGCGCAACAGCGCTTCGAGCCGCAGGTCGGTAAAGTCGTCAATCACCAAGGTGGCGCCGAGGCTCGCCAGCTGGGTGGGGTCGTGGGAGGAGGCGATCGCCACCGTGACCAACCCTGCCGCCACCGCAGACTGCACGCCCGATGGCGAATCTTCGAAGGCGATCGCCCCAGCGGCACTCACCCCCAGCCGATCCAGCGCAGTTTGATAGGGCAAGGAGTCGGGCTTGCCCCGAGGCAGTTCTTCTGCCATCACCACAACCGGAAACCGGGGCGTGAGCTGCAGCGCTTGCAGCATGTGCCGAGCGTTGAGAATGGGCGCATTGGTCACCACCGCCTTCTTCAGCCCATGAGCCTCTGTCCAGTCCAGAATGTCGAGCACGCCCGCCAGCGGCTCTAGACTAGGGGCGCGATCGCGAAATCGGGCTTCCTTATCCTCTGCCATCGCCTGGGTTTCCTCCGGCGATAGCTCCGGCAGCAAGTCCTGAATGATGTTCTCATTCAGCCGCCCGCTAAACTTTTCTCGATAATCGGTTTCATCGATCGTCACGCCTTTTTTTGCAAGCACCTCCTGCCAGATTGCGCAGTGCAGCGGGTCGGTATTTGCCAAGGTGCCATCTAAGTCAAACAGCAGCGCATTCAGCATTGGACTAT
The DNA here is from genome assembly GCA_041742695.1 of Elainellales cyanobacterium. Classification (GTDB taxonomy): domain Bacteria; phylum Cyanobacteriota; class Cyanobacteriia; order Elainellales; family Elainellaceae; genus Kaiparowitsia. Next base: position 49,515 of record JBGTOF010000089.1, on the reverse strand, counting down.
CCACCATAAATAAAGAGCTTGGGGTGATTTCTGCGAAACCATCTACATCAACGTATAGTCATCAACGCCTGCTAAGGGCTTGCTATGTAGCCTAACCTCTGACGCCCGCGCCCGTCTGGCAATAGGTTCGCCAGCCACCGTGTTGCGTGATCTCCCGCTGCCCCTCGCAGAGCCAGGGTTCTCCCAGCACACCCAGCAGCGTTTTTCCATCCGCCAGTTCTATCGTGCCAATGCACAGCCCGGGCGGCTCTTGTAACAGCACTTGCACCAGCCCATCGGGCGAGAGCGCCCAAACCTCTAGGGAGATCGCCTTGCCCCCGTCCGTCACTTTGAGCATTGCTGGATGGCGATCGCCAATGGACCAAAGGCGATAGCAAGGGGCCGTCTCAGCCTCTTTCACAAACCTCGCCCCGACGGTGAGCAAATTAGTATTGAGTTCTAGCCCACGCATCAGCGTGCCATTAACCGCCAACAAATGCGACTCTGCCATTGCCTGTCAACCCCGTCACCATGAAGAACCAGTGCGTTGTGAAAGCTCTGCTGTTCGGGGCTTTCACAAAACTACACTACAGTTAATTAGCTCGATTTGGTACTCCGGTGGGGTCACCATGCCTGAGTTAAGTGGTTGTACGTGCTAACCTCTATCGCTGGAAGCCTGCCACAGCCTTCTTAGCCTTTTTCTTAGCCTTGGGCTTCTCCATTTCTACGACCACTTCCTGAAATAGGTTGTGGAGATGCACGGGGACACTGGCCGTCTCGGGCAGTTGGGGCTGCAGTGGCTTGCCAAACTCCAGCAACAGCGCCTCGAAGTCGGTTTCGAGCGCAAAGTCAGGGCGGTTGAAACTGCGCTGCACCAGCGCTTCAACCACAGCCGGATAGCGCTGCGCCAAATCTTGCAGCACAAAGGTTTTGACTTCAGGGTTTTTGAGGTGCTGGCGGAACAGGTCTTGCGTTTCGATGGCCGTGCTCATGCCGTTGGTTTCCATCAGGCGGCACAGCACATGATACGACGGCAGAAACACTTGGCCCCACCGGGGATGGCTGAGGGCAGTGGCATGTTCGGCCTGGCGCAGGTCACGGGGCAGTTCTACCCGAGGCATTTTCATGGATGAGGCGCTCAGGGATTGATCGAGTTGCGCTCGGCTCGCGCCCATCGATTCAACTTGCTCGGATAGCTCGTCCTCATCGACGCCCGCATCAGTGGCGAGTTCTCGAAGAGATTTTGACCGATCAATGCCAGCAGAGTCTAGCTGCTCTTGCAGCAGTGCATCTTGCAAATCGTTTAGCCGCTGGTTTAGCTCGCGCCCGGGCAGCGTCACCAGATCGCTACCCAAGAAGTCTACGAACTGTTGATGGTAGCGCTCTACAGAGGCCCAAGCTTCTTCGAGCAGATCGGGCGCGTCTCCATAGAGATGAGGCTTGTAGTTATCGCGAAAGCTGCCAATCGCGACCGCCAGCTTGGGCTTGCCCAGCTTGCCTAGGGCCATCCAAGGGGCCAAAAATAGCCATTGCGTGTCAGACAGCGGCGCAATGTGCGCCAATAGAATATCTCCCGACTTCAACCGTTCGGCATCTTGCGCTTCGCGATCGCCTGTCAGCAGTGCGGTGTAATGCTTCTGCGTGAGCCAGTTAGTAAGGTGCAGGGCGCGATCGCCCGAGGCCGCTTCAGCAATCTCATCAATGACAAATAGGCCTAAAAAGCTACGGTGCCAGCTTTGCAACAGCGTGCGATCGCCGTCTGCCAGTTTGGGCTGGGCTGCGATAAATAGATCGAGGGGTGTGCGATCGCCCACTTGCCCTTCTACCGCAAACCGACTGTCCATAAATTGACGACGGTTCATATCGGCTTTAGCCGGAATCGCAAGCTGGGTCTGCGTAAAGCGCTCCCGCGCTGCTGTCACCGACTCATCTCCAGCTTGCACAAAGTCAATCAGTGCGGTTTTCCAATGGTGCGCTTGGGAGGGTGCGTTCACAGCAGTTCCTAATAATAACCATCCCCCACTTTAAACAATTCAGCCCCGACCAACTAACCCTTTTAGATAGATAAATAGCTCTGTCTCTAGATAGAGCCCCCAGATAGAGGCTGCTTTAGAGCGCTTGTCACGCAGCAATAGGATTCGGCTTGTGATGGAGTTAGGGCGATCGCCCCCGACCCCACCACCACCAAACCTAGAACTGCTCAGAGATAGAGTGGCGGATTAATCTGAAAATTCGACATGCTTCGACATAATTTGCGATAAATTCTTTCACGCTATTAGACCAAAATTAGACCGAATACGAACCCAAAATGTAATCTTATCCTGTCGTTAATCTTCTGAAAAACGGAACTTAATTTTGATTTAATTTGCATCTTATACGTTCAGTTAATATCAAAGATTTGTAAACCAAACTCATTCACCTTTTCCTATGGCTACTTTTCGTCGTCCCAAATCCTGGCTATACGCTGCCCTGGCAGGCGTCATGGCGATTTCTACAGCCTGTGCCACGCCCAGCACTACCACCGATGCAGACCCCGCAGCCGATTCTGCTGCGGCTCCGGTAGAAGCCGATTGCCCTCGGCCTGAAAAAATGGACGAGCGCTTTTGCGATCGTGATGACGATTTGGTTGCAGATGCGCCCACAGATCCCTCTGAATTTGTCAATCCTGACGAGCTGATCTTTGCCTACACGCCTGTTGAAGATCCGTCAGTTTACCGCGAAGTATGGTCTGAGTTTTTAGAGCATATGGAAGAAGTAACGGGTAAGCGCGTGACCTTCTTTGCGGTAGATTCCAACGCGGCGCAGCTTGAGGCAATGCGTGCAGGTCGGCTGCATGTAGCCGGGTTCAATACTGGGTCAAATCCATTCGCGGTTAACTTTGCGGGCTTTGTGCCTTTTGCCATGATGGCAGCAGAAGATGGCTCCTTCGGGTATGAAATGGAGATCATCACCCATGTGGATAGCGACATTCAGGCCATTGAAGACATAGACGGTAAGCAGTTGGCGTTTACCTCGCCCACGTCGAACTCCGGCTTTAAGGCACCGTCTGCGCTGCTAGAAGATGAGTTTGGCCTAAAGGAGCAAGAGAATTTTGAGGCGGTGTTCTCGGGTGGTCATGACAACTCAATTCTGGGCGTGTTCAACCAAGACTATGATGCAGCGGCGATCGCCAACTCAGTGCTGACGCGCATGGCTGAGCGGGGTGTGGTTGATGCTACCCAGCTTCGCACCATTTACACCTCCGAAACATTCCCCACCACTGGGTATGGATATGTCTATAACCTCGACCCTGAACTCGCAGAAAAGGTAAAAGAGGCATTCTTTACCTTTGATTGGGAAGGAACCCAGTTAGAGGCTGAGTTTGGAGAGTCTGATGAAGGTCAGTTTATCCCCATCACTTACCAAGAGTATTGGGGGGTGATTCGACAGATTGACGATGCGCTCGGTGTGGAATACACCAATCCCCAATAGTTAAGTTCTCAAAAAAAACCGTAGAGGATTGGCGCTGTCAGGCTTCTACGGTTTTTATTTGGCTTGTATGTTGATGGAACTGTAGGCTGATTGGACTGTATGTTGATCGGTTGAACGTCTGCCCTGCTATTTCCCCGCTGATCATTCACCCTGGCCCACCATGCTGCGATTAGAAAACCTTGACAAACAATACCCAACGGGCGATCGCGCCCTTAAAAGCGTCAACCTAACCATTCCCGAAGGCCAAGTGCTGGCGTTGATTGGGCCATCTGGCGCAGGCAAAAGCACCCTGATTCGCTGCATCAACCGCCTGGTAGAGCCAACCTCAGGGCACATTTGGCTAGAGACGCAAGATCTCACCAGCCTTGACACCACAGCGCTCCGTCGCGCCCGCCGCAAAATAGGGATGATCTTCCAAGAATATGCGCTGATAGAGCGGCTGACGGTGATGGAAAACGTGCTGTCGGGGCAGTTGGGCTATGTCAATTTTTGGCAGAGCTGGTTCCGTAAATTTCCCCAAAGCACGATTGACGAGGCGTTTCGCCTGCTGCATCGCGTTGGGCTAGACAGCTTTGCCGACAAGCGGGCAGATGCGCTGTCGGGTGGGCAGCGGCAGCGGGTCGGCATTGCCCGAGCGCTGCTGCAAAACCCCAACTTGCTGCTGGTGGATGAACCCACCGCCAGCCTCGATCCCAAAACCTCACGCCAGATTATGCGGCTGATTACCGAACTTGCGCAGGAGCGAGACCTGTCGGTGATCATCAATATCCACGATGTGCCGTTAGCCCAAATGTTTGCCCAGCGGATTGTCGGATTGCGGGCTGGTGAAATCGTCTACGATGGGCCAGCGGATGGGCTGACCCCCGATGTGCTAACGCAAATCTACGGTGAAGAAGACTGGACAACGGAGGTCGATTCGGAGGATGCCAATCACGCAGCGGCGACGAAACCCCCTGTGAAAGGCACGCTGTCTGACGTGGTTCCGGGGGTGACCTCATGACATCGCCTGCTGCTCAGCCTCGCTCTTGGTCGCCGCCACCGATGATTCCTAATCCCTGGTGGCGCTGGGGGCTGGGTGTTGGGTCGATTGTCTACCTAGTAGTCGCGCTCAGCACTCTAAACGTGAACTGGGCGCGAGTTGCAACGGGGCTGACTCGCGGTACGCGCTTGATGAGCGGATTCCTCCAGCCAGACTTTGTGTCGCGCTGGGGAGATATTCAAGCGGGCATTCTCGAAAGCTTGACCATGACTGTCGTGGCAACGGTGCTTGGTGTGGTCATTTCGATTCCAGTAGGCTTTGGTGCTGCCCGAAACATTGCACCTACGCCCATCTATTTGTTTTGCCGCGGGCTAATCACCATTTCTCGTACGTTTCAGGAAGTGATCATTGCCATTTTGTTTGTGGTGATGATGGGCTTTGGGCCATTGGCAGGGGTGCTGACGTTAGGATTCACGACCATTGGCTTTCTCTCGAAGCTGCTCGCCGAAGATATTGAAGAAATCAACGCTGGACAAGCTGAGGCTATTCGGGCAACCGGTGCATCATGGTTGCAGATTATGACCTATGGGGTGCTGCCCCAAGTGATGCCGCGCCTTATTGGACTGTCGGTTTACCGCTTCGACATTAACTTGAGAGAGTCGGCTGTGGTGGGTGTGGTCGGTGCAGGCGGCATCGGTGCCACGCTGCAGACGTCGTTTAATCGCTATGAGTTTGACACGGCTGGCGCGATTCTGCTAATCATCATTGCCTTGGTCATGATGACAGAGTTGACCTCGGTCTATATTCGACGGAGGGTTCAATAGTGCCTGTTTCTGAGCTGAATGGACAGAAGATTTGGCAGCGGCGCGATCGCCCTACCGCCATCAAGCACTGGCTGATGTGGCTCGTGGGCACGCTCATTGTGCTGTGGTGCTGGCAGATTATTTCTGACGCGACAACCTGGGCCTTTGTGCGCGACTCTCCCGAGCAAGCCCTTCAGCTTATTGCACGAATGTTTCCGCCCAACGTCGCCTACGCTCCTACGTTGGTAAAGCCGCTGTGGGATACCTTAAATATTGCAACGTTGGGATCCATTATGGGTGTGGCGATCGCCCTTCCGATCTCGTTTTTGGCAGCCACTAACACCACCCCCCATCCCATCGTCCGTTCCATCGCCCTGTTGGTGATTGTGACATCGCGCTCCATCAACTCGCTCATTTGGGCACTGCTGCTGGTGTCTATTCTTGGCCCTGGTCTTCTCGCTGGCGTTTTGGCCATTGGGCTGCGCTCTATCGGGTTTGTAGGCAAGCTTTTTTTTGAAGCCATTGAGGAAATTGACCGCGAACCGGTGGAAGCCGTGACCGCGACTGGAGCCAGCAAGCTACAAGTGCTGAGCTATGGCATTGTTCCTCAGGTGTTGCCCACGTTTGTGGGCGTCAGCGTCTTCCGGTGGGATATCAATATCCGTGAGTCAACCGTGTTGGGCTTAGTGGGGGCGGGTGGCATTGGTGTGCAGATTAGTGCGGCTGTAAACGGCTTACAGTGGGGGCGCGTCTGCACCATTTTTATTGTGATTTTTTTGATGGTGCTGTTTAGCGAATGGGTCTCTGCTAAAGCCCGCAAGGAAATCATTTAGCCGATCAATCAGCCCCGACAGGCGAACCCAACTGCAGGCAGAAAGGTTAAACGTTGTGTCAGCCCCGCAGTACGGAGGTGACACAACGTTTAATCGACGTTTCGGCCTCATCTAATCGGTAAATTTTCCATTAAATTTTATGGTGTGCTCCTGTTAGCAAGCCGCCAGCTGCAGCTCTCGCTGATACACCAGGTAATGTGCCGTAGACAGCAGATCGCTGTGAATGCGGCAGGGCTGGAATTGGTTGAGGTAGTCGGCACTGCGAATGCCGCAGGTGAGGGCAATGGTGCCAATATTGAGCGATCGCCCCGACAGCACATCGGCTTCAGTGTCGCCCACCATCCAAGCGGCATCTAGCTCAGTGCGCGAGATGGCGTGATCAGCCACGACTTGCCGCAACAGGGCGGCTTTGGTGTCAGCCTGGTTGCGATACGCAGCCGTGCGATCGCCCGTGCCGCGAATATCAGTAAACAAATCCGCTAAGCCATAGCTTTGCAAAATACTCTGGGCTTGATTTTGGCAGCGCAGCGTTACCAAAATCAGCCGCACACCCTGGCTATGCAGCAGCGACAGCGCCCACCGCACACCTGGTTGCAAGCAATCTTGGTGCAGCAGCGTGGGCTGGTTCACAATCGTAGTGACCTGTTGCAAAAAGCACTCTACTTGCTCGGGCAGCAGCCCCGATGCCAGCGCAATGTCTACATCAGGCACGCGGTTCTGTTTCATCTGCCAAAACTGCGCTTTGCTCAGCAACTGGGGAACTAGCACAATCCCCTGTTGCTGATAATGCTCACAGGCATCGGCAATCGCCAATTGATACGTCTGATAGTACCGATCAGAGACATCGACAATCGGACCATCAAAATCGCAAAAGACCGTGAGCTGCGGCGACGAAGCATGCAGCTTGATAGGCTGAGTTCGCTGCCGACTGCCATGGGCAGAGGCAAACAGGGAAGGGAATAATGCCAGACTAATGGGTGTGGCGATCGCCATACGCGGTACCTGAAACATAAATTCTTAAACTCTTCTTCACACTAGCAAGCAGAGTTATAAGTCGTCAACAATTCACCTCCCAAAAAACATAAAAATTTCTTATATAACCTGCAAGTCGCTTGCGAGTTTAGTCCGCAAATGGCTTAGCCCTGAGCGTCCCGTTCTAGCACCAGAGTGACGGGGCCATCATTTTCTAGCAGCACCTGCATGTGCGCCCCAAATTGCCCAGTTTCTACCGTTAACCCGCTGGTTCGCAGCAGAGCTACAAAGCGGTCAAAGCTAGGCTTAGCCTCGTGGGGTGGGGCCGCTGCCGTAAACGAGGGGCGACGGCCCTTGCGGCAGTCGCCATAGAGCGTGAACTGGCTGACCACAAGCAGCGCCCCGCCAATCTCCTTAACTGAGTGATCAAATCGCCCAGCTTCGCCGTCAGGAAACAGCCGCAGATCCAGACACTTACGCGCCATCCAGTCTAATTCGGCATCAGTATCTGTAACTGCGATGCCAACCAGCAGCAGCAGTCCATGTTCAATGCAGCCCACCGTGAGACTATTCACAACGACCCGTGCGGCAGTGACTCGTTGCACGACTACTCGCATCGGCAGCTTACCAAGTCGTGTGGACGCCCTGAGCTTCTAGATAAGCCTGGATCTCGGGCATTAGGCCGTTTGCCGCTAGATTGGCTGGGTTGGGGGTGACGGCGGTTTGCTGAGTCAGCCAGGCGGCGATCGCCCCAGACGACGACCCAATCCCCCATTCACCATAGTGGACGCGGGTGGCGGCGTTGGCGATATGGGTGGCGGCGATCGCCTTGCCCCCAATCAGCAAGTTGTCTACCCCTTGGGGAATTAGGCTTTCGATGGGGATCTGGATAGGACTGACCAAGTGCTCCTTTACAGAAGCACGGGTAGCTTCTCCCGTAGGCCCCCAGTTGCGATAGCGGCAGCCGTGAATGTCGATGTCGTAATGGGCTACTGCTACCGTCGTTCCTCGAAAATCGCGCCCCTGCATATCGTTGCGAATATCTTGTTCCTGGATCATGAAGGCCGACTGACCATAGGCGCTGCGGCCCAAAATCCGTCGTCCTTCGCGAATATACGGCACCATGCTCAGCCCCGACTCGGTGCCCATTGGCATCTCACGACCCGACAGGTAAGTCAGCGGAAATCCGGGCTGCGTTTGATTGCTGAGCAACCACTGGGCAAAGGTCAGGGCATGATTCTCGCCATGGCGCAGCGCCAACTTCGACACGCCGCCCATCCAGTTTTGATATTGATTGGTTTGCAAGAGGCGATCATCCGTCAAAATCAGCGGCGGATCCATCCAGTTCCAGTCATTCCCCTGCGTCCAGTTGACCATGGTGATGTCACCTGGGGTTGGATTGCCCAAAAACGGGCTGTTGGGGCTGCTGCTGACAATGCGGCGATAGTTAAAGAAGCTGCGTCCCGAAAACATCGGTGCGCCTTCTAGGGTATAGACCTGCTGATGCTCATGCTTGCCGTAAAAGGTCTTGATGTAGTCCAACCCCTTTAGGCTTTCACCTTGGTCGTCGTAAATGCCTAGGGCAAAGGGAAAGGTGAAGGCTTGGGTGCAAGAGGGGTTGTCAAAATCGCTGGCATTGGGTTCCCCTGTGGTGTCGCGCGATTCTGACCCAACCCGATGGGGAATGCGCGCCCAGGCGACCAGTTCGCCGGTATCGGTAGCGTCTATCACCACCATCTGCTTCCCGGCTGGGGGTTGCAGCCGCAGGGGCTGCTTTTCAAAGGTGTCGTTGTCCTCCCAGGAATACCAGGCCTGTAGCTCTGCGGAGGCGCGGCCTGAGGGCACATAGTCGGCTTGACGAGGAATGCGGCGCACGCCGTAAAGCGCGGTGATGGTGCGTCCGCTCGGGTCAAACTCTGCTGCTTTAAAGGCGGTGGCGATCGCCCACTGGCTGCTTGGCGACGACTGGGCTGCCGCCTCTAGATGCTGCTGCGCGGCATTGGCCCCAGCCAGCGGCGGAAAACACAGTAGCCCCACCCAGCAGCTATTGGTGTCTTGGGCCGGGGTGTTAGACGGCACCCCCGTCCAATCCGGCAGCACTACGGCTTGCTCTTTAATACGCTGCTTAAACGTCAGCCAACTGGGAGAAAAGTTTTGTCGCCGAATCATCGCCAGAGATTCATCAATGGCAGACACCCCTTGAGAACTAATCTGCCCGCCTAGCCAGGGGGTGAGTTCGATCAGACATGTTTTGGCACCCGCCTGCATCGCCTGGGCCGCTGCGGCAACGCCGCCTAGGGTGCCGCCAATGATGGCCACGTCACATTCCCACACCTCAGTCGGCTCTGGCACCGATGTGAGAGCGGGTCTCCCGTTGGGGAGAAAAACCGCAGGGGCGATCGCCGTCTCTTCTGCTGCTGCGCCTTCTGCCGAGGCCGCAGCCGCTTCGGCCAGTTCTAACTCAGAGCGGGCCTCTCTAACGGTTGCACTCCACGGCGCGGTCTGGTCAATGGTGCTGAGCCACACCGCAGAACTGGCACCTGCCAATAGACTACACAGTGGCAAAAGCCAGGCCAACGGTCGAGAAATCAGGAATCGAATCATGCCAAACGTGCAAATAATATGCTATGCGTATTTAAGTTTGTAGAAAGCAAATGCCAAGCCGCGCTGGTTGAGACGCGGACATTGCGTCGGATGCCCTTCTAGGCACTGACCCTTACATCAGGAGGCCATCTACTCATAACTTGCATGGCCTTGATCAGGGTCTAGGCCGCAAGTCAAAACCAGGCAGGTTCATGAAGACTCCGCCTGCAATCTTCAGTTGCAAGACACTGAAAGACACGACTAAGGCACACACTGAGGCACACAGAGTATCAACCCGTTGTCTGGAATAGGCTGAGTTGCAACTGTGTCTTGTTGTAATGATCCAGTGGTGATCCATCAGGGGTGATCAACCATCCTTTCAGACCGTCTAATTATTGAAATTGTGCCCAAATGACACCCGAACAATACTAGACGCGACTGGCCTGGACAAAATTTTACCTATAAATTTCAGGAATGAACCATGGAGTCCCGAATCGTTGCTGCCTATCCCATGATGACTCACGTTGCAAGCGGGGCGATCGCCGCAGCAATTGTGCTCTCAGCGAATGCTGCACTGGCCCAGGTGTATAGCCTAGGCAGCAGCGGCCCTGCCGTGCGCGACATCCAAACCACGTTGGGCATATTCCCGACAGGCAGCTATGGGCTAGAGACTGAAGCCGCCGTCCTCAATTTTCAACGTCGTGCGGGTCTCCAGGTTGATGGACAAGCAGGCCCCCAAACCCTGCGCGCCCTAAACCTGTTCTATCTGATTGATGGCAATTTTTCGAATGTGGGCGGGTTTGCCACCCCCACAACAAACTTTGGCACCGTTGCCGTGAGCGGAGCCGCCACCGGGTTTGGTGCGTTAGCTGTCGTTCGCACCCCCAGCGGCCAAGGCATCAATATTCGGAACCAGCCAAATGGTCTCGCTATACAAGGCGTCACTGATGGAACTCAACTGCAGCTGACAGGGCGGCAAGCCGATGCAGGCGGTCGCCGCTGGTCCGAGCTGACCAATGGTGGCTGGGCCGCTACAGAGTTTTTGATTGTGGGAGGGGTTGGTACTCCGGGAGGTGGCTACCCTACCTACCCCGGCGGGGTTGTGGGCGGGGTGCAGGCTGGCCCCTATGTGGTGGTGGTGCCAGGGCAAGGGCCAATGCTGCTGGGCAGTGTTCGGCGGGTGGTGGTGAATGCCTTTCAGGATCAGGCAAACCAAGGAGCGTTTATCAACGCGGGGGCGTTCATCAATCGCGGTGATGCCGAGAACGTAGCGAGTGTGCTGCGCCGCAATGGATTTGACGCTCGCGTTAGCTACCGCACTTACCTTTAAGCACGAAGGAGCGTTTGCCCAAGCCTTCAAAACAACACGCGCTGTGCAGCTGCACAGCGCGTGTTGTTTTGAGGAGATGAAACAGCAATGGGTGCCTGAAACAATTAAGTAGCCTAGGGCGTGTCATCAATTCTGACCAAACGCCTTGTGCTATGAGCGTTGCCACGCCCGACCCAAAAAACAGGCTAGTGGCTGTGACCGTTGATTTTGGGGCCATCAGTGGCTAATTGATGACAGCTCCTAGGCGTGCGGCTGCAGTTGGCGTTGCTGTTTAGCGTACTGAATTTGGTGCAGTAGTGCTTCAACCTCAGCATGCAAGCTCAGAAGCTCTACCTGTTGCGGTTTTTGGTAGGGCAGCTTTTTGGTCTGAATTTTAGCCTGTGGGGCAGATGGGGCGATCGCCCCTCGTGGGTCAGTCATAGGAGAAGCTTGTTCTGATACAGAATCAGCAGTCAGAAGCGGGCGATCGCTGTCTAATAGGGTTTGACTAGTCATTTTTACTCACTCACACCACTTGGGTATTCTAGCTCAACCGTGATAAGTCATCGTAGGTTTTAGGCAAATCCAGTTGGCTTATCGATGTGTCAGTTTGAGAACTGACTAGAGTAACGACGTACCCCATCAACTAAAAGTTCATACAGCAAGCTCACTCTAAATCAGATACTTGTCCCTCATGCTGAATAGAGATGCAGGTGACTCACGCCAGCAAAGCCCACGATTGAACGCGCATCACGATAAACTATAGGGTGAATCTTATGAATGCCAAGTCAGTATTAAAGCGCGGCGAACTCAGACGAGGCCCTAGGTCGCAGCGCAGCCATTAGACCGTTTGGCGCTTCTTTTCTGCTCACCTCTATGATGGATTGTGTTGCGAACTGTGTCATTTATTTCTCGTGTGTTTGGTGCTAAATCGAGTGTGGCCGAGCGGACGCTACCCACGCTACCCATTCATAGCGCGCCGTCTCAAGCGACTGCGGCAACCCATTGGCAGGGTTTGATTCATGCCTATCGCCCCTATCTTCCCGTCACCGACTCCACACCCATTGTGACGCTGCACGAAGGCAACACACCCCTGATTCCAGCACCGGCGATCGCCGCTGAAATTGGTCGAGGGGTGCAGGTCTTTGTGAAGTATGACGGCCTCAATCCCACCGGAAGCTTCAAAGACCGAGGGATGACGATGGCGATTACTAAAGCCAAAGAAACCGGAGCTAAGGCTGTGATATGCGCCAGCACGGGCAACACGTCAGCATCAGCCGCAGCCTATGCGCGCCGTGGCGGCCTGCGACCTTTTGTGTTGATTCCCGAGGGCTATGTCGCACTGGGCAAACTGGCCCAAGCGTTGCTCTATGGGGCAGAAGTGCTGGCAATTCAGGGAAATTTTGACCAAGCGCTCTCTATTGTGCGCGAGATGGCAGATCACTATCCCATCACGCTAGTGAATTCTGTCAACCCTTACCGGCTAGAAGGGCAAAAAACCGGAGCGTTTGAAATTGTGGATGCGCTGGGGGATGCGCCCGACTGGCTTTGCATTCCCGTCGGCAATGCGGGCAACGTCACGGCCTATTGGATGGGCTTCTGCCAGTATCACGAGCATCAAAAGAGCACCCGCCTGCCCAAAATGATGGGCTTTCAGGCGGCGGGCGCTGCGCCGCTGATTACAGGACAGGCAGTACCAAACCCGGAAACAGTGGCGACGGCCATTCGCATTGGCAATCCCGCCAGTTGGGACAAGGCGATCGCCGTCCGAGATGCCAGCCAGGGCGCGTTCCACGCGGTTACCGATGGCGAAATTGTGGCAGCCTATCGTCTGCTGGCAGCGGGTGAGGGCATTTTTTGTGAGCCGGCCAGTGCCGCATCGGTGGCTGGGTTGCTTAAGGTGAAGGATCAGGTGCCTGCGGGGGCAACCGTGGTGTGTGTGCTAACCGGCAACGGCCTGAAAGATCCAGATACTGCCATCAAGGTGTCTGACAATCAGTTTAAGGGCGGGCTAGCCCCCACGATAAATGCCGTGGCTGACGCCATGGGGTTCTAGCATTGAGCGTTAGGCGGTTTTATGAATTTGCCGAACCGACGTTGCTCTAAATTAGGGTGCATTGGGCGGCGGCGTAGCAACCCGCGTGCCGTTGATCAACGTGTTATGGCGCGATCGCTCCTTCGTTAGCAGATCCATCGTGTCCCCCAGCGCTGAGGTCAGCCCTTGCCGAGTTTGATCATGCTGCTGCTGCTCGGCTTGAAGTGCGGCAGCAAGGCGATCGCACTCCTCGAGCGCCTGCGTCAGCGCCGTCTTTAGGGCGTCTACGCCATCCCCGGCGGCGTCCTCTACAAGAGGTTCTTCATCGGGGGAATCGTCTATACCTGGCTGAGCCACATTAGGCTGAGCGGCCTGCAAGCGAGCCGCATCCAGCCGCGCTGCAGACACAACGTCAACCCGCTGAGTTAGCTGCTCTTGCAATTCGTCTAGGCGCTGCTGAGCCAGCTTGGCATCGGCACGGCGCTGCTTCGCCTCAGTTTCATAGAGGCTGCGCCAATTGGCAGCACTGGCAAAGGCTTCATCTCTCTCGCGATGCGCATCGGCCAGCTTGTGCTGCAGTGCTTTAATTTCCCCTAACCATTGCTGAACATCATGGGTCATTCCCAATGGCTCCTTATCTGTCTCCAAGACTTCAACCCAGTCTGGTGAACTGCACAAATTAACTCTAGCCGGTGCGGCAGTAGTAGCCCCTAAGACGATGCGATGGAACCTCTGTTCACTCAGCGTTACCTTCATCTCACATCAGAGCAAGGAATACAACGGCCGCTTTTACAGCTGCCAATAAGCATCGATTCTTTCGCTTAAATCGAACCACATTCAATGCACTTTTAATGCACCGTGCAAACACAATCCGCACATTGCCTATAGTGTATGTCGATTGCGGAAAATCTAGAACAAAAATCGACTAATAGTAGCGGGCAGAGGCAACACAATAATCACCAGCAAGGCCAGCGCGGCCAGCCCTAGCAAATCCCGCCGGTTGTCGAGTTCGCTTACATCATTCAACGCCGGTTCATCGACTGCCGGAATGAAAAATAGCAAAATTGCCCAGAGCAATAACTCTTGCTGCACAAACGATAAAGCCAGCACTAGCAGCCGTGCTACTTGTCCAATCAAGGCACCCGTCCGCTGACCAAACATTGCATGCACAATATGTCCGCCGTCTAATTGCCCAACGGGCATCAGGTTGAGTGCGGTCACCACCACCCCAATACACCCTGCAATTGCAACGGGATGCAATTGTAGGGCCTGTTCTGGCGCATAACTGTTGCCCATCGCCACCTTTGTCATCAACCCAATTAGCAAAGAGGCCATCGGGTTAAACAGTCGAAAGTTGAGAATCCCAGGGTTGCCGAGCTCTTCGGTCAGTGTTGGGGTGACCGCGATGGCCTGGGAATGGGCTAGCCCCCACAGCAAGATGGGAATCGTCGCCACAAACCCCACCAACGGCCCAGAGATGCCGATGTCGAATAACGCCTTGCGATGCGGAACGGGCGATCGCATCTGCACAAACGCACCCACCGTCCCAAAGGGAAAAAACATCGTGGGCGGTACGGGAATAAAGTAGGGATAGGTCGTACGAATGCGATATCGCCGTGCCATCCAATAATGGGCCAATTCATGCAGCCCCAAAATCGACATGAGCGACAGTGCGTAGGGAATCCCCAACGTAAGCAGCAGCATCGTTAGGTCGGCATCGGCAGGCGATATGCCAGACATCAACACGCCTGCTAGCGCGGTAGTACACAGGGTAGCCACCAGCAGCCCCAGCGCCAACCCCGGCAACCCTGGGTTAAATTTGGATTGCTTGCTCTGGGTACGGGGGTTGGGAACTAGGGCAAAGAACGGCTTACCGTTTAATCCTTCCTGAAATACGACCAAAAAGCGATCGCCAAACTTGGCTGCAATATTGTCTCGAATCGTGTTGTAAGCAACCTCTGGCGACGAGCGCAACTGCCCACGGCAAATTAGTGCCTGGGGGCGATACTCTATATTTTGCAAGTAATAGACCGACCAGGGAAAGCAGTTGTGTAGCGTAGCTTCGTCTTGCCGATTGATGGGCTTTACGACTGATTTTGACTCTCGACCGGGAAGATCTTCGGTCAATGCAGCAGCATCCGGTGTGGGCCGAGGCGTTGCGATCCGACCCCACTGCACGAGCAATAAATAGAGTAACGGGCACACAATAAAGGAGCCAAACAGCAATAACGCCGGAATTTGGGCCTCTGGGCCATAGACCAAGACCCACACCGTCCAAATGAGGGCAGGCATCATAATCACCAGCCACAGCAGCCAAACGGGTGTGCGCGTCACAGTGACCACACTGCGCTGCATAAAGAAATAGGTGAAGAACCCTAACACCCCGAGAAGGAGGAGCCAAAAAATCATGCTGTCATTTATTCATGAACGTCTCTAGCGGCGATACAGGGCTGACTAAGGCTAACGTTCCCTATCGCCGGGCCAAATTTGCTAGGCCAATAGGTCTGAGGCTTGAGTAAAACCTAAGGCTTGAGTACAAACGATCTTACAAGGTCGCTGCTGCCATCCACCCTGCGTGCTCTGGCAAGGCCACCCAGCCCCTATCAATCCCAAACGCCTAGGATGAGTGCCGCCTCCCATCTATCTTAACGGGTTCACTCTGCTACTCTACTAAGGGATTTTTACCCTACCCTGCACCGCACCATTGCCTCCTATCTATTCATGCCTGAACGTTTTGATCTGCCTGATGCTGGTCTGCCGCCGTCGTCACCGTTGCGTGCTGTGGTCGCCGGGGTGTTTGCGTTTCCGCCGAATCGGGAGACGCTCGGCGGCACCGCCTATTTTATTCAGCAACCCGAAGGCAATATTTTGGTGGACTGCCCCGCTTGGACAGAGGCGATCGCCACAACACTTCAAACCCACGGCGGCGTCCGCTGGCTATTTCTCACCCATCGAGATGCGATCGCCCAGGTCAAAGCCATTCAGCGCGATACGAGCTGCGAGGTGATCATTCAAGAGCAAGAAGCCTACCTGCTGCCCCGGCTAGAGGTGACCCCATTCCAGCAGGATTGGGCGATCGCACCCCGCGTTACGGCAATCTGGACACCCGGGCACACGCCAGGGTCATCCTGTCTCTATCACGCGGCAGAGGGCGGCATCTTGTTTACAGGGAGACACCTGCTGCCCAACCAGCACGGGCAGGCGATGCCCCTGCGCATCGCCAAAACCTTTCACTGGGGGCGGCAACTGCGCAGCGTGCAGCGGTTGCGCGATCGCTTTAGCGGTTCAACGCTCCACTACCTCTGTCCCGGTGCAAACTTAGGGTTCTTGCGGGGGCAACGGGCGATCGCACACGCCTATGACCATCTTGCCCAGCTTGATTTAGAGGCGATGCAGCAGATGCAGCCGATCCTCTAGTGCCCCGGATGGATCCCCTACCGCGCGCCGCTACCCAAGATGAATAACCCAATCATCGTGACGCTGTTCCACAAGCTGTGGAGCAGAATCGGCGCGAGCAAACTGCGAGACTTGCAGTAGACGAAGCCCAAGACACTGCCCAGGGTTGCCAGAGGCAAAATTTCGGAAATGCTGAGGTGGGCAACGGCGAACAGCAAGCTGCTGAGGGCGATCGCCCCCCACACTGGCACATAGCGCGTCAGCGACGGCAGCAAAAATCCCCGAAACAACGTTTCTTCAAACACTGGAGCAGCGACAGCCGCAGTGAAGAGAAAAATTCCCAGCGCGACGGGATCGCCTTCTTCTAGCACAATCTGCAAGAGGGGATTGCTGCCCCCCTGCCCCTGCCAGATCTGTTGGTTTGCCAGCGACACCGCGATCATCAGCGGCAGCGCAATTAAGTAGCCCCCAAAGCCCCACAGCGGCCATTTGCTCAGGGGGCGCAGCCGAAACCAGTTATCACTCAGCGGGAAGAACTGGCGAATTGAACCATACAGCACCGCCAGCCCTGCCCCTGCCATAAGCAAGTAGTAGGTGAGCGAATAGACGGCTCGGGCGCGAATGCCAAACTCGGCAAAGGCGCTGCTAAAGCCACCTACTAGCAACGGCACGGCAATTTGCCCCACAAAAAAGAAGCCGACGATCAGCACCTGCCAGACGATTTCCCAATCCCAGGGAACGCTCCACGGGCGATCGCCCGCGAGAGCCAGCACCGCTTGCTTGCCCTGCACAACCCGCTGCACAATTAGAAAAATGAGTAGCCCGATGCCCACAAGCCCCGCGAAGACAGGCAAACTGCCCACCAGCCCCAGCTTCACCAGGGTGCTCTCAGCCGCCGCTTGCTGGGCAGCCTGTAGTTCAGCCAACGCATCGGGACGCTGTTGCAGGGTATAGAGTCGGCGAAGGGCAGTGGCCCGAAACCAGCCTTCCAAAGTGCGTTGCACGACGGGTTCCGTATCGGGCAATAGCCGAGGGGGGTCATCCCACAGACCCGATAGCACGGGCACCGTGTCAGCAATGGCCGTGGAGGCCTCACTCTCAGGGTTGGTCGCAAGGCGATCGCCCAAGTCCCCCCACGTGGTTTGTGCCGTGGCCGCATCGCCTTTTGCCGCCTGAATGATGCCAATACTCAGATCCAGCTGATTGAGGAGCAATCGCTGTTGGGCGATCGCCTGGTTGACCTCCATCCGACGGGTTAGGCCTGCGCCAGTCGTCGTAGCATCAACCGGCGCAGTTGTCTCATCTAGCGCCGCAGGGGGAGCAACCGGCAGCGCGGCATTGGCATGGGCATCGGCCAACTGCTGAGATAGCCGCTCTAAATTTTGCTCAGCGCTGTCGCGCACCGTTTGATATTGAGTGAGCGCCGTTTGCAAGGGCTCCTCGCTGAGCAGCACGCGGCGCAGTTGATTGGTCTGGGCGGCATCCTCTCCCTCATACGCCGTTGCCGTCAACAACAGATTGGTCTGATAAAGCTGCAGACGGTTGGTAATTTGCGGCTGCCCCCAACTGCGAACCAGCGAGCTGCCCACCATCAGCAGCACTAGCAGGGTTAGCGCAGTCAAGACAATGCGTTTCACGGTCATGGGCGGTTGCATCCACAGGCGGGTGATCTCTTTGGCATTATCGCACTGGGAACCGCCCGTCGGGTACAATGCTGGTGTTTTGCGCGGTGTCTATCGCGTGTGTCTACAACCATCACAGGAGGGTACGGCCCTGGCTACTCGCGTAATTTTGGTGCGCCACGG
This sequence comes from Elainellales cyanobacterium, assembly GCA_041742695.1. GTDB lineage: Bacteria > Cyanobacteriota > Cyanobacteriia > Elainellales > Elainellaceae > Kaiparowitsia. Next base: position 31,350 of record JBGTOF010000089.1, on the reverse strand, counting down.
CATCAGCAGCTTCAATGCTGAGCGCCGCATTCAAGGCCTGCTTGACGAATCGGTGCTCACAGAGGCCGGAGAAGACGGAGCGCGGCGGGCTGGGCAAGCGTTGCGATCGCTCTCCTTTGACGCGGTATACGCGAGCCCTCTACGACGCGCTCGCCAAACGGCAGAGCTGATCACAGCCCAACTCGACCCAGCACCGTCGATTCAATTCACCGACCAACTGCGTGAAGTCAACCTGGCAGGCTGGGAAGGGTTATTGTTTGATGAACTCAAACAGCGCTTTCCCGAGCAGTACGAAATTTGGCGCAGCCGCCCCCATGACTTGCAGTTGCAGATCGACACGCCAACTGGGCTGCAACCGTTTTATCCCCTGCGATCGCTCTATGACCAGGCGCGTCAATTTTGGCACGAACTCTTGCCTCAGCATCCCCACCAAACGGTGCTGCTGGTGGCCCACAGCGGCATCAACCGAGCGCTCATTCAAACCGCCATTGGCTTAGGTGCAGACCGCTTTAACCGCTTTCAGCAAACCAATTGCGGCATCAGTGTGCTCAACTTTGCAGGGACGCTGGGCGACTTGGTGCAGATCGAATCGATGAATGCTACCGCGCATCTAAACCTGCCCGTTCCGCCTAAAAAGGCCGAGCTACAAGGGCCACGAATTTTGCTGGTGCGCCATGGTGAAACCGACTGGAACCGCGACCAGCGCTTTCAGGGCCAGATTGACGTGCCGCTGAATGATCAAGGGCGGGTGCAGGCCGAAAAAGCCGCCTTTTTCTTGCAAGATATTGCCATCGATGCAGCCGTGAGCAGTCCCATGCTGCGCCCCCGCGAAACCGCCGAAATTATCCTCAAAGCTCATGCAGGTCTATCGCTCAGCTTTGACGATCGCCTCAAAGAAATTAGCCACGGCCTCTGGGAAGGCAAGCTGGAATCAGAAATTCGCGCTGACTATGCCACCGAGCTAGAGCAGTGGAAGGTCGCGCCGGAAACGGTGCAAATGCCCGAAGGCGAAAACCTAATGCAAGTATGGGAACGGGCGATCGCCGCGTGGAACACCCTCGTTGCGGCGGCGGCTCCCGGCTCTACGGTGCTCGTCGTGGCTCACGACGCGATTAACAAAGCCATCCTTGCCTCGGTGGTGGGGGCTGGCCCTGACCAGTTCTGGACCTTTAAGCAAGGCAACGGAGCCGTCAGCGTGATTGACTATCCCCGAGGGGCCGCAGAAACCCCGCTTGTGCAGGCACTCAACATCACGAGCCACTTGGGTGAAGGCGTGCTCGATCGCACGGCCGCAGGGGCGCTGTAAGGTCTTGCTCAATGCGTGGGCAGACCAGGGCCTCTTTAGCTATGTCAAAACGGCGATCGCTCTGGGGCGATCGCCGTTTTGACGGGTCTAATTGAGTGCAAACACGCAGAGATGTGCCGTGTTAGTTTTTCCTGATTCGATTGCGGATGGGTTTTCCTTTATAGGATTGCAGGTCGTCCCACAGGTCCAGGGCCAACCATCCCGCAGCAACACTGGTTGAGACCAGACTCACCAGCAGCAATCGGTCTTTGAAATTTCGCCTGTCTAGCTCAATATCATAGTTGTGGGCTAGGGCTGGCAGTGCCAGCACACTCCCAAGGGTAGAAATAATGCCGAAATAATAGATTCCAACGACCCACCGTTTCATGGTTTGGCTCCTGCTGCCTATTTATCCCATTCTTTAATTCCCCATTTATGGCGAAATCTTTCTACGTGAAGCACCCAATTTTTGATTCAGATCCTAAAACCGGGGCGATCGCGCCACCGTATTATCAATTACTCAATCCAGGACAGAGACTCCCATCCAGGCCTCAACAAGGATAATAACGACAGCAGAATGCTGGAAAAACGGCACAGATGAATCAACTGTTGCGAATTTTTTACCTTGCAGACAAGTAGACACGGAATTAGAGAGCCAATTGTCATGATGACCCGTGCCAATTCTGACGAGTGGGTGGGCCTGCTGCCCGCAGGCGGCTCGGCGACACGGCTGCAACCGTTGCCCTGCAGCAAGGAAATTCTGCCCATTGGGTTTCACACGGCTGCGAATGGGCAGCGGCATCCCAAAGCCGTGTCACACTATCTGCTAGAGCAGTATCAGCAGGCCGGTGTCAGCAAAACCTTGATCATCCTCAAGTCAGGAAAGTGGGATATTCCCGCGTATTACAAAAGCGGGCAGTGGCTGGGGCTAGATCTGGCCTACCTGATCATGGCTGAACCCTATGGCACCCCATACACGCTGGATTGCGCGTATCCATTCCTCGGCGAGGCCAATGTGCTGCTGGGCTTTCCAGATATTTTGCTGCACCCAGCAGATGCGTTTATGCAGATTCGGCAGCGGTTGGGGGACACCGGTGCCGATGTGATGCTGGGCGTGTTTCCGGTAGACCCGGCACAGGCGTCGCGGGTGGATCTGGTGGCATGGGATAATCAGCGCGACTCACGTCGAGACGGCAACGCTCAGCGCATTCAGAAACTTGTGATCAAATCACCCCATTCGCCCCTGCGAGAGAGCTGGATCATTGCCGCTTGGCGGCCTACATTTACCCAATTTATGCATGAATTTTTAGCGGGCGATCGCCCCCTTCGCAGCACTCAGCCCGAGTTGCCTGAGTTGTATGTGGGTCATGTGATTCAAGCGGCGATCGCCGCAGGTCTCCGAGTGCAAGGCCACTATTTTGAGTCTGGAGAATTTCTAGATGTAGGCGTGCCCGAGGCACTGGCAGCTGCCTATCAACGGTTTGGAGAGGCATAGAGCAGCAAATGGCGTTGGAACTATTGCAGAATGTGCGGCTGATGGATGCCGTGGCAGGGAGCGATCGCCCCTGCGACCTATGGCTGCACGATGGGCACATCGCAGCCGTCAGCGATGCCGGGTCAGCAGCTGAGCCGGTTGACTTCCCCGACAATACTGAGCGCCGCGACTGCACCGGGCTGGTGCTAGGACCAGGGCTGGTCGATCTCTACAGCCAGTCAGGAGAACCGGGTCACGAATCGCGCGAGACTCTTACCTCGCTTTGCGCCGCGGCAACCGCAGGCGGCTTTACCCGTATTGCCCTATTGCCCACCACCCAACCCGCCATCGACAACCCTGCCAGTGTCGATTGGGTGCGCTCGGCGATCGCCTCTCGATCAGCATCACACCCATTCCCCTCCATGCCCCAGGTTTATCTCTGGGCCGCCTTTACCCAAGGAGCTTCTGGGCAACAGCTGAGTGAATTAACAGAGTTGGCAGCTACACCCATCGTGGGCTTTGCCGATGGCCGCCCGCTGACCAACCCGCTGCTGCTGCGCCGCCTCCTCGAATATGCCCAAGCGCTCAACAAACCCCTAGCGCTGTGGTGCTGCGACCCAGCGATTCAAAGTGGTGGCGTCATGCGAGATGGAGTAGATGCGATTCGCGTGGGGTTACCAGGCACCCCAGTCATCGCCGAAACTGCCCCCCTCGCTGCCCTAATCGAAACGCTGGTAGATCTGTCTATCGCGGTTCCCGTTCACGTAATGAGGATCTCCACAGCTCGTGGTGTGGAGCAGATTGCTCAGGCCAAAGCCGCCGGATTGCCAATCACCGCCAGCACATCCTGGATGCATCTGTTGCTCAGTACCCAGGCGCTCAGCAGCTATCACCCGAGCTTGCGGCTAGAGCCACCCTTAGGCACACCCGCTGACCGTGCCGCCTTAGTGCACGCGATAGAAAGCGGAGTTCTGGATGCGATCGCCATCGACCATACCCCCTATACCTACGAAGAAAAAACCGTGCCCTTTGCCGAAGCCCCACCCGGTGCCATCGGGCTAGAATTGGCACTGCCATTGCTCTGGCAGGGGCTCGTAGAAACTCAGCACTGTTCTGCTCTAGCGCTGTGGCGCGCCCTCAGCTGCAACCCCGCTCGCTGCATGGGGCAAACATTGGAAGCGATTCTTCCCGAGTCTGCGACGGCAAACGCCCCCAAGTCCCCCGCCGAACTCACGCTCTTCGATCCCAACCAGCACTGGGTTTCAGCCCCCCAGCACCTCCAGTCCCTTTCTCATAACACCCCCTGGCTGCACCACCCCATTCAGGGGCGTGTCCTCAAAACTTGGCAGCCCAAAGAATATTAGAGATTAGGGATCCCTGAAGCCGGGGATGAATCCCGCATTCACCCTCATCGGCAGCAAACGTCTACGCGTCCGCCGTATCCAGATTCATGCTGCGATTCTAAAAAAACGCGATCAAACTCACAATCAAAAAAGATTGAACTTCGTGAGACACAAAGGTTCAATCCTTTGACGCGCTGGTTTATGTATTTATTGGGGTAATGCGAGGGGGTGAATCCACTGCGCCACAATGGATTCACCCCAATATTGTCCTGAATTTCCTTAATCGGCCAATTGGTTGCAATAGGGAAACTTGGAGAACCGTTAATTGGCCGCAGGCTGAGGTTCTCCCGCCTCGTTTTCAACCTCAGGCGTATCCTCAAAGTTAGGCAGAGGCCCAATGCTGCCTAGTCGATCTGGCGGCCAGAAGCGAACTACGGCCCGTCCAATGATGTTGCTGCGTGGCACGTTGCCCCAAAAGTGGCTGTCGTAGCTATTGTTGCGGTTATCGCCCAGCACCAAGTATTCCCCCTCAGGAATCACCTCTGGCCCAAAGTCATACTCAGGTGCGAGTTCAGGTGGAATGTAAATCTCTTCAATTGGCTCGCCATTGATAAAGACTTGGCGATTGGTCACCTGCACTTCTTCTCCCGGCAAGCCAACCACCCGTTTGATAAATGCGTCATTAAGGCTGGGGTTGTCTGCTCGCAAGCGGTCTGTGGGAGAGAACACCACAATATCGCCTCGCCGAGGTGGATTAAAGTGATAGCTAATTTTTTCCACGATTAGCCGATCGTTCACCTCTAGCGTCGGCACCATTGATTCTGAGGGAATGTATCGCGCTTCTGCCACAAAGGTGCGAATGCCGAGTGCCAATACGATGCTGAGGCCGATGGTTTTCAGCCCTTCCACAAGGGGATTTTCCTCTGTTGAGCGAGCAGCAGCCTCATAATGTGCTGCCCCAGCCTGACCATTACTAACCTGTCCATTTGTAACAGGGCTAGGCTGCACCTTGAGTTCTGGTGCATCCTGAGGCGATTGAGGATTCGGTTGAGGATTAGAATTTGGTTGGTCTGACATCTGCATTTGTGGGGCGAAATTCGCTTATTGATTTAAGCACTGATCTGAACACTTTGGGTGTGAATCTCAGTGAGAGTTCGTTGTGCTGGTACTGGTCACTCAACGTTACTGTCTTGGAAAGAATTACCTGTAATCCTGACTCAGATTTTGAGCGATCGCTCTCGCCCGGTTGCCAGGTCTATCCAAAGTTTAGCAAGGGTTACTAAGAAGCGACGTCAAGCTTAAAGGAGGATCGCCCTACGGACACTGGTTCAAACCAATCTTAGCCATAGCCACGCAACAGGTAATGTACTCTTGACCTAGGGAGTCTACCTGAATGGCAACGTTCCGTTTCATCTAGTTCTACCCCTATTCTGCTGTTTTATGACCCACCTCTGGGGGGTGTTTATGACGCTAACTCCTGTGCTGATTCGCAATGCTCAAACCCTGCTGCCGTCTGGGGACTTGGCGATCGCCGATGTTGAAATTCACCAGGGCACTATTGCCCGCGTCGGCGCTGATCTAGCCATTGACAACCTTGACGATTACCAAGTGATTGACGGCAGTGGGCTGATTTTGTTGCCGGGGGTGATCGACCCCCAGGTGCATTTTCGAGAGCCAGGGCTGGAGCATAAAGAAGATTTGTTTACGGCCAGTTGCGCCTGCGTGCGAGGCGGGGTTACATCATTTCTAGAAATGCCCAACACCCGACCGCTCACGACAACTCAGGCCGCGTTAGACGACAAGCTAGCCCGAGCCGCCAGCAAAAGTCTCGCGAATTTTGGCTTTTTTATCGGCGCTACTAAGGAGAATTTGCCCGATCTGAGGACGGCCTCGCCCACCTGCGGCATCAAGGTGTTTATGGGGTCGATGCATGGGCCGCTGTTAGTGGATGATGCTGAATCGCTGAACCGCATTTTTTATCGAGATGTGAGTGATCCGACCTATGAAAATCGGCTGATTGCTGTCCATGCCGAAAACCAGGCGCGCATTTTGGCGCGGCGCGAAGAATTTGCTGGGGTGACGGATGTTGCTATCCACTCAGAGATTCAAGATAACCAGGCGGCGCTAGAAGCGACTCAGTTGGCGCTGCGCCTCTCTAAGTTGTATCGGCGGCGGCTTCACATCCTGCATCTGTCTACCGGCGACGAGGCCAATCTATTGCGGATAGAAAAGCCCTCTTGGGTCACAGCGGAAGTGACGCCGCAGCACTTGCTGCTCAATACCGACGCCTATCAAACGATTGGCACGCTGGCGCAAATGAATCCGCCGTTGCGATCGCCCCGCGACCCAGACATTCTCTGGCAAGCGCTGTTGGATGGGGTGATCGACTTCATCGCCACAGATCACGCCCCACATACCTTAGAAGAAAAAGCAAAGGGATATCCCAATACTCCCTCGGGTATGCCCGGTGTACAAACCTCTCTGCCTCTGATGCTGACCCAGGCGGCGCAGGGGCGCTGCACGGTGGCTCAAGTCTCTCACTGGATGTCGACCGCCGTGGCAAACGCTTATGGAATCCCAAACAAAGGGGCGATCGCCCCTGGCTATGACGCTGACCTGGTTTTGGTCGATCTCGCCACCTATCAGCCCTTTCGCCGTGAAGATGTGCTCAGCAAATGCGGCTGGAGCCCCTTTGAAGGCTGGAACCTGACAGGGTATCCCCAAGTGACGATCGTGGGTGGACAGGTCGCTTACGACCACGGCACGATCGATCCGGCTGTACGCGGCAAGGCGCTGCAATTCGGGCGTTAGGGTTCAGCGGTTGGGGACTTGGAAGAGGCCTTGAGCGACCAAACGTCAGACCAGAATCACCAGCCGTCAACCGCGCCCAGCCAGCCTGACTCTTGCCCTCTCTCCACTCTTCATCCACAGATCCTCTTATGTCCTCTCCCATGTCTTCTCAAAATATTGATGCTGAAGCAGTTCAACTGAACGACGACGCGACCCGCAGCCTTAGCGATGCCCAATACAAGCAAAAAATGGCACGCCGCAAAGAGGTGCAGCAACAGCGACTCGCCGCGCGCGACGGCGAAAAAGGGCTCATCATTATCAACACCGGCACGGGTAAGGGCAAGACCACCGCTGCCTTGGGAATGGTGCTGCGATCGCTCGGGCATGGCTATCGAGTCGCGATTGTGCAGTTTATTAAAGGCGCATGGGAACCAGCAGAAAAGGCAGCACTGGCTCCCTGGACAACCGCAATTGGAGACGCACCACCCCAGCTTGAATTTTATGCAATGGGCGAAGGCTTTACCTGGGAAACGCAGGATCGCGAGCGCGATATTCAAATGGCACAAACAGCCTGGCAGAAAGCACAAGATCTGATGCTGAGCGACAGGTTTCAGCTAGTGCTGCTGGATGAAATCAACATTGCCCTAAAGCTGGAATATCTGTCGGCTGAGGCTGTGCTAGAGGGACTCACCCAAAAACCGGAGCGATCGCACGTCATCCTCACCGGGCGGGGCGCGCCTAAACTCCTGATTGACTATGCCGATTTGGTGACCGAGATGACGCTAATCAAGCACCCATTTCGAGAACAGGGCATCAAAGCGCAGCCTGGGATTGAGTTTTAGGGAGTTGTGGTGAACCTTGGTCATCTGACGAGTTCAGATTAACGTTAGGTGGGCAAACGCCGAAAACCATGCTGCCCGATCCACAGCGTTGAAACACCGCTCTCGAAGCACAACACGCAGAACTGCGTGAAAAATTAGGCTCCGTGGATTCTAAATCTTCGCGCTAAGCGCTGGCGCCGTTGGGCAGCACACCATTGAGAAAAATATCAGCAATTCCCTCTGCCATTTCTTGCATTGCAGCAGGAGACGAGGACTCGGGCATCAACGTATCGCGGCTAAAGGCTGCCACCGTAAACATCCCCAAAAATACTTGGGCTACCGTGCGCGAGTTCATCCGGCGATAGACGCCCTTATCCATCGCATCTTGAAAAAAGGCCTCGGCGACGTCGGTCATTTTGCCGATTACCTCCCGTTGCATCCGCTCTTGCAAATCGGGGTGGAACTGCGCTTCCATAAAGCACACCCGCAGCATGTCGGAGTTTTGATGCAGGTTGAGCATGCGCTTTCGCATCACTTGGGCGATCGCCCGCGCACTCCCCATTTCGCTCAGCTCGGTCAACAAATCAGTGAGAATCTCAATCCATCCCTGAGTGACGACCTCTACCAAAATGGCCTTTTTATTCTCAAAATGGCGAAATAAGGTTCCCTCTGCGACTTTAGCGGCCTGCGCTAGGTCGTGGGTTGTCGTGCCGTCGTATCCCCGACGCGCAAAGAGGCGCTGCGCCGCTTGCAGAATGCGATCGCGCGTGTCCAACTCTGAGGGGGGTTGGCGTCGAAACGTCAGCATAAGCGTGCTCCCGCCTGGGTAGGCGTATAAAATCGCCTGTGGTTTTATTGTCTAACAGTGGAGTGAATAATCCATCAGCCTGTAATAGTTCATTACGTTACACAAGACTGCCATAAAACTGTTGTAGGGACAGATAGTGTCGAACAACGACAGAATTTGGCTGTATTTGGCGATATTCAGCTACAGCTTTTTGCGATGCATGGGCGCTTTGGGCAACTCAACGGTTGTAAACCAGTACTGCCCGAGAACCTCAATTAGGTCAACCCAACCTTTCTCACTCGTGGGCTTTGGGATAAAAGAAGTCGCGCCCAAATCGTAGCTACGTTGCACCTCAGCGACTTTGGGCGACTGACCCAACGTCACCACTGGAATGCTAGAGAACTGCCGATGAGCCTTGAGGTATCGCAACATATCCCATGCACCCTCATTCGGCAAATCAAGAGACAGCAAGATTAAATCTGGGACAGTGTCTTCAGATGGATCGTCGTTATATTTGGAGTAGTGACGATCAACAGGCGCGACAAGGTTAGCAATCAGTGACTCGTTGGAATCGGCCCAACGAATCTCTTGCATGTAAGGAAATGCATCCAGGGCGCGCGCGATTAAGTGGCGATCGCCCAGCGCGCTCTCGACGATAAGAAGGACTATCAAAGTGAAGTAAAACAGACAGATTTAACAGCCTGACTCATAGCAGTTGGCATTCATGAGTAACACCAACGAGAAACCCCGCAAAAGACTTTCTCCTTCTGCCATAAAATCCCAACTTTTACTATAGCAAGTGCCTTAACGCTCTGTTTAGATCTCTCTCCATAGACATACTCTCTGTAGCAACCTGAGATGCGCTAAGACGCCAGTTTTCTCATGGTTTCTCATAGATCGTGATATCCCATCTTGACTCGTTTAGGACTCGCCGCCCATGGCCCAACGCCAGATCAACCGGATTCAAGATCTAGAATCAAGAGACAGCAGTTGTAATTGTCGCTATGAACTCAAGATATTGCGCCCCGCAATACCTTGGCTTAAGCGCCTAGGCGGTTGCTCGTTTTGCTCACTTGTTCCGTTACCCCTGGGCTGCTATGGTGCGCGATCGCTTTGGTCGAACAATCAACTATCTACGCATTTCTTTAACCGACCGCTGCAATCTGCGATGCGTCTACTGCATGCCTGAGCAGATGGTGTTTCGTCCCAAGGCAGAGCTGCTGCAAGATCATGAGCTCTATCAACTGCTGCCTATCTTTGTGGATCTGTTGGGGTTCGACAAAATTCGCCTAACGGGGGGCGAGCCCACTCTGCGAGAGGGCCTTGTAGACATTGTGGGCACCATCGCCGCCACTGCTGGCGTGAAGGAAGTGGCACTTACCACAAACGGACTGCTGCTGCCCCAACTTGCACAACCCCTAGCAGATGCAGGGCTGCGCCGTGTCAATGTCAGCATTGACACCCTTGACCCTGACAAATTTCGGCAGATTACCCGCTGGGGCAGCGTTGAGCAGGTGTGGGATGGGCTGAAGGCCTCCGCCACTGCTGGGCTCGGCATCAAGCTGAATGCCGTGGTGGTGCAGGGGTTCAACGACACTATAGATGTGGTCAATCTGGCTCGACTGACCTATACGTTTCCCTGGCAGGTGCGGTTTATTGAAATGATGCCCTTTGGCGATGTCGCTGAGTTTCAGCAGGCGCACACGGTGAGCGAGCAAACCCTGTTGCAAACAATCGGGCGATCGCTCGCCCCACCGGTGTTGTTCAATCAAGGTGCATTAGACGGCGAAGCTCGTCTCTACCAGCTCCCCGGTGCTCTAGGCACTCTGGGTTTTATTAGCTCGGTCACGCAGCCCTTTTGTGCCGCCTGCAACCGGGTGCGACTGACCGCCGACGGGCGGCTGCGGCTCTGTCTGTTGCGCGATCGTGAACTCGACCTGCTGACGCCGCTGCGCCAAGGGGCTTCCTCTGCGGAACTGCGCGACTTACTCGCCCGTGCCATTTGGGATAAACCCTGGGGGCATGGGCTAGCAGACCAACAGGTGCCCTCCAACCGCGTCATGTCTGAAATTGGCGGATGACCGGATGACCCGTAGATGAGACACCATGCAGAAGCCTTACCCTATTTCTCTGAGGTTTCTCTCAAGAGTTTTAGGGTTTAGTCGATCTGTCAAACAGTCAAGCAGTCTGAATGCCAGCGGTTTTGAATACCACCGGCTTGAATATCAACGGGCTAAGGCTTAAGCCCTAGCTCATCGAGTAGGCGCTGAACATCTAGCTGATCATGGATGAGATGCTGGAGATATTGCACTTTTTCCATTTCATGGACGCGCACCTGACCAAACGTGCGATCGATGATTTCTACCGTTGTCAGCGTATCCAGATCAACCGAAAGAATCGGAATCTCAAGTTCTTCTGCTTTGCTGACAATCGTAGGCATGGGCGCAATTTGTCCGGTCAAAATTAAGCAGTGCGTTGAGGTTTCTAGCGCAGCAAGCTGAATGTCGGTGCGATCGCCCCCCGTGACCACCGCCATGTTCCGCGCTTTGCGGAAATACTTCAGCGCCGAGCTCACATTCATCGCCCCGATTTTAAGCTCTTCTACCAGCAAATCTAGGCGATCGCCCCGACAAAGCACTTGGGCATCTAGCTGATGCACCAGTTCCCCCACAGACACACTGCGCAGCAGGTCGCTGCGGGGCAAAATCCCTAAGATGGCAATCCCTGATTTTTCTAGGAATGAGCGGACATAGGTGTTCACCGCCTCGATCTGGTCGTGAGGCACATCGTTGATCAACACCCCTAGCAATTGCTCACCCAGTTGATCGCGGGCCGCCAGCAAAGTTTCCACCACCAGCTCAGAATGAAACCGAGCCACCAGCAGCACCTTTGCCTCAAGCTGCGTCGCTAATTGCAGAACCGATAGACCAAATAGGCGACCTTCATCCAGCGTGCCTGAGCCTTCGATAATCGCCAGATCGCACCCTTGGAGCTCTTGATAGGCCGTCAGCTGAGCGCTATAGTCAGCCTGATCATCCCCCTGGATGCGGCGGGCAATGGTTTTCTCGTTTAGAGAGATCAGCGTGGGCAGCAATTGGCGATCGCCCAGCTTGAGCGTTTTCGCAATAAACTGAACATCGGCATCCATATCATCATGCGAATCACCCACACAAGTGCCCACTGGTTTGCCATAGGCAATGCTCAGCCCAATGCGTTGCAGTTGGTGTGCGACCCCTAAAATAATGGCCGACTTGCCGCTATAGGCTTCGGGAGATCCAATCAGTAAATGCTTCACAGACACGCCAATTCATCCTCATGATGATATCGAAGCAGCATTGCACTGCGGGGAGTTCTCAACGCATCATGGCACGCATCAGACAAGCAACCGCATCCGAAGAAGCCAGCAGCAGCAGGCGCGAACCACAGAAACGCAAAGAGTATTGCAATTCTGCCATTAAACATCCCATCTTGCCTCAGATGAAAATGATAAGTTCACCACATCTTGGGGCAATCTTTAGGCAAAGATGACGCGTTCTCTCAGGCGTTTGCTCACTAGATCCTCCGAAATCACCTCAGCGAGCAAGGGGTCAAGACGTCAAACATCACACCCAATCTAGGCAGGAAACTCGTACTATTTTTAGGACATACCGCATCGCAGTACGCCCTCAAGTAGGCTCAACGTGAGTTCGATAGTGTTAATTCAGCTCTGTAACGCGGGGCCGAAACAACGCCAAACCGTTCTACCCGCGTCGCAGGCAGAACGGTTTGCAAGCACTGGCCGAACTGGCGCGCTCAGATGCGAATAGGCTCAACTGGCTTGTAGATTGATTGTGGGAGAAGGAATTGTGGGACGTAGAGCGCTGCTCGTCCCGCAGGGCAGGCTGTTTTGCAGACCTGGGATGGACTCGAGCGGCCCTGTCGAGCTATTATTCATCCAGCCGTAGCAGCTTGCGATAGAAGGATTGGGTAAAGTCGGTATTGCGAGTCCCTTTAAAGTTAAAAATGACGTCGATTAAAAAATCGACAAACTCAAAGTTTGCCAGCATGACTTCGTAACTCAGCTCGGCGTTGCCGTCAAACTGCATCCGACAGCGGGTCAAGTCTGCCGGGAGTGACGAGATGTTCCAAGTCGCGACGAAGGGAATGCTCTCGCCGCCTTCGATTTTGCGAGATCCCTCTAAACTGCCCCGCTGATACAGGGTAATAGCGAGGGGCAACGCGTTGCGCTTACGGCCCTGATAGTAAGGCGCATACACGTTAACGTCGCGGGGATTAGCGGGTTGCAGGGTCTCGATAGCCATGCGGAGTTTCCTTTACAAATTCTAAAAAACCAGGATACGCGAATCAGGTGATGGACTTGAAGCCAGACCCGTGCAAAACCATACGCAACTCGGTCAGGGTCACCTGTGGCAGTGTGCAGGAGTGAGAACGCAGAGAGAGCGTTTGCCTCAGACCTTATCATGGTTATCATTCCCTTCTTTGCGGGTTTCTTAACCCACGATTGAGGAACCTGCATCTAGATGGGGCGATCGCCCGCGATTCGTTCGCACGCTCTGCACGATAGTGAGGCTGTAGATTCAGCACTACGCACTATAGATAAAAAATAGATAAAACCAACGGCCAGACTGAGAGGGTGCATGGGTTCTGCGACACAATCTGCAAAACAACTGGTAGTGGTGGGCGGTGGGGCAGCAGGTTTTTTTGGGGCAATCGCCAGTGCCGAGGCTGGGTCTAACGCCACGGTCACGCTGCTAGAAGCCAGCCCCCGAGTGTTGAGCAAAGTTCGAATTTCGGGCGGCGGACGCTGCAACGTGACCCATGCCTGCTTTGACCCATCGCTGCTCGTCAACCACTATCCCCGAGGGGGGCGAGCGCTGCGAGGTGCGTTCACTCGGTTTCAGCCCAAGGATACGGTGGAATGGTTTCAGCAGCAGGGAATAGCGCTGAAAACCGAAGCAGATGGGCGCATGTTCCCCACCACAGATGATTCAGAAACAATTGTGGCCTGCCTTATACGAGCAGCGGCGGCAGCGGGTGTGGCGGTTAAGCCCCGCAGCCCAGTGGTGGATGTCACTCACCACAACGGGATGTTTCAGCTCCAGATGAAGTCAGGGGAAATCGTGGCGGGCGATCGCCTGCTGTTGGCCACCGGCAGTAGTCCCCAGGGCTATCATTTGGCGCGCCGCTTGGGACACACGCTCATCGATCCGGTGCCGTCGCTGTTTACCTTCACCATTCCCGATGCCGATCTGCGGGCGCTGGCGGGGGTTGCCGTCGAGACGGCAGAAGTGCAACTGGCGAACGGGCAGGGCGCAACTGGGCGCGTGCTACCCCAAACAGGAGCCGTGCTGATTACCCACTGGGGGCTCAGTGGCCCTGCCATCCTCAAACTGTCGGCGTGGGGAGCGCGGGTGCTGCATGACTGCGGCTACCAGACAACACTGAGGGTTAACTGGCTGCCGACCCAATCAGACGAGGCGGTGCGCCAAGCGCTCTTGGCAGCAAAAGCAGAGATGCCCAAACGGGCGATCGCCGCCCACAGCCCATTGGGCTTGCCACGCCGCCTATGGCACTATTTAGTGCAATGCCGCAGTGCGATCGCCGCCGAGACCCGCTGGGCCGACTGCTCTAAGCGCCAGCTCCAGGCCCTGAGCCAAGCCATCACCCGCAGCGAATTTAGCATCCACGGCAAAAGTACATTCAAAGATGAGTTCGTCACCTGTGGCGGCATCGCCCTCAACGAGGTGAACTTTAAGACCATGGAAAGCCGCCAATACCCTGGGCTATATCTAGCAGGGGAACTGCTAGATATTGATGGCGTTACGGGCGGATTCAATTTTCAAAGCGCATGGACTACCGGGTGGCTAGCCGGACAGGCCATGGGGCAAGTCGATTAGTCGTCCTTTTTTTTGGGCTCCACGATTTGCACTTTTAATCCATCTGAAAGATATTTTTCCAAAGCTGCCGCAAGCTCCTTCTCCGGCCCTTTCTTCTCCTCCTTTTTTTTCTCTGGATTAACCTCTTTGCCCCACAAAAAGCAAACCCCCAGCCAGCTGACGATAATCAGTTCGAGCCCAGTCATAGTATGTCTTGGATAAACAACCCAGATTCGCTGCCGGACTCAACTCAGTTGAGCCCACATCCCTCCTGATGGATGTCTGCATCGCTGAGGATGCAAACTTTTTTTGCAATCACAAGTTACTTCACGTTCCCACATCGGTAATTCCAGAAATTGCAGACGATTCAGCGACCCCTGGATTTACGTTCATAGTTATATAGCAATTTCTCTAGGGCAGAGCTAAAAGGCAGGTAAGCTTTGACACCTCGCACAAGTTTTTACAAAAGGTAGGCCATTCTTTTCAGAGTAGAGAACGATGGGGGAGAACGGTGTGTCATACCATCGATCGTTAACTTAGCAACCGAGGCTCAAACCCAGAGAGCAATTTATAACAAGGCCGTCGACATAGGCTCTATGTGGGCTCTATCGACGGAGAGAGGTCACCGGATGGAGATTGGTGCGAAGGGGAGGCAATCCACACCTTGAAAGGCTAGTGCTTTGAAGGTGTTGTCTTCAGAATAGAAGTAAGTCCACACCGCTACAATTGTAAGAATGACCCAATCTGCCATGTTTGCTATACCTCAGCCTGATCTCAAGCCCATGCCGGATTTTGAGCCCCAATACTCGTCTCAGTCGTCTGAATCCTACACGCAAGAAGACGTCCACAAAATTTTAGAACTGGCGATCGCCCGTCAGGTGCAGATTGGCGCGCCCGAGTTTACCCGGGGGCAACTGGTCGAGATTGCGAACGAAATGGGCATTTCGATGGCTGAGCTAGAGTCTGCAGAGCAAGAGTGGACGGTGCGGCGCAGCGACATTTATCAGCGGAACCAGTTTGACAAACAGCGCCAGCAGCGGTTTTACAATCGGTTCACTCGGTATGCAATCGTCAACGTGTTTTTTGCGGCGCTGAGTGTGCTGACGACAGGTGGCATTGTGGCAGGGGTGAGCTTCTTAGCGATTGTATGGGGCTTGTTTGTAGCACTAGATGGGTGGAATACATTTTTTGTAAAGGGCGATCGTTACGAGAGCGCCTTTCAATCTTGGCGACGACGGACGCTGATTAAGCGTTCGGTCAACATCTTTTTCGATCGCTGGCTGCGGTAAATCAGGCCAAGGCTTTTCAGCAAAGGATTTGATCTCAGGGCATTGGGTCGTATGGACAAACTTCATATGACCCAATGCCCTGATTTGTTTGTCTTCAATCCTGTGCAGAAGGGGAAAGCTAGAATCAAACCAACCGTTCACCCAATCGCCGCGCGTGACACAGTCTTCTCGTCCGTCATCTAACCGTCCGTCGTCTGGGAATGTGCAACGGCGGTGCATTCTGGTCTGTCAAAATCGGTCGTGTGTGGGCAGTGGGTCTGAGGCGGTGCTGTCAGCATTGCAGACGGCTGCACCCGATGGGGTGCTGATCAGTGCCAGCGCTTGCTTGGGGCAATGTGCCGCTGGGCCAACGGTGCAGGTCAATCCTGATAATGTTTGGTATTGTCGGGTGAAGCCTGAGGATGCCACAGATATTGCCGAACAGCATTTGCGGGGCGATCGCCCAGTCGAGCGGCTGCTGCATCCCCGCTTTCACCCCCGCTTTGATGCTACAAACTACTCCTAATGTTGACAGGGCAAGGATAATCGACAAATTTGTGCCATAAGAACTTGTGCCCTCAACGCTATGATGATATGGCTGTGGCACGCATCCTTCCAAAACCGCTGACCCTTGATAGGATAATAGGGCACGCATTAAGAGGTGCCGCGTGGGAGTATTTGAAGATCTCAGCAGTTTTCTAGAAGGCCGCCTAGAAGAATTTATGGCGAACAATCCCCAGCTTGAGCTGCAAGCGCTGGAGGATAATCTGCGCGACCAAGAAGATGAAACGATGCGGCTGCTGGCAGACCTAAAGGTGCGTGAAAAAAAGCTACAGGATGAGATTCTAGCGACGGCTCAAGAGGTGCAACGTTGGCACGCGCGAGTGGAAAAGGCCAAGCATGCCAACCGCCTAGATTTGGCGCAGCCCGCAGAGGAGCGCGAGGTGGTGCTATTGCGCCAAGGAAACCAGCTTTGGGGGCAGATGGAAGGGCTGAAGCAGCGCACCAACCAAACGGTTGAGCTGCAAAAGCAAATTCAAACAAAGCGGCGAGAAGTGCAGGTAAAGCTGAGCGAGGCGCAGGCCAATCGCTCGACCCGCAGTTTTGACACTACAACTCGTCAGTGGGATGCTGCAGGGTGGAAGCAGCCCTATCCGCCTGGCAGCTCAGCCGACCCCCTCGAGCAGGCGTTTCGCAAGTGGGAAATGGACGATGAAATCGACCAACTGAAGCGCAATATCGGCAAGTAGTTGTCGTGCAGTCATAATGCATGAGCTTCCCTTGCTCTCTGGCTATTTTGCGCGTTGCGGTGGGGTAGAGTGCGAGGACGACGGGGATTTGATGGTGAAGGAAACGGCGTCTGGCGAAGATGGCGGGGAAATCTTTGGCGTTGCTGGGTTAGCCGGTGCTGAGTTAGACCCAGTTGCTGTTCTGGTGGCAGTGGGCACTGGGGCTGGTGTGCCGCTGTAGGTCATCGTGGCAGAGGGGTGAGCTAAGCCTGGGATGTTCGACATTGAGGAGACGCCCAACTTTGTCGCACCCCAACCCAACCCAACCGTTTTGTTGGTATTAGAGGCGATCGCCAGCAATAGCCCAGCCAGCAACAGCGCTGGAGACGGCAGCGCGACTCCACTCACCCAGGGCACCAACTCCCCCACGGCAAAAAAGACGACAAACAGCACGACAAAACTCAACAGCCAACGCGGCATCCAACACTCCAGAACGCGCTTACTACTCTAGCTCTCTGTCAAGATACCGCATCTTCCCCAAACCCAACCGAGGAATTTAGGGATGTTGAGGAATTGGAAATGGAGAGTCTCCCGATCGCCCTCGTTTTAGTGGAACAAACGCGAGTCTCTAACGCCGAGAGGCGGGAAGATGCCCCGAAACAGAGGGCGCGCTAGGCTGATTCACGCCCCTGTCTCAACCTCGCATCCCCAATCCCGTTACACTAGCCTACGGAGTCATGTGGAGATAACGGTGTGGCAACGCCGGAAGCAGCAAAACGGGCATTAGAGCTGCGATCGCTCTTAAATCGGGCTAGCTATGAATACTATGTGCTGGATGCACCGACTCTAGAGGATGCGGTGTATGACCAGCTTTATCGAGAGCTGCAAGAGCTCGAAGCGCAGCATCCCGACTTGGTGGTGTCAGACAGCCCAACGCAGCGGGTGGGCGATCGCCCCTCTGCACAGTTTTCGTCGGTGCGGCACAATATCCCGCTCTACAGTTTAGAAAATGCCTTTAACACGGATGAGCTAGAGGCATGGCAGGCGCGGTGGCAACGGGTGATATCGGTCGATCAGTTTGCCTATGTGGGTGAACTGAAGATTGACGGCTCGGCCTTGGCGCTCACCTATGAGCAAGGGGTGCTCGTGCGCGGGGTGACGCGGGGCGACGGCATCAAGGGAGAAGACATTACGCCCAACGTTCGTACCATTCGGGCAATTCCCCTGCGGCTAACGGGAGCAGTGCCGCCCGTGGTAGAGGTACGCGGCGAGGCGTTTTTGCCGCTGGATGTGTTTGAGCAGATCAACGCTGAGCGCGAGGCCAATGGCGAGGCTCTGTTTGCCAACCCCCGCAACGCCGCAGCGGGCACCCTAAGACAGCTCGATTCGCGCATCGTGGCGCAGCGGGGGCTCGACTTTTTTGCCTATACGCTGCACCTAGGGGGCAATGCCCTGCGAGACAGCACAGGCGATCGCTCCTTCTCGACACCCAAAACCCAGTGGGACTGCCTGGAGCTGTTGCAGCAGATGGGGTTTAAGGTGAACCCCAATCGTTGCCTGTGCGCCTCTCTGCCCGAGCTGAAGGACTTTTCCGACCATTGGCAACAGGCGCGCACGGCCTTGCCGTACCTCACGGATGGGCTGGTGGTAAAGCTCAATTCCCTGGCGTTGCAGGAGGAGCTGGGGTTCACGCAGAAATTTCCTCGCTGGGCAATCGCCCTCAAATATCCCGCCGAAGAAGCGCCAACCGTGGTGCAGCAGATCAGCGTTAACGTGGGCCGCACAGGAGCAGTGACGCCCGTGGCTGAGCTGCGCCCGGTGCAGTTGGCAGGTACCACGGTGGCACGAGCCACGCTGCACAATGCCGATTTTGTTGCCGAGCGGGATGTGCGCACGGGCGACACCGTGATTGTGCGTAAAGCCGGGGAAATTATTCCCGAGGTGGTGCGGGTGCTGCCAGAGCTGCGGCCTCCCCACACGACGCTGTTTGCCATGCCCACCCACTGCCCCGAGTGTGGGCAACCCTTGGTCAAGCCCGAAGATGAGGCCGTGACCCGCTGCATCAATGCCTCTTGTCCGGCCATTGTGCGGGGAGCGCTGGTGCACTGGGCCTCGCGGGCAGCGCTCGACATCAACGGCCTGGGGGAAAAATGGGTGACCCAATTTGTGGAACGGGGGCTCGTGCAGAGCGTGGCGGATTTGTATGATCTAACCGTGGAACAGCTGCAATCATTGGAGCGGATGGGGCAAAAATCAGCAGAAAATTTAGTAGGGGAGATCGCCCACTCCACCCAGCAGCCTTGGTCGCGGGTGCTCTATGGATTGGGAATTCGCCATGTGGGCACGGTCAATGCTCAGGTGCTGTCTGAGCAGTTCACCCAGGTCGAAGCGCTCGCGACGGCAACAGTAGAAGAAATTGCGGCGGTCTACGGCATTGGCCGCGAAATTGCCCAGTCGGTCTCTGGCTGGTTTCGCGTGCCAGCGAATGCGGCGCTGATTGAGCGGCTGCGGCAGGCAGGGGTGCAGCTCGCGGGGGAACCGCCCGCCCAACTTTCGCAGTCTACAGTCTTAAGTGGCAAAACTGTGGTGATTAGTGGAACCTTGCCGAGCCTGACCCGTGACGAAGCGAAAGCGTTGATTCAGCAAGCCGGTGGAAAAGTCACGACATCTATTAGCAAGAAAACCGATTATCTGCTGGTAGGCGACGAGGCTGGGTCGAAATTAGACAAGGCGATCGCCCTCGGAATCACCCAACTGTCGGAAGCCCAACTGCTCGATTTCGTATCTAATGCTGAGGAGTAGCCTACCCCATTGCGGTCGTTGGTCTAACCACTGAGATGGGTAAACCGTCAACACATCCTATGACCCTGTTCCGTTCTGTCTGGTTTCGCTGGCCGTCGTTTCTGCAGCGCCCTGCTAAGGCCGCCTGCCCGCATTCTATTGCGGAGGGCAAAGGGGCTGGCCACTTCAACGCGGTCAGGTCTGGCACGTCGCAGCGTCATCGGCGTCATAACGGCGATAACGGGTGGCGGCGGGGGTGCCAGGCAGCGATCGGCAGCCTTGTGCCGGTTATGCTGGCGGCGCTACCCGGGGCAGCAGCAGAAGAGGTATACCTCTCCTTTGGGCCGCTGCAGCGCTCTATTCCCATCACGGCGATTGAAGCCTTTGCTCAGGACGGCACTATTACTCGAGAGCTGCGTCCCTATGTGCGCTCGT
This sequence comes from Elainellales cyanobacterium, assembly GCA_041742695.1. Lineage (GTDB taxonomy): Bacteria > Cyanobacteriota > Cyanobacteriia > Elainellales > Elainellaceae > Kaiparowitsia. Next base: position 11,261 of record JBGTOF010000089.1, on the reverse strand, counting down.
TTACGCCGGAGCAGCTGAGCCAGATTCAGGGGTTATTGACCACGCGTGTGGGGCTGGAGCCGGTTGCCGTGTCGCAGTTTTTATATACCGACCAGGGTGAAATTTTGCTGGAGCGGTTTGGGAATGTGGTGCGCACGCAGTCGTTTCGCTCGGGGGCATTGGGCATTCGGGCGGCGATGGTGTTTGCGGCGGCTGAACCCGATGGGCTGACGCCGCTCAACATTTTGCGGCAGTTTCCGCTGCGCACGGTGCGGATTGACTTAGCGCAGGCGTCGCGGCTAGCCGCGCAACTGGAGCAGTTGGTCAGCCAAACGCAGGATGAGGTAACGGCGATCGCCCGGCAGTCTCTGCTCAGCTCTGCCCTCGATATTCAGACTGATTTCGACCAGCTGCCCAACCTGCAGCAGCGGGGTAGCTATCTCTGGCAAAAGCGCACGCTCATTCTGCGCGACAACAGCCGCCGCCGCACCTACCCCGCCGACATTTATCTGCCGCTTGACGCTGACGGCATTCCGCTCGATAGACCTGCCCCCACCATCGTGATCTCCCATGGCTTTGGCTCTAACCGAGAGACCTTTGCCTACCTGGCGACCCATTTGGCCTCCCATGGGTTTGTGGTAGCCGTGCCAGAGCACCCAGGCAGCAACACCGAGCAGCTCGAGGCGCTGGCGTCTGGGCGCGCCAGCGTGGTGATTGATCCCGAAGAGTTTATCAACCGCCCGCTGGATGTGAGCTATCTGTTAGATGAGTTAGAGCGCCGAGCCCAGTTTGATACTGGCTTTCAGGGGCGTGTGGATGTGAGTCGGGTGGGGGTGTTTGGGCAGTCTCTAGGGGCCTATACGGCGATCGCCCTCGCGGGTGCCCCCATCCGGTCTGAGTACTTAGCGACCAACTGCGATGACCTTCAGGCCACCTTTAATCTGTCGCTGCTGGTGCAGTGCCGCCTGCTAGAGGTGGCGCTTCCGCCAGAGGTGCAATTCTACGATGAGCGGGTAAAGGCCATTTTTACCGTTAACCCCCTTGTGAGCGGGCTCATGGATGATGAATCATTGCGGCAGATTGCCATCCCCGTAGCGATCGCTGCTAGCAGTGCAGACACGATTACCCCAGCCTTGCTCGAGCAGATTCAGCCCTTTACCCAGCTCACCGCAGACTCACGCTATCTGATTGTGCTAGAAAACGGCACCCACTTTTCTAGCATTGATGTGCCCCCTGGGGATGCCGTTGCCGTAGAGCTGCCGCTGGAAGTAGTCGGGCCTGATCCGGCGATCGCCCACCGCTATCTGCAAGCCCTGAACCTCGCCTTCTTTCGTACCTACTTAACAGACGACGAGGAGTATCGCCCCTTTCTCAGTTCAGCCTACTCCCAATTTCTCAGCGAGCCGCTGCTGCCGCTGTATCTGGTGCAGGACTGGAGGGCGTCGTTACCAGAGTAAACCCCTGGGCAGACCCCAGTTCCGTTAGCGGTTGGTCTGCACTGAGTCGCGCTAGCGGGGCCCGGCCCAGCAGCAAAAACGGCTGGGGATCTTGGCGCAGATGGCGACGCAGGTTAGGGATAGACGCGGGAATCACCGGGCGATCGCTATAAAAATTTAGGGAGGGCCGTTGATAGGGAAACGAGGTATACACCGTCGCCCCCCGCGGCACCTCCTGTTGAATTAGCGCCGCCACAGGCCGCACTGGGTACGCCTCGGCGAGCTCCCATACCCAGTGCGGCGTCAGCATCAACTGCATGAGCGCCAGATAGGTGCCCCAAACCAACACCAAAATAAACTGGGGATTTTGGCGGGCAGCGAGGAGCGCGGCGATCGCCAACGTGATGGCCAGAGTGCCGACCAGCTGCGCCACATCTCGGGTATTAGCCTGCCCTAAGAGTAGGTAAAATCCAGCGACGAGGGCCACAGCCGCCAACCCCGTCAGCGCATAGCTCCACCCGATCGACAGCGGCGCTTGGGTATAGGGCTTCACCCCTGTGCGACGGCCCTGCTGCCACAGCACCGACAGTTGGGCCCCCACTGCCAGCGCCAACGGTGGATACAGCGGCAGCACATACCAAGGAAGCTTGGTCGCCATCAGCGAAATCGCTAAAAAATATCCCCCGCTCCACACCAGCACCAGCTTGGCCCAGCCCAATGCCCGAGACTCCCACGCGTGGCGCAGCCCCGCTAGCAGAAACAGCAGCCAGGGGGCGCTGTACTTGATCACTTCCAGAAGGTAGTACCAGGGCGGGCCACTGTTGTTTTCAACAGAGGCCCAGATTCGCCGGAAGGACTGGTTCACAAGGTTTCTGCCCAAAAAGTCAGGGCCATACTGCACCCACTGCGCCCCATACCAGGCAGCAACAGGCAGCATGCCCAGTAATAACCCCAGCCACAGATAGGGCTGCATCAGCAGACGCGGCGTATCCCATCGCAGAAACGCGAGGGCGATCGCCCCCAGCAGCAGCGCCAGCATCACCCCTTTGGTGAGCGCCAGCAGCCCAAACCCCAGCCCAATTCCTAGAGCAAAGCGTACATCTCGGCGCGATCGCACCATACACACCATCATCGCCAGGGTAAAGCACAGGATTGCCCCGTCGAGCATGGCCAGACGCCCCAATCGAGCCACCGGCAGCCACGTTAGATACACCAATGCTGCAAATAACGCAGGGATGCGCTGGGGAAACAGATCGCGCCCCACCAGATAGAGCACCGGAACCGATAGCGCCGTGAGCACTGCTCCGGGCAATCGCGCCGTCCATTCGTTAATGCCGCCCAGCTGAAAGGCGATCGCCATCAGCCCATGCACGAGCGTCGGCTTGTTTAGGTACGGTTCGCCCCCTAACGTCGGAAACAGCCACCGCAGTGACCCCCCAGGAGCCTGAGAAATTTCTTTAGCGACTTGGGCCACCGTGCCCTCGTCCCAATCCCGCAGAGGCAATTCACCGAGGTTGATGAGCAACAGTGCTAGCGCCAGCAGCAGCAGCGCCCCAATCAGTATCCCGTCTACTCGATCAAGGGGCGATCGCCCAGACTGCGGCACACCCTCATACAGCGCTGGGCTCATGGCTCATCCCTCATCCACTGCAGCTGCACATACACCAGCACCAGCGTTATTCCCAATAGCAACGTGGCCGCTGCCGCTGCATAGCCAAAGTCAAACTGTGCAAAGGCTTCTTGATAGATATAAAACACCAAGAGGTTGGTGCTGTTGAGCGGGCCGCCGCCCGTCATCACATATGGCTGCTCAAAGCTGCGCAGTGTAAAAATCGCTGTGGTCACCGCCGCAAAAACCAGCGTTGGGCGCAGTCCCGGCAGAGTAATATGCCAAAACTGCTGCAAGCCATTTGCCCCATCCAGCTCTGCCGCTTCGTAGCGGCTCTGGGGAATGGTTTGCAGCCCCGCTAGAAACACCACCATGTTGAACCCAATTTGCTTCCACACACTGAGTAAAATCAGCACTGGCATCGCCCAAGTTGCACTGCCCAGCCAGGGAATCGGCTCCACCCCAATCTGACTCAGTAAGCCATTAACCGGCCCATCGTTTTGAAACAGCCAGCGAAACCCCAGCCCCACCGCCACCAACGACGTAATCGATGGGATGAAATAGGCCGTTCGCAGCACATCTCGCAGCGCTACAGCGCGGTTGAGCAGCACCGCCAGCCCCAGCGGCAACACTAAACTAGGAATGACAGTGGCTACAGCAAAGTAACCGGTGTTGCCCAGCACTTGCCAAAAATCGGGACTGAGCACCAGTCGCCAATAGTTGCGTAACCCCACCCAAAACACACCGCTCCGCGTGAAGCTGCCTTGGGTAAAGCTAAGGAAGAAGAGATAGCCAATCGGGTACAGCACGAAGACCGACAACAGCAGCAGCGCCGGAGCCAGAAACAGCCAGGCGGCAGCAGCATCTCGTTGAGCCAAAGATTGAGGATCGGAGGCAGGCATAATGCAAGATTACTCGTGACAACAACTGCCTCCAAGGGCAGTTAAGAAGTCTGACCTGTAGGCTATCGTAAGCCAAGACCTGATGGGCAGACAAACTCTAGACGCTCATTTGCACGCCAGCGTTCGAGTAAGGGCTGAGCCAGCCCTGTGGTTAAGCAACCGCCCTTAGCCGTGAACCAGCATCCTATAAGCCGACACACCAAACCCGAGATAGAGCGATCGCCATGACTCAGCCTCACCAGTGGTACATATGCCAGCAGCCCGATGGGCAATGCTTGATTTTGACAGCAGACGACTTATCTGATCAGGACGTAGAGCCAACCGATCTCAGCTCAACAGCGTCAGAAGAACCGCTGCTGCGCTGGGGACCATTTGAATCTCAGTCGGAGGCGATCGCCCGCCGTGTAGGCTTAATTCGATCAGGTAAGTGCAAGCCTGCTTAAATCCTCAGCCACCGGTTTACCGATGTCACAGCAGTCACGACATCGAGTCAAATGACTGCTTGCCTCGTGCGGGATTAAGCTTTTCAAGACATGAGCTTAAAACTCACTCTTTCCTAACCGCCAAGAACTCGGCTGCCCGCCTCGAACAACACAGCCTTACTGTGCGATCGCTGCCTAGGGCAGAGAACTGGCGGTAGGCCGCTGCTGCTGAGCAATGGATTGGCTCAGCGCTTCGAGCGCCCGCACATATTGCGGATCGTCCTGAGTGCCAATTTGATCCAGGTTCTGGCTAAGCGCTTGACGCTGTTCGTCTGTTAGCTCAATCACCACATCGGGCTCAATTCCAGACTTGTTAATGTCTCGTCCACTGGGTGTCAGATAACGCGCGACCGTGATGGCAATTCCCGAGCCATCGCCAAGCCCACGCACCGACTGCACTAGCCCTTTGCCAAAGGTCTGCGTCCCTACTAGAGTTGCCCGGTCGTTATCTTGTAGCGCTCCAGATACAATTTCGCTAGCGCTAGCAGATCCACCATCCACCAATACCACCAGAGGCTTGTCAGTTAGCGCAGTGCGGTTGGCACGCTGCTGCTCCTCAACGCCCTGTCGGCTCACGGTTGAGACAATCACACCCTCATTCAGCCACATCCGAGAGATGGTGATACTGGAATCCAGCAGCCCACCAGGATTGGAGCGCAAGTCGAGGATATAACCATTCATGCCCTGACCTTCCAGATCGCGAATGGCCTGCGCCATTTCTTCGCTAGCGTTGGCGCTGAACTGGTTGAGACGCACATAACCCACGGGCCCCGTAGGCGATTGCTGCACCGAGTAGCGCACAGGATGAATTTCAATGCGGGCGCGCTCTAGATCAAACTCTAGCTCTTGGCTTCCGCGGCGAATGGTTAGCGTCACGCTGCTACCCACAGGTCCACGAATCAGCGACACAGCTCCGCTTACATCCATGCCTTCGGTTGTCTGCTCATCAATTTGAATAATCACGTCTCTGGCAATAATCCCTGCGTCTGCCGCAGGAGTGCCCTCAATTGGAGATACCACCACCAATTCATTGGTTTCTTCATCCTGGGATAGCTGAATTCCGACTCCGGTTAGCTCTCCAGACGTATCGATCTGCATATCGCGGAACTCTTGCGGATCCATGAAACGCGTGTAGGGATCCTCCAGCGACTCTAGCATTTCGCGAATCGCCACATAGGCGTCTTCTCGCGTTTGATAAGAGCGCCCCAAGTAGTCTTGCCGAACCTCTTGCCAATCCACCTGATTAAACGTGGCATCGACGTAGGTGCGATCAATTAGCTGCCAGACCTCATCAATCAGCTCCTTTGGACTTTCCTGGAAAAACGCTTGCCCTTGAGACAGATGCAAGCCAGCTCCTGTAAACGTTACAGCCGTAACTGCAACTGCTGTGGCGCCCAAGACAAGTCCATGCTTTGTAATGGCCATAACAATAGTGATGAGGATGAATTTTGACAGTGCGAGGAAGTATGCTCAATCTAACACAGGCGACCCCAAAACAGCGGTGGGCCCGCATTCCTACAGAATTAATTGGGTCAAAGCATCGCCTATGGGTCTACCCAGCAACCGTCTGCTTTGATCAGATTTATCAATTCTTCAACACCCTGATCTTCGGGGACTCGGCGGATTTCTTCCCGCCCTCGGTAGAGTGCAATAGTGCCCGCTTGCTTGCCGACATAGCCATAGTCCGCATCGGCCATTTCACCGGGCCCATTGACAATGCAACCCATTACCGCAATGTTTAACCCCGTGAGATGCACTGTTGCTTCGCGGACTTTGTGCAACACGTCTTCTAGGTTAAACAGTGTGCGCCCGCAAGACGGGCATGCGACATATTCCACCATTGTGCGTCGCAATCCCAATGCCTGCAAGATGCCATAGCAAACGGGAATTTCTTTTTCGGGCGCTTCAGTGAGCGAAACCCGAATAGTGTCACCCATTCCTTCGGCTAGCAGTGTGCCAATGCCAGCGGTAGATTTAATTCGTCCATATTCCCCATCTCCGGCTTCGGTTACACCCAGGTGGAGGGGATAGTCCATCCCTAAAGCGTCCATGCGCTGCACCATCAGGCGATTGGCGGCCAGCATCACGGGTACTCGCGAGGCTTTAAGGGAGAGCTCAATATGATAAAAATCGAGAGATTCGCAAATACGGATAAACTCTAGCGCCGACTCCACCATGCCTTCGGGGGTGTCGCCATAGGTAAAGAGCATGCGCTCTGCTAAAGAGCCGTGGTTGACCCCAATGCGCATCGACTTGTCTTGCTCTTTGAGGCTGAGGACTAGGGGCTTCAGGGTGTCGCGGATCTTTTCACCAATTTCGTTGAATTCGGCGGCGGTGTATTCGGTGCGATCGCTCTTCGGCTTTTCAAACACATAAAGGCCCGGATTGATCCGCACATTATCGACATGCTTGGCGGCTTCGAGCGCAATCTTTAGCCCATTGTGATGAACATCGGCCACCAGTGGCACTGAGCGATAAGTGCGGGTGAGGCGATCGCGAATGTCTGCCATTACTTTGGCATGAGACATGCTAGGCACCGTAACCCGCACAATCTCACAACCGATCTCATGTAGGCGCTGAATAGCTGCCACAGAGCCATCAACATCCAGCGTGTCTTCGTTGATCATCGACTGCACGGCTACCGGATGCCCACCGCCAATCGTGACATCCCCCACAGGCACAGGGCGCGTCTTACGGCGCACGATGGTGGGATCGGTGGTGGCGGGCGCGGGGGTTGCCGCCGCAGGAGTTGGATTAGGAAGCGTTTGCATACGCTGGGGGTAATCAGGGTTGGGTTTAGATTTTAGATAAAGGAGTGTTGAGTGCTGCCTGCGCTTTACTCAAGCGTTAATTCAGACCTTACGCTAGCTCACTGTACAAGCCTCTACGTCCAGAGTGCCATAGATTCGGTGAGGATTGTACTTAAAGATCGTGCGGATACTCAGATCTTGTGGACACTCGTTAAGGCAGTCTCTGTAGCTCTGTTTGCAGAGGTTTACGACTAGGAGAGTTCGACAGACAGATCACAATTCTAAAAAACAGGCATTCGACCGAGTATTGGAGAAACGCACATCAAGCTAAATCATTCAACTAGCAAACGCACGTGCAGCGAATCAATTTCTAGTAAATACCCAGTAAAACATAAGTTCAATCGCGTGGTTGCAGCCCGCGCTGCGGGGCTAAAACCACGGAAAACCGTGCTGCTCACGTTGCAGGCAGCACGGTTTTAGAGAGTTGTCGAACTAACGCTAATCGATGTTGATAGACGTGGGGCCGCTGCCGCTGCTCGTAGAGGCGGGCACAGTCGCCTTACGGTAGGTGGCATAGAGGCGATCGCGCCAGGCAAAAAATGGCTCAAAGGTTCCCACATCCGCAATTCCAGGAACACCATGCCCCTTCAGGGATTCAGGAATATCTAAATAGGGGCCAGCAGGGAACTTAAAGTACATCGAGAGGCCCGCCACCGCAAAGTCAGCCAAAGTCGGCTGATCATAAACCAGGTAAGGTTGCTCGAACAACATAAAACAAAGCGCGGTAAAGTCACGCTTTGCAGCATCTGTCGCAGCTTTCACTGCATCCGGCGTTAGCCCGACGCCCATCTCTAGCACACCAAACAGCTCTGCTGGCACAGCACCTAGAAGGTCTTTCACCAGATCTGGCGTAGTAGTGGGCAAGAACGAGCGGCGAAACGCCTGATCTTTACCTAGAGCATCAATCATGCACTTGCGCCCGTTGATGGCGATAGATTCATCTGCCCATTGTTCAATCAGCAGCGTTAGGCCGCGCAGCTTGGGATCATCGGGAATGATTGGGCGCTCGGGATAGGTTTTGTCGAGATAGTCGGCGATCGCCGTTGAATCGGCAATCACTTCGTCCCCATCTTTGAGCACAGGCACCTGACGCTGCCCCGATAGACGAAACACATCCAACTGACCCACGCCAGGCGTTACCTCTATCTTGCGGTAGGGAAGTCCTTTGTAATCAAGGATCAACCGAATCTTCTCGCAGTAGTGAGAAAGCTCAAACTGATACAGCTCTAACATGGTGTTACCTAGCGATAGTGCGAACAAACGAAAATAATCGGAATTACGACTTTAAGCAAAGGCAGCACATCCGCCGCTCCTTGCCCAGCCGCATTGCTGGATTGTTTCTAGCCTCTGTCGGTAACCGTCGACAAGCCATTGAAATTAGGCCTAGCGGCTACCACCCTTCATTTAAGCCGTAAGCTGCGCCAGTGAACTCGTTATCTGGGCTACAGACAGGCCTCAAAGCCAGCATTTACCGCTTCCATTCTGGCAAATTCCCTATTGCGCGACCGAATTTGCCCCAAGTGCCCTTTCAACAGGAGTCAGTCAGAAGATACACCTAAAGGCATAGAGTCGCTAGAAACCCTTGCCAGATAACGCGCTTACACTATCCTCTGACAAGCCAAAAGTCGCCTCCCCCTAAAGTCGTTAGTTAAATCGAGATAAACGTGCCATATTGAATCGTTGTGAATCTTCACACGTCCTTTACAAAGGGAAAATGTATGGCTATCAATGTGAATTCTAAGTTCGTCAGAAATTTTGTAGCGTTGGCAGCAACCGCATCTGTAGGCGCAGTGGCGCTACCCGCTGTAGCTGACATGCACAGTGCTCCTATGCCTGAGGTTGAGGCAATTCCCGAAGCTGTTGAGGTTCCTGGAGAGGTTCCCAGCGCAACCGACATGATGCCTACCGAGGAAATGCCTGGCACCATTGACGCCATGCCTACCGAAGAAATGCCTGGCACCGTTGACGCCATGCCTACCGAAACAGATCCCGTCGCGGCCGAATCCACTGTAGTGGAGCTAGCTGCCGAAAATGGTTCCTTTCAAACTCTAGTGGCTGCGATTCAAGAAGCTGGCTTAGCAGAAACGCTCAGTGGCGAAGGCCCATTCACCGTGTTTGCCCCCACCGATGAAGCGTTTGCAGCTCTGCCTGAGGGCACGGTTGAGCAACTGCTGTTACCTGAGAACCGCGACCTGCTGGTGCAAATTCTGACCTACCACGTGGTTCCTGGTCGCATCACCTCGGATGAGCTGATGTCGGGTGAGGTTGCCACAGTGGAAGGAAGCTCTGTGATGGTGGCTGTAGACGAAGGTGTTGTAGCGATTAACGATGCCAATGTCACCGAAGCCGATATTGCAGCATCCAATGGTGTGATTCATGTGATCGATCGCGTGATCTTGCCCCCTGCACTGCTGCAATAAGCAACACGCTTACTAGGCTTACTAGTTGTACTCAAGCGATTCACAACGTCTTGGGGTGCACTGCGACGCAGTGCACCCCATCTGCTTTGGCCCCTCGGTTCGGGTTCGAGACAGGTTGTCGGGCAAGGGGGAGGAGATGAAAGGGGGTAGGCGTAGCTTGAGTTTATACCCCATAAAGCTGAGTCATCACAGAGTCAGCAATACGAGCGGCAGCACCGGGTTGACCCATGCGGCGATCGCCATTATCCGCAATTAACTGCAAGCGATCGGGGTCATGCATGAGTCGATCAACCGCATCGACGGTGTGGTGTGGGTGCTTGACCAAAATTGCCGATGGCCCCAGCAGGCGAGTTTGAGCTTCGGCAAAGGCGGGAGTGAATTGGGGGCCAGGGCCTGGATAGATGAAGGCGGGTTTGCCTAATCCCACAAACTGCTCGGTAGCTGTGCCTGCCATCGCCAGCGCCACATCAGCCCGATGCAGGCAGTCGCCAAAATGACCCTGATCCAGCATGAGTGTAGATTGACTGCGCTGAAAATAGCGCCCATTCGAGCTGCGCTGCCAGCCGCGTTCTGTGAGCGCTTGGTGCAGGGGATCTGGATCTAGGCTAGGGGCGATCGCCCCCAGGAACATCAAAGGGGCGGGCGATCGCGCCAAGAGGCTTTCTACCCCTTCTAAAATAATTTGCCAGTTGGTATAAGCTTCGGGTGGACGAGACCCCGGCAGCAACAGTAGCGTTAGCGGATTGCCGCGGGGCGGCAGCTCTAGATCTCCCGTGGGTTCCAGCCCATCCATCATGGGGTTACCCAAGTCAAACACGGGCAGTTCCCAACGGCGCAGGGTGTCAGCAGTGAGGCGATCGCGCGGATACACCGCCCGACAGCGGGGATGCTCCATCAGCCAGCGCTCCCATGGCAGATAGACCGACCCCCACAGATTCTCCAATCGGTCAAACCAGGTGGGACGAGGCAGCACACCGGCTTCATCCCGCAGGTAATACTCTGATTTTGCAGTGCCAACAAAGGCATAGGGCGCGCCGCTATACCAGGCAAATAGGAGCGGCACAATGTCCCCCACGGCCAGCACGGCGCCACCCTCTTGCGCCCAGGCTTTGACAGTGCGTAATTGTGCGCGGGTGAGCGCTACTAGCCCACCGCGAAGGTCGCGTGCTAGCTGTCGCCCATCCATATAAATGAACCCCCCCGAGGGTAGCCGCTTAGCGGGACCCATGAGCGGAATGTTAGCGTGGATGTAGGCGCTGCCCTCGCCCACTAGCGACATCGCGGCTAGCTCGGGTGCTTGGGGCAGCGCACGCAATTGCTGGAGGACGCGTAGGGCGATCGCATCTTCTCCATGACCATTGCTGATGCACAGAAGCTTCATCCGGCAGGGGTGTCCTCAAAATCAATCCTGATCACAATCCACGGGTAGCCCCAAAAAAAATCAGAGGCGGCATTCCCCACCTCTGGTGCCGATATTACACCTGAGGCACCGGGCCATAGCGCTGGCTAAACTGCTGCACAGCCTGATCCAGCCCGACTGACCGCGACGCCTTAAACAGGAGGCAATCGCCTGGTTCCACAAGCACAAGCAGTCGCTCGACCAGACTAGCCTGATCGACAAAG
>JBGTOF010000070.1:0-27117 GCA_041742695.1 Elainellales cyanobacterium | reverse complement strand
TTCCAGAAGGTGGCATTCAGCCAGAAGATTAACAACGGATTGAACAAAAAAAGAGAGCCGCGGCTCTCTTTTTTTGTTCAATCCGTTGTTAATCTTCTGGCTGAATGCCACCTTCTGGAATCACCCACTTGGGGGGTTCCGTCATTTTTCGGCGGCGAGCGATTTCGGCAATTTCATGCATTTGGTCAAGCGGCGTATTGCGAATGAAGTTGGATGCTTGGTCGCGAAACTCCAGGTTGGGACACTTTTCACCCAAAACACATCCATTTTTACAGGCTTCTGCACAGTTAATCTGTGTCGCTTCCACGGCAGTTCCTCTCAACGATCGATCTATTTAAAATGGTATCGCACAGGTGAGGTGGGTGTTAGAGATCGGGGAGCAAGAGTGGGGATCAGGTAACGGCGATCGCCGCTTTGCCTAAATATTCAACCCCTGTAGGGGTGTTGCAGAAGCGGCAGGGAAGCACTTCGACCCCTTGAGCGATCGCCGCGCGAAACAGGGTGCCATAGGTGGGGTCTGCCGCATCGCCAGGGGCAAAGTGGGTGCAGTCGCCCCGGTTGATGTAGTAAAGCATCACAGCACGGGTGTGGGGCCGCAGGGCCGTCAGCTCTTGCAGGTGCTTTTGGCCGCGCGTAGTCACCGTATCGGGAAACATCGCCAGCGTGCCCGACGCCCAGGTAGTGTTCTTCACTTCCACGTAGATGGGCAGGTCGCCGCCCGTCAGCAGAAAATCAATGCGGCTTTTTTGATCGACCCCATAGCGAACTTCGCCACGAACCGTTGTGTAGTCGCCCAATTCAGGAAACAGATGCGCCTCTAGCGCGGCCTTGATGACTCGGTTAGGCAAACCTGTATTCGCCCCCACTAGCGTGGGCTGGGTGTCGTTGACCTCGATCAGCTCCCAGGTGTAGGCGAGCGATCGCTTCGGGTTGGTGCTTTGCGACACCCAAACGCGGTTGCCAGGACGATTCACCCCCGTCATAGGCCCAGTATTGGGGCAGTGCGCCGTCACAATCGCGCCATCGTCCAACTGCACATCGGCAAAAAACCGCTTGTATCGCTTGACCAGCGTGCCAGACAGCAACGGCGGAAAGGGGTAGGTAAACGGCATGGAACACGACCTATCAAACAATCCATCAACATTCATCAACCCTGACACCCGTCGCCAACCCCTATCGAACGGCTTCCTGATATAGGCTCACAATCGTGTCTACCACTTGATCCACCGTGAGGCGATCGGTGTTGATTTCAACGGCGTCACTGGCTTTGCGAAGGGGGGCGATCGCCCGGCTGCTATCCTTCAGGTCCCGCTCATAGATGCTCTGCTCAAGGGATTCTAGGCTGACCTCGGGTTGCCCCTGCTCCTTGAGGTCGAAATGGCGACGGCGGGCGCGCTCTTGCACCGAGGCGGTGAGAAAGATTTTGAGTTCTGCATCTGGGAAGACATGGGTGCCAATGTCGCGCCCATCCATCACCACACCGCCCCGCTTGCCATAGGCCTGTTGCTGCTGCACCAATGCTTCGCGCACGGCCTGCTGAGCGGCCACCACCGATACCTGTGAGGTCACCTCGGCACTGCGAATCTCGCGCGTCACCTCTTGCCCGTTAATCCAAACTTTTTGCGTGGGGGCGCGCATTTCAACTTTATCTTCGTTTTCTAGCCGAATGTCGCACTGGCTGACGAGTTCGGCGATCGCCGCCTCATCCGTCAGAGCCATTCCAGACTGCAGCACCAGCCAAGTCACCGCTCGGTACATGGCCCCAGTATCGAGATACAAAAGCCCGAGATCAGCCGCAACCCGGCGCACAACCGTGGATTTTCCGGCTCCGGCGGGGCCGTCAATGGCAATGATGGGCTGCCGGGTGGTGAGCAGCACATTGTCTATCAGTCGGGCTGGGCCGACGTGAGCGGCGATCGCCAGCAGACCGTGATCAGTTACTTTTTCTAACGGCTTCATAGTGTGAGGATGAACCAGATCAACATAGTGAGGACGCACAGACGGAGTAGTCGCCAGCGTGCTAGCAACCGCATTAATTAATGCCCAACGATCGATAATACCTTGTTTGAATTGCTGCTGAGCGTGGCATAAGGCGTGATATAGAATCGTGGCCTGCGATCGCTCCTCCGGCGATAGATAGCGATTGCGCGAACTCATCGCCAGTCCATCGGCCTCGCGCACCGTCGGGCAAGAGACGACCGTCACAGGCACGTTCAGATCCTGAACCAGCCGCCGCACGATCGCCAGTTGTTGTGCGTCTTTTTGACCAAAATACGCGCGGTCGGGCTGCACGATAGTGAACAGCTTGGTGACCACAGTGGCAACGCCTTCAAAATGACCCGGACGATGGGGGCCACACAGCACCGCCATCATCGCAGGCGGCGGCAACACCTGGGTCAAACTCACAGGATCCGACCCATCAGCGAGATCATCAGAGCCGTAGAGTTCCCGAACGGTGGGCGCGAACACCGCATCGACCCCAGCCGCTTCGCACACGTGGCGATCGCCCTCTAGCGTTTGGGGATAACGATGAAAATCTTCCTGAGGGCCAAACTGCAACGGGTTGACAAAAATACTCACCACCACTTGCCCGCACTCTTGCCGCGCCCGCTTCATCAGGCTCACGTGTCCGGCATGGAGTGCGCCCATCGTCGGCACTAAACCTACCTTCTTAGCGGTTCCCATGCTCTGCCGCTGCTGCTGCACATGGCGGCGCAATCCGGCAATGGTGGTAAACAGGCGCATGTTTTCCTCCAAGAACGTCATTGCCGCATTCCAACCTACCCTATCGCAGTCTACAGACCAGACGCTTGCCCAGCGCAGCGCTACCGCAATCGGGCGATCGCCCCAATGTAGGCCGGTTCGGCCTCACTGCCGACTTGGCAGGCGGTGCGATCTACCGCGATCAAATCTTCTCCCCAAATTACTTTACCAAGGGGAACCGCCGTGCCCCGGTCAGGTTTCCAATCCTGGCTGATAAATTTTTGATCGCCATCCACGACCGCGCCGTGGAACAGATGCCCAATGCAAAAATACACATCTTGTAGCACCAACGGCACGGAGGGGCGATGCAGCTGCCCGCGAGAGTTGGCGCTGCGAGCTTTGTAGTGCGATCGCGGAAACAACCCGTATAGGTTTTTGAGAGACGCCGAAATCAGCGGTGCGCCTTTGAGCTGAGTGCGCTTCAGCGCCCCTACTGAGATACAGCAATCTACCTCTGCCAGCAGTGCCGGAGCCACCATTGAGTGAAACCGAACGGGCTCCGGCGATCGATTGAGGTACTCCTGCAGCGGCAGCGTATCGGCATCCACCAGTTGCATCCCTTTATCTAGCAAAGCATACAGCCCGTTGCGGCTGGCAATATCCGCCAGCGCGACCGGCGAGCAGACCCCTTCTACAATCACAATGTCTGCCGCCGGACTCGCCGCCCGCAGACCCCGCAGTACGGCTCCCAACACGGCCATGCTGACGGTAGCCGGTGGCCCCACGGGATAGCCCAAATTGGGTTTTACCAAAATTTTGTGAGCGGCGATCGCCCGCTTTGGCGGGACATACTCAAACGCTTGAGTATCAGCCACCTGCACCGTCTGATCCAACAAACTCACCATTGATATCGAGTCCCATAGCGCTTAAGGCGCTGGTTTGAGTGTGTATGGTTGTGCTAATTAACCTAGCGGTTGCAGTAATCGCTAGTCGGCACCTGCAAAGGGCACGCAGCGACCCCCTAACCCCTCTGCAATCACGCAGGTGTTGTATTCCACCATTCCTTGATAGCTGCCGGAGGGCGTCCCCTGCTGCCCGATGCCATCTGCAATCAAAACTCGATCTGAAATCTCTACATTGGCCTCATTCGCCACCGTCGCCAGCACGCGGTCATTCGACGTCAGCTCAGCAAACACAGTCGGGATACTTGCCGCCTGAATCGACTCAGTCAAGCGCCTAACCTGCGCTGCTGTCGGCTCTTGCTCTGTGCTTAACCCCAGCAACGTGCCTTCCACCGTCAGCCCATAGGCTCGGGCGTAATAGTTCATGGCGTCGTGAGTGGTCACTAGGCGGCGCTGGTTTTCGGGAATTGTAGCAATTTGTTGGGGAATCCAGGCGTGGAGCTGCTCTAGCTCAGCCGTGAGGTCGGCAGCGCGGGCGGCATACTCTGCCGCATGTTCTGGATCAACCTCTGTCAGGGTTTTGGCAATCAGCGCCACCATCCGCATTCCATTCTCCACATCATGCCAGATGTGAGGATCCGGCTCCAACGCTCCGACACCTTGCACTTCAATCGTGTCTTCTCCGGCCACCTCATGCACCGCTATCTTAGGGGCGTCGGTGCGGGTGGCTTCTACCATTTGAATCACCGACGGTTCAAAGTTCATCCCAGCGTAGAACATCGCATCGGCCTGCTCAATGGAGCGGCGATCAGCCGGCGTAGCCTCATAGGTATGGGGATCTCGGTCGTAGTCAATTAAGCAGGCCAGATCTATCGCATCTTCTGCTACCTGCTCTACCATGCTGCACAGCACGCTGTAGGAGGCGACTACGCTGAGGCGCGTGGCGTCAGCCTCGCCAGGCTGCGCCGTTGACGTAGGGCCGCAGCCGGCCACAAGCACCAAAGACAATGCCGCCAGAGGGATGCGAAACCGAAAGTGGCCTCGGTGTAAGATCGCAACCCCGATTTGTGGCAGATTCATCAGCACATTCTCTTTCTTTAGATACTTATTCAGAATTTCTCTCATTAAATAATGACTTTGATACGCCCTCATTTCAGCTGATCCCAGCGAGCAGCCTTTGAAACAGCGGGGCCATAGGCTTCAAAATCACCCCATCCAACCCTCATATTCCGTTCATTAGGAGGATGAACGGAATATGAAATCAATGCTTTATATAGAGATAACTAGTAGAGATGATTACCGGAAACGCGCGCTCAGACATCCCTCCAACGGGTTGCTCCAAACCTTAAGCGCCACCGAGATAGCCCGCCCTCCTTTACATCCGCCTTGCCCTACCAGAAATGTTTTGAGGGTTTCCTTTCTCTGGCTCTATCGCTAGGAGTAGTGACCCAGAGAGCAGTCGATCTACCTAGTGCATGGATTTCAGTGAAATGTTAAAGTAGCGTTGTTATTTCATTTTTATCTCATTTTCTCTTCATTGTCTATTCATGATTGCTAAACCATGCTGCAAGTACAAGGGTTATCTGTCTCCTATCGCGACGTATTGGCGCTCCAAAACATCAATTGTGAAGTGGCACCAGGTGAACTGGTGGGCATTGTGGGACCTAACGGGGCTGGCAAAAGTACGATGGTGAAAGCAATGCTGGGGCTTGTTAGATCTGCGGCTGGCAGCATTCGGTTTTGTGGCCTTCCCCTCAGTCGCCAGCTCTTGCAGGTGGCCTATGTGCCCCAGCGATCGCAAATTGATTGGGATTACCCCATCACGGTGTGGAATGTGGCGATGATGGCGCGTACGGTTCACGCAGGGCTATTCCGTCGCCCCTCTCGGCAGTCGCGAGATCTGGTGCAAGCGGCGTTAGAGCGGGTGGGCATGTATGAATTGCGCGATCGCCGCATTGGTGAGTTGTCGGGCGGTCAGCAACAGCGCGTCTTTATTGCGCAGGCGTTGGCTAAGCAGGCTAACCTGCTCATTTTCGACGAACCCTTTACTGGGGTCGATCGCAAGACCGAAGACATTATTTTTGACGTGTTTGATGAACTCAAGGCTCAAGCTAAAACACTGCTCGTGATCAACCACGACCTAGGCGAAACCCTCAACCACTACGACCGCATTATGCTGCTCAATAAGCAGGTGATTGCGGTAGGGCCTAAAGAACTCGTAATGACGGCGCAAAACCTGCAAGCCGCCTACGGCGATGCGCTCAAATTTGCAGCGGCTTAGTTCAGACTTAACCCCACATGATTGACCTGCTTTTAGAGCCGCTTGGGTTTGAATTTATGCGCAATGCCCTGACGATGGGGGTGCTGCGGGGAGTGCTGTGCGCAATTGTAGGCAGCTACATTATCGTGCAGCAAATGGGCATGATGGGAGACATGATTTCTCACTCGGTGATGGCGGGGTTGCCTATTGCTGTATATCTAGGTGTGCCGTTGTCTGTAGGGGCGCTGGCGGCTGGGGTGCTGAGTGCGATCGCCCTTTCAGGTATCGAATCTCAATCACGCCTCAAAATGGATTCTGTGATGGCGCTAATTCTGGCCTCGTTTCTGGCCATTGGCACCATGCTTGTTACGGTTTTGCCGGGTGCCAACCGCATTGACCTAATTCATGTCTTATTTGGCAACATTCTGGGTGTCAACGTAGCAGATCTACGTCTCACATTTGGCATCACCGTGTTGATTCTGGTGGCCGTCTTTCTATTTTACAAAGAGCTCTTGTTCTATACCTTTGATCCCGTGGGTGCCCAAGCCGGGGGAATGCCCGTGCGCTGGTACTACCTAGGCATGGTTACGGCCATTAGCTTAACCGTGGTTGCCAACCTGCAAACTGTAGGAGTATTACTAGTTATCGCCATGTTAGTCGCCCCAGGCATGACCGCGTATCTATTGGTTAATGAACTGCATCACATGATGCTGCTAGGAACGTTGTTTGGTTCGCTGTCTGGCATTGTTGGCATGTATCTTAGCTATTACCTGAATGTGCCATCGGGTGCGGCGATCGTCTTAGTCTCATTTAGTCTATTTTTAGTTACATTTTTGCTCAGCCCTACTCAGGGATTGCTAACACAATCCAGAATTAAACAGCAGCTTACCCAACAGTTGCGGCGAATATGGCGCTGAGGGAGTTGACCCAACTCTAGATTCCAGGCTAGTATATTTATTAATCAGAGAATACTCTTTCTGGTTCAATCTCCTCATGGGTTTGCAATGCCCCAGATGGATTTAAATAGATGGAGTTAACTTGTGTTGACCCTAATGTCGCCTTAAAACCCTTTTGAGATAATAAAATCATCCCTGAAACCATGAGGTGACCATTCATGGATTACTTTGATTTGGGACGCTATTCTCGGGCTATCACAACGACTTCAACGTCAGCTCAACGTTGGTTTGGTCGAGGTCTGATATGGCTCTACGCCTATAACCATGAAGAAGCAATTTCTTGTTTTCAAGCGGCATTAAAGGATGACTCTGAATGTGCCATGGCGCAGTGGGGCATTGCCTATGCGATCGGGCCAAATTACAACAAACCCTGGGAAGCGTTTGAAGACGCCGAAAAGCCTAATGCTGTAGCCATTGCACATCAGGCAGTAGCTCAAGCTACTGCCCTCAACGATCAAGGAACGCCAGTTGAGCAAGCCCTAATTAAAGCCGTTTCCCATCGCTATCCAGAAAATCCGATGGTTGAGGATTTTACCCCGTGGAACGATGCCTATGCGAATGCCATGCGTAACGTTTATGAGGCATTTCCAACAGATCTGGATGTGTGCTGCTTGTTCGCCGAGGCTTTGATGAATAGAACCCCTTGGCAGCTATGGGATTTGCCCTCCGGTCAACCTGCTCCGGGGGCGAGTACGCTTGAAGCCCTTGCCGTTCTCGAAACTGCGTTCGACCAGTTAGAAGGGGCGTGGGATCATCCGGGGCTATTGCATATGTATATCCATCTCCTCGAGATGTCACCCTACCCGGAACGTGCGCTTCGTCATGGCGATCGCCTCCTGACGCTGGTTCCCGATGCGGGGCATCTGCTGCATATGGCTACTCACATTGACGTGCTCTGTGGCGACTACATAAATGTCGTATCCCGCAATCAAAAAGCGACTCAAGTTGATCAGAAATTTGTAGAGAAAGTAGGAGCTGATAATTTTTACACCATCTATCGCCTTCACAACTACCATTTCACGATTTACGGAGCGATGTTTTTGGGACAACCCTCCGTGGCATTGTCAACAGCGGATGAACTGATGACCGCCTTACCAGAAGATTTTTTGCGGCCGACGGCCGACTGGTTTGAAGGTTTTTTGCCGATGAAGCAACATGCCCTAATCCGCTTTGGATTGTGGGAAGAAATCTTGGCGCAGCCTCTTCCCGAAGATACTGAGTTGTATTGTGTGACCACGGCGATGATGCGTTATTCGCGCACGGTTGCCCTTGCTAATCTCAAAAAACATGGCGAGGCAGAAGCCGAGCGCGCTCGCTTTGATGAGGCTTATCAGCGTGTTCCAGAAACCCGAATGCTTTTTAACAACACCTGTCGGGATATTCTTCAAGTTGCCGAACAAATGATGTTAGGCGAGATAGAATACCACAAAGGCAATTATGGTAAGGCCTTCGAGCACTTGCGCCGCTCCGTTGAATTAGATGATACCTTGCCCTATGACGAACCTTGGGGGTGGATGCAGCCCACCCGCCATGCTCTGGGTGCGCTTTTGTTAGAGCAAAACCATTACGACGAAGCGGAAGCCATCTACAGAGCGGACTTAGGGTTGGATAAGACGTTAAGCAGGGCGTGTCAGCATCCCAACAATGTTTGGAGTTTGCATGGCCTTTATGAGTGCTTAAACCATCGAGGTGAAACGGTTGAGGCGGCTCACATTGGATTACAACTCGGCAGAGCGATCGCCCGTGCTGAAATTCCGATTCGAGCCTCCTGTTACTGCCGACACAGCTAGACTCTCCTGTTGGCTGCTCTATCTACCCTGTCATGAAGAGCAGGCACGAAGCGAATAGAAATAGGAAGCTAAGAGTTGCACAGGCTCGATGGGCAAACCTTGCAATGCTTGTCAACTCGATCGCCGCTTAGTCGTCTTTAGCCCAAATCCAAACCATCATCGTGTGGAACTTAACACCATCTAAGTTCCACACGATGATTTAACTTGCACATTCCCTAACTGAGGCCATCAAGCCTGCTATCCTCAGCGTTTGGGAAGCAAGGGGCGATCGCTAAACTAGCGTTGGCTCCTGTTCCATCTCAGGCTTGTATTGCCCCATGCTGGCAGCGCTGTTGAGCTTAGCGCGGCGATAGAGCAACTGCTGAGCTGTTCCAATCTTAGAATCGTCCCCTGCCCAATGATTCAGCGCACTTTGCTGAATAGCGCGAGCATAGGAAAAGGTGACTCGCCAAGGGCATTGGTCGCCGTATTCTGCATTGATTCGATTCAGGTGCGCCGACGCTTTTTCGTTCGACTGCCCGCCCGACAAAAAGGCAATACCCGGAACCATCGCTGGAACGTTAGATCGCAAGCAGCGAACTGTCATTTCTGCAACTTGCTCAACGCTGGCTTGAGTGGGACAGTCTGCACCAGAGATCACCATGCTGGGCTTGAGGATCATTTGATCCAGCGCCACCTGATGCAGCCGCAGTTGGTGAAATACCGCTTGCAGCGTCTGGTCGGTTACAGCATAGCTAGTTTCAATGCTGTGATCGCCCGAGATCAAGACCTCTGGCTCAACAATGGGCACTAGCCCCCCTTCCTGACATAGAGCGGCATAGCGCGCTAGCCCGTGAGCATTAGCTTCTAAGCATGTGAGGCTAGGGATGTCATTGCCAATGGTAATCACCGCTCGCCACTTTGCAAAGCGCGCGCCCATTTGGTAGTACTCAGCAATGCGATCGCGCAACCCATCCAGTCCTTCCGTTACCTTTTCGTTGGGGCAACCCGCTAAGTCTTTGGCACCCGTATCGACCTTGATACCTATCAAAATGCCCGCATCTTTCATCGCTTGGGGAAAAGGCACACCCGACTGCGTCGATTGACGAATGGTTTCATCGTATAAAATGGCACCGCTAACGGCATCGCTCAAACCGGGTGTCGTTATGATTAACTCCCGATAGGCTCGACGGCGTTCTTCCGTCGTAGGAATACCCAGTACGGCAAACCGCTTATTGCAGGTGCCGTTGCTTTCGTCCATCGCCAAGATGCCCTTGCCGGGAGCCACCATGGCCTGAGCTGTCGCTCTCAGTTCATTAGCATAGGTACTCATCTGATTACCTCCTTCCAGGGGCGGAATACGTCCCTCTCATTATTGCTAAGCCCTCGCAACAAATCGACACACCATTGATAGAGATCTGATAGAGATCCAGTGCGAATGGTCTGGAAAGTTTTCTGGAAAGGACAACTCTTCCCCTTACTGGTTTGGCCCCCATCCCCACGCAAGAAATAAAAACCGCCCAATAGCCTTAAGAGGGCTGAGTTCTATAACCCAGCCCCTCTAAGGCTAAATAGTTTGGTCGTCACAACTCACTTGAGCTTGCGATGGATGACCTCTCAAACGATCGCCCGCTATTGCAGGGTGCCAATCTCGGATGCATCGGGGGGGAGGCGGTCTTCTAGAGGCGGCAGGTAGTCATCTACAAACACATCATCAAGACTGGGAGTGTTCTCTAAGCCAAACCCAACCACTGTTTGGTCAATGGTTTGCTGCAGTCGCTCAGGATCAACCGTGCCTAATCCTAAACGCTCTACTTCTTCATTCAGCAGCAAATCTTCTAACGCGATTTGCAAGCGCAGCTTTTCGTCATCTCGCTCCATCAGTTCATCCCCGGCGGCCACTACGCTCTCTAGGCCCGCTTCGGGATCCCGCAACATGTCTTGAATACCACGGAAGTAGGCGCGCATAAACGCCCGAACAATCTCTGGATTTTCTTCTAGATAGTCTGCGCGGCCCATCACCACGTTGCCATAGAAGTCTAATCCATTGTCGGTGTAGTAAAAGATATTGAGGTCATCCATGGATTTGCCGCCCTTGAGCAACGACGGCAGCATGGAATAGATGAAGCCGCTGATACCTTCGACCTGACCTTGCAGCAAAAAGCTTTCGCGCAGGCGGGGCTCCATCGTGACCCACTCGACCGACTCGCCATCAACGCCAACTTCTTCGGCTAACACCGACCACAACCGCCGAGGCGCATCTCCTGCAGGGGCACCCAGGGTTCGACCTTCAAATTCATCAATGCTGTCAATGCCGCTTTCTGCCAGCGTCACCAAAGCAAAAGGAGCCTTATTGTAAGGCACTGCAACCACTAGCAGCGCATCGTTAGGGTTCCGCTCGTTGAACTCAATCATGGAATACATATCGCCAAAGCCGAGGTCATACTGGCCGGCGGCGATTTTGCTCGCGGTGTCGGCAGAACCATAGCCCCGCTCAAATTGCAGATCGATGCCTTCCTCTGCAAAGTAGCCCCGCTCTAATGCTAGGGTGAGCGGCGCATCAACACCCTGCAGCAGCCAAGACAGCGTAAAGCGAACCGTGGTTAAGGATTCAGGGTCAGGAGCGCTGGCAGCTTGATTTTCGGAGGCTGCGTCTTCGGAAACAGGCGGCGTTGCAGCAGGGGGCTGACAGGCTGCAAGCCCTAATGCGGTAATCAGGCTGAAGCCGCTGTACAAAATCTGGCTAGATAGAGAGCGCTTGCGGGACAACTTGCGTTTCATATTTCAGACTCGCTGATGAAGGTTCAGATTCAAGATTCAATTGTGTGGCTGCAATTGTTTTAGTATTAAAATTCTGGGCGTCACTGGTTCTTATTTTTGTATCTTCAGTTACTTTTAAGTGAGTTTTGGCTAAATTTAATAGAATTCCTTTGTTCTACGCAATCTGCTCAATAACGGTTTGGAGCTGTAGTCATTTCTCAGCGCCTTTTCTGTCTATTCAATTGCACAGGTTAAATACCGACGTGTGGTTATAGAAACCTAAGTCAGAGGGGTACTGAGGGGGCGATCGCCCCCTCAGTCTTAACGCCCCTTACTACTCAAAGACTAAGCCTTTATTCCCACCATATTCAAGCCTTAGTACAGCCACGAACTCGGCTGTACTAAAATAAATCAATACAAGTTTTTTCTATTCCTTATCCAGACTTCATCTATCCCCTTTTCCGTCTATGTCATCCCATCCGATTCATCACCAGTTGGCCAGTTTAATTGAGCAGACAGACGCACTACAAACGGGGCATTTTGAATTAGCCAGTGGGCTTCATGCGAGCCGCTTCTTTCGATGCATCAAGTTATTTCGAGACCCAGGGCGATCGCACCTGCTATTGGACCACATGGCTGATCGCTTCAAGACCCAATCGCTTTCCCATGTGCTGGGTGCAAATGAAGCAGGCAGTATTTTGGCCTTTGAAGTCGCCAAACGGTTAAATGTAGAAGTAGCGATCGCCCGTCAAAAAAATGGCATCTACTCATTAATTCCGGGTTTTGAATTTCAGCCCCAGCACCAAGTTTTAAT
The DNA here is from genome assembly GCA_041742695.1 of Elainellales cyanobacterium. Taxonomy (GTDB): domain Bacteria; phylum Cyanobacteriota; class Cyanobacteriia; order Elainellales; family Elainellaceae; genus Kaiparowitsia. The sequence goes on along the minus strand of JBGTOF010000070.1, from coordinate 14,953 downwards.
CGTGGATGATATCACAACAACAGGCGGCACCGCCAAGCAGTTAATTGGATTAGTCAATGCAGCCCAAGCTACACCCGTTGGAGTTGGCTTAATCGCCACTAAGGGGCTATTTCAGGTTGAGTTAGGATGCCCCACTGAGGTTCTTATTACACTCGACGGCATGGATGCGATCGCCCCGTCTCACTGTTCCCTTTGTCAGCAAAATATTCCGTTGACGCTCTCCTAATTGTTTTTAATCGTATTTTGAATCTGCGCGAATAATTAATTCTAAGTAGCTCCTCTTCTAAGTAGCTCCTCAACTTACTCTCACTAGATTTACAAGACTGAGCGATTCAGCTGTTTTCCCTTTCTCATAGATTCTTTTCTGTCGTGATAATCAGGTTTTTTGCTGAGAGAGCATCATTCGTTCTCGCCCTAAGGCGACAATGCCCGCCACCACCAGCAGCATGCCTGCCATCTGCCGTCCCGTCAGCGTTTCTTGAAGTGACACCCAGGCGATCGCCGCCGTCAACATAGGGTTGCTCACCGCAATAATCGCCATCAGCGCCGCATTTACCAGGTGAATCCCCACGTTGTAGAGCAGTTGTCCCGCCAGGGTGAGCAGCGCGGCCACCGCGCTAATGATCCACAGCGGCGTCCAGGCATCGGGAGGCACCTCAAACCGAAACAGCAGTAAGCACAGCGCTGACCACCCCAGCATCACGATGAAATTGATCAACGTGAATGGCACAGGGTGAATGTCTCGGAAGCAGGTTTGCGCTAGCAGCCCCTGTGCCGAGTAGGCCAAACTTGCCCCCAGCGCCGCCGATATGCCCAACAGCGCACCAGGACTGCCGTCGGCCTGCAGCGCCGGTGCTACCAGCACGCTTCCCACCATGACTACCACCATCACCCCCACTCGCAGTGCCGTGGGGCGATCGCCAAATAACCGCCAAGACAGGAGCCCCGTTGTCACTGGATGGGTAAAGAACAGCACGGTTGCAATTCCCGCCGGGATAAAGGCAATGGCGATAAATAGCAGCGCCAGCGCTAAAAATAAAAAACTGCTGCTGAGCACCGCACGGGTCAGGAGCGATCGCGCGTCTCTCTGCACCACGCGCCGCAGGGTTTTCCAAGAATCGGGATACAGCGACGGTGCGATCGCCACCATCACCGGCAAAATCAGCAGGGAGCGAACTTGCAAAACCAGCAGCGAATTACCTACACTGGGTTCCACAAAACCACCCCAGAGAAACTGCCCTAGAATATTGCCCTCGGCAAACATCACCCGCAGCAGCACGTTCTGCGCGGCCAAGCATAGCGACCCAATAATGACCACTAAAAACCCTGTCATGTGTTCCTTAGGTGACGCCGTGAGATGCACAGGTGCGGCCTTCCGGAAGATCCGCTGCGGGTATGCAGGGAGCGCCCGCCGACTTATAGCCTCTCGGCGCTCCCCCAATTTGCTGGTTTGCGGCTCGCTTGAGGCGGCGTGTTGCCAGACTCTCGGAGCAGGGCTCGATGGAGTGCCGTGAACCCGATATACTCATGGATTGGCTGTTGCGTATTGCAGGGACTGTACTTCCTTGAATCATATATGATATATGAAAATAGAAAGTATTAAATGTTTCAAAGCACTAGCTCATGTCGTTTCGTCGGTTGTGCACTGTGCAGGCAGTCTGATAGCCGTAGCTAGTTTGTTTTAGTCCTAGAGGGGGCCATTTTATATTCTTTCTTACTTATTCAGCCTCATTCAGCCAGGAGTCACGAACCTTGACCGCAAAACTACCCTTGCCGCCTGTGCAGGGCATGGCGCGCACCACCCAGGCTAGCGTCACCCACTATCTACGCCAGGCCATTTTGTCGGGCGACTTGCCCCCAGGCACCCGCTTAGTGCAGGCCGAACTCGCCGAAGCTCTCAAGGTTAGTGTGACGCCGATTCGTGAAGCCTTGCGAGAGCTCAGCACAGGCGGCTTAATTGACCTTGACGCCTTTCGCGGGGCCGTGGTGCATACGCCAACCCTGCATGAACTAGAAGAAATTTTTGAAATTCGCGTGGTGCTGCTGCCTCTCAACATCCGCCAGGGCGTTCAGGAGATTACGCCTGAGGCGTTGCAGCACGCCGCAGAATTAGTAAAGCAGATGGAAGAGGAGCCCGATCAGCTCACCTGGGTTGGGCTGAATCGGCAGTTTCATGAAGTGCTCTACCAGGCGCATCCCAATCAGCGGTTGCAGCAGATCTTGCAGCAGTTGGCAGATGTCGCTGACCTGTATATCAACCTGTCTTTCTCCGACAATCCTCTGCAGCGGGGCTCTGCCGACCGAGAACATGACCTGTTGTTAGAGGCCTATCGTCAGCGGGATAGCGACCACGCCGCAGCGATCGCCGTAGACCACATTAACTCTACGCTAGAAGCCGCCCGCAGCGTTCTGCATGGCCATCGGGGCGATCGCCATCGGTCGTTCTAGGGTTAGAGCGCTACCCTTCCCGGCAATTCCTCACCCCCTCCTGCACACCGCATCAAAACCCAGTTCTAGATCCACCCCTACGTTCTATCACCATGACCAAAGCTCACCCTGATCGCCCTTGGCTCGATGTGTCTGTATTTCGCGTGCCGATGACTGCGCCTGACGATATAAGCGGTCTGCGCCAACTGCTCGACAGCGGAACCCTCAAGGCTGACGAAATTGTGGGCATCATAGCCCAGCCTGAGGGTTCGGGCTATGCGCGGGGCTATGCCTCGCTGTGCATGCAGCTAGAGCTAGCACTGCGCCTAGGGATTTCGCCCGAGGCTGTGTTCGACCGCATCCCTATGATGATGATTGGACTATGTGGCGGGCTGATGAGTCCCCATTACACGATCTTTGCGCGGCGTTCGGTAGACGCACCCGACACGCTACCCACAGAAAGCCGACTCACGGTTGGCAGCGCTGATACACGAGTGCTGTTGCCTGAGGAATATGGCACCCTGACTCAGGTCGAGCTAGTAGCGGAGGCCGTGAAGGGGGCGATCGCCCACGCCAGTATCACTGACCTAGCCGATGTGCACTGCGTTGAAGTCAAGTGCCCCGCCATGACTCCAGCCCGGCTGACAGACGCCGCTCAGCGGGGAGCCACCGTGGTTAGCACCAACTTGGGGCAAGCAAGTTCAATGGCAAAGGGAGCCTGCGCGCTAGGCATTGGGCTCGCGTTAGAAGAAATTCCGCCTGAGAAGCTCAGTTCGGATGTGATCAACCGCAATCGAGCGCTGTATACCCGTCGAGGTTCTGTATCGGCCGGGGGAGAACAGTCGGCATGCCGGGTGCTGGTGCTGGGCAACAGCGATCGCGCCGTGAGCCGCTACCGCGTGGGGCATGGGGTCATGCAAGATCAGCTTGATACAGCCGGGATCTATACCTCTCTGGCCTCTGCTGGCCTCTACGCCCAATCTCCGCTGACCGCCGCTCAGCAATCCCAAATTGTGCAGATGTTCGTCAACTGCGGGGCCGATGCAGTGGGTTCAGTGCGCGATCGCCGCCATACCATCCACAGCGACTTTTTAGCAGGCTACGCGGGCATCATATCCAAGGCAGTCGCCAATGCGGTGGTTGCCTCTGTGGTGGGCGACCCTATGATTTTGGTCTCCGCTGGCAATGAGCATCAAGGCGCACCCGGCAGCAACCTAGTAGCCGCCATCATAGAATGTCCGAACTAATCAGGAGCCATACGCCAAGTGTTTTCATCATTGGTCATGGTTAGGGAACAGCAAGGAAAATTATTTCAGCGTAGCTACAGACTCAAATTTGGCCCATTGCCTGTACTCTGATGATTTAGGTGCTGCGAATACTTGAGCAAGTATTAAACCGAGAGCAAAGGCTATCTACCCCGTTTCGGTGAGGATGTTCGAATCATAGAGGGCCGCGAGTCAGCGTTCTGCGGTTGTTCGACACCAGTGCTCGATAGCTCGCCCCGGAGTTCTGTGAGTTCTGTTCGTTAATAGGTTCAATTCTTGGTTGTGTCATGAATCTTGGCCTCCAGCCCAGTGCCGCCGAGCAGGCACTGCAACCACCGCTCATTCTCTTTCTCCACATTCCCAAAACTGCCGGGAGCACCGTTGACGTGGTGATGTATCGGGAGTACGGAGAAGACGGCATTTTTTGGTGCCATCCCGACCCCAATATGGTAGGGCAGACGCCAGCGGATTTTAACAAGCTGCCCGAGCATCGGCGACAGCGCTACCGCGTGGTCAAAGGGCATTTTCCGTTTGGGTTGCACCGCGAGATTAAAACGCCATCTACCTACATCACCATTCTTCGCGACCCCGTTGAGCGGATTATTTCGCACTATGCCTACGTCAAAGAGCGTACCGATCACTATTTGCATCAGCGGGTTCAGGCTGAGCACCTTAGCCTGCGCGATTATGTGCAGCATGAGTTATCTGTTGAGTTAGATAATGGGCAAACCCGAATGCTGGTGGGCGATCGCGGTTGGGAACCTAAATTTGGACAGTGTCCTGATGAGTTTCTCGACATCGCTAAACAAAACCTACACGCACACTTTGCCGCCGTCGGTACAACCGAGCGATTCGATGAGTTGCTGCTGCTATTGAAAGAACTGTTGGGCTGGTCGCTGCCATTGTATGAGCGTCGTAAGGTCTCGCAAAATCGTCTGACGCGCGATCGCATTTCTGCCGACACACTGACCGCAATTCAAGCTGTCAATCAGCTTGACCAACAGCTATACAACTATGCCAGCCAGCGCTTAGATGAATTAATCCAAGAACACATCCGCTTCTTTCCCGTAAAACGAACTGCGTTTAAAGTGCTCAACCGTTTATACATCAACTGGGTAAGCCGCGGTAGACCTTCAGCCAGACTATTACAAGCCTTAAAAGGGCAGAGGAGACTACCGCTCTCAAAATAGTGGTCTCAGATGTTTTACACCTATACAAAACCAGCCTCAATACCCTAGCATCAGTCCCTTTAGTCAAGACAATTCGAGCGTGCAGAAGCCCCATTCCGCAAGAGCTCTGCCAACTAGTCTTGATGTGAGGGCCCAGATATTGCTGTAAATAAGCAAGAGCAGAAGGCCTGAATTTGCTCTACCTCTATAGGGTGATACAACGCTTATTCTTTCACAACCAAGGTCATTCTCCTGATGGATTGCTCACTTCTGCTGAGCTTGTTACTGTGAGAATGTGGCTAGAGAAAACAGTGCTTAACTCAATGCCGAGGAGATGCTCTGGACAAGAGCGTCCACAAGCAGTGAGTCTTTAACAAGTCTAGCTGCATCTTTTCATCCCAATGAGGTGACAATCATGAGTATTGAAGATCGCGCCAAAGCTACAGCAAAAAACATCGAAGGTAAAGCCCAAGAAGCTCTTGGAAAAGTGACAGGCGACCCTAAAGATGAAGCTGCTGGAAAAGCCAAGCAAGGTGAAGCCAAGGTTCGTCATACTACCGAAGACGTAAAAGACGAAGTGAAAAAGACTATAGACTAGTCATCACTTTTCAATTGCTAGCTCAGTAAAAGTTGGCGACGCCTCTTAAGGAAGCGTCGCCTTTTTGTATTGTCACGCTTATAAATCAGCAATGGGTTTAGAAATTCTATAATATTCAGCCAGGCTAGGATAATCTCAGGTACTAGAAAGAGTATTCTGCAATTTTATTTGAGAAGCCGTTTTTCTCAGCCAACAACTTCCTTGTTAAATCAGCCCTAAATCATCATCTAAATACCACCTTTCTCATTTGCTTAAACCATACTTGTAACTACGCAAGCGAATGGAATTAATTTTCAGTTTCTAGACATATAAAGTCTGCTAAAAAGGCTAAACCAGTCAAGTCTGCCAAGGTTTCCACACAGCAAATACTTCCATTTGAAATCGTTGCTAATTAGCTATACCCGTTGCATGATGGCTCTAATTAAGACCCGCACAAAACGTGAGGAAATGTTCTGGCGGAGTATGTCCCGGAGCTTCACGGCATCATTATAATTATGACCATAACGGTTCTTTGTCTTAGTTAGGGCTATCTGTCAATTGATAATTTTGTTACTTCATGACACGCTAGAGTCAAGCAAATTGGAATCCGGATGAATTGCATAAAGTTTGTGTAAATTTTTCCAGCTTGAATCTACCTGATTAGGATGATACTGTTGATGAAGTAAGGGTGCAGCGTTGGCGCAATATATTATTTGGAGAGGCAGCAAGTGGTTATTTATCTCCGAGTCAATTAAATTAGAGGCATAAAACAAGCACTACGCCATTGCTCAACTAATTTGAAGCGTTAGAGGTTTATCAATAAGTCTAAGCGCCAATACCAGCATCAAATTGGATGAGATTCTGGAAGAGCACAGCGGCATCACCATTAACGCTATGGTTTTCAATGGAGTGTTAAGCCCACCTGCCAAGCTCATGTGCTGAGTTCAACGATGGTTGCGAGAGAGCAGATCTTATCGGGCGATCGCCCTTAATCCACAATCATCGTGATGCATACACACCAGCAATATGGTGCAAGATAAGTTAATGGGCTAAGCGCCTGGTTATAAAGTCTAAAAGTTTGGTACGTCGTCTAGCTACAGTTTGGGGTTTTCCCCACCCCATTCATACCCACTGCTCGTATCTATGACCGTCCCCACTGTCTCAGTCATTATTTGCACCCACAATCGCGCAGATTGCCTTAATGCGGCGATCGCCAGTGTGTTGCATCAAGTATTTGAAGCAGACTATGAAGTGATTGTGGTCAATAATGCCTCTACCGATCACACCGAGTCTGTTCTGCAAACTTACAACGATAGTCGTTTGCGGTATCTAGTAGAGCCAATTTTGGGCCTGTCAGTGGCGCGGAATACCGGAGCGGCTGCCGCCCGAGGAGGCATTCTAGCTTATCTAGATGATGATGCGATCGCCCCACCGAGTTGGCTGCACTCCCTTTACGACGCCTTTCAATCTCATGCTCAAATGGCGATCGCTGGTGGCAAAATCATCTTGCAGTGGGCCACCCCTTCCCAACCCCCACAGTGGCTATCACCCACATTAGCCAGCAGTTTGGGCGCCTATGACCTAGGGGACTCCCCGGTGTGGATTGAGCAACCCAGGCAGACACCAAGGGGCGCAAACTATGCCCTCCGTCGTCAGGTGTGGCAGCATAATGGCGGTTTCAATTCCACCCTAGGGCGGATTGGCGAGACTCTGCTCTCTAATGAAGAAACATTGATGACAGAACAGGCATTGCTGGCGGGCTGGCAGGTTGGCTATTTTCCTGCAGCCTGGGTATGGCATTGCGTCGCAGAAGCCCGTCTGAGCCATGTTTGGTTTCTAAATCGGAGTTGGTGGCAGGGCATCAGCGACTATCAGCGCGAGCGGCTAACGGGTGTATCCCATCCACGTCAGCTCGCTCAAGGAGTCGAGCGTCTGCTGCGAGGAGTGTATTATGCTCTGAGGGATAGTTGCAATCCGGCTCAGCGGTTTGACCATTTGCTTTATGCTTACGGTCAGTTGGGCTATCTAAGTCAGGTTGCATTGCAGGGAGTTCCTCGGATCGTGCTAAGACAACCCGCGAGTAACGTGGTGAGCTGAGTAAATCTATGAACTCGACGCCCGCAAAACTTCCAGTCTCTGTGCTGATTCCCGCAAAGAATGAGGAACTCAACCTGCCCGACTGCCTCGCTAGTCTATCGCGGGCTGATGAGGTGTTTGTGGTGGACTCTCAGAGCGGCGATCGCACATCCCAAATTGCCCAAGCGTTTGGGGCCACTGTGGTGCAGTTTCACTTTGATGGGCATTATCCCAAAAAGAAAAACTGGGCGCTAGATACGCTCCCCTTCCGCAACGAGTGGGTGCTGATTGTGGATTGCGACGAACGCATTCCGCCCGAACTATGGGAAGACATTGCGATCGCCATTCAGAATCCCCGCTACACGGGCTACTACTTAAACCGCCGAGTCTACTTTTTAGGACGCTGGCTGCGGCATGGTGGCAAATATCCTGATTGGAACCTGCGCCTCTTCCGTCATGCTGAAGCTCGTTATGAGCACCTAGGCACCGAGGGCGTAGCGAATACCGGCGACAACGAAGTGCATGAACATGTGATGCTGCGCGGCGTGGCGGGCTACCTGCACTATGACATGCTCCACATTGATGAACGAGACTTATTTCACTGGATTGAACGACACAATCGCTACTCAAACTGGGAAGCCCGAGTTTATTACAACTTGCTAACCGGCATGGACGAGCGGGGTACTATCGGCGCGAACTTGTTTGGCAGTATGGCCCAACGTAAGCGCTTCCTTAAAAAAATCTGGGTGCAGTTGCCATTTCGGCCTCTGCTGCGGTTTCTCATTTTTTATGTGGGCCGTTTAGGCTTTTTAGACGGCAAGGTAGGGTTTCTCTATGCCCGACTCATGAGCCAGTATGAGTTTCAGATTGAGGTCAAGCTTCAGGAACTGCTACAACGCCACGGACACAACGCTACGGCTCTAAGAACAAAGGATACCGATGCCATGTATTACTCCCCATCGCGGATGGATGACGAGTATGCGCCTTCCCCATCAGGGCCATCCAGAGGTATCTCGCTATGGTGATGGGATAACGCGGGGCTTGCAGGGAGCTTTAATTGTTGAAACCAAGGGTATTTTTGTAAGCGCGATGGAGCGGATCTCCTACAAATACTGAGGCTAACTCAAGCCACTGCCATGGCTCAAGCAGCGACTGCTCTCAGCTTAATTTGGGATTAAGGCTAGATGCTGGGCTCGAGCGCATCCTGCTAGTTAGCCTTACTGCAAACAGTTGCAGCCGAGAATGAAATGGGGGTTCATGAGCCTGAATCAAAACGATATACAAGAAAATATCGAAGCGGCTGAATTGGCTAGAGCTTGTGAGAATACGCAAGAGCAACCTACAGCGGCGTCAATCCAAGCAATGGACCCCCTGGGCCCATTGGCGATGAATCCTGCTTCTAGCCATCGCCCAGCAATTGATCGTCCGGCTTTGGTTGATCTGCGTCGCTATAACCAGTCAGGCTTTGACCGGGGTCGCCCCGGCTGGCTGATTTTGCTGTGGTGGCTGGTGCAGGCGATCGCCTTTCCGGTTACGCTGCATTCTATGAACGGCATGCGTTGTGCTCTATTGCGCCTGTTTGGGGCCACCATTGGCCGCGGGGTAATTATCCGCCCGACTGCACGCTTCACCTATCCCTGGAAGGTCACGATTGGCGACTATAGCTGGGTTGGGGATGACGTAGTCTTCTATAGCCTTGACACCATTCAGGTAGGGAACCATTGTGTGGTGTCGCAAAAGGCGTATCTTTGCACAGGCACTCACGACATTCAAGACTCGGCCTTTGGGCTTGTGACCGGGGCGATCGCCATTGGCAATGGGGCATGGCTCGCCACCGACTGCTTCATTTCTCCCGGCGTCTATATCGGTTCGAATGCCGTGATTGGCGCGCGCAGCATGGTGCTGACCGATATGCCCGAGCAACAGGTCTGCTGGGGGTCGCCCTGCCGCCCCCGCTATCCTCGCCGGATGCGAACCGAGTAATCTCAACTCGGATTATGAGGCTTAACACGCTAGTTTGAGTGTTTGTTGTGGTGAACCCTTTGCTGCGCAGGGGGTTCGCCACAATCATTGGCCTCATCAACCTATCGGTTGCAACAGAATGGTTTTGGAACACGGCGCAGTGCCCAAACCCCCAATATCGGAGAGGCTCAATCGGGCTTCGTTGCTTAGACCTGTGGGCGTCAGCAGCAGCCGACTTAATGATCAAACACGTTGGAGTACTGCAGCAAATCTAGCGTCACCAGCGTCGGCAGACAGCCAAAACATTCATAGGCTAGCTCTAGCCGCTCTTCTCGTTCCAGCATTGTGATCAGGGTTTTTCGCACGCTAATCAAATAGCGAACATCATTCGCAGCGTAGTGGAGTTGCTCGTCGCTCAAGTTTGCCGCATTGCCCCAGTCTGAGCATTGAGCGCTTTTGTCGAGCTCGACCCGCTCTAGCTCCATCACCAGATCTTTTAGCCCGTGGCGAGGGGTATAGGTGCGCGCCAGTTTGCTGGCGAGTTTGGTGCAGAACACTGGCGTCGTAAAAATATCCAGGTTGTAGCGAAGGGTCGCAATGTCAAATCGGGCAAAGTGAAATATCTTCGTCACCGATTCATCTTCAAACAACAGCTTCAGGTTTAGGGCTTCTGTTTGCCCTTTGAGAATGCGCACAACCGCCACATGCCCTTCGGCATCGCACATTTGAATCAGGCAAAGGCGATCGCGCCAGGGCAACAGACCCATGGTTTCGGTATCAACGGCGATCGCTTCTCCCGATTGAAACGCGTCCCGAATCTCGTCAGAGACATCGTCCTCAAACACCTGAAAAGGTTGTAATGCCATATCGCCCCAGCCGTCCTCACGAATTAGCGCCGTCGGATGAAAATTTGTGTAAAGTACACTCGCCCATCGGTGGTATGGGAGGCACCAATGCCCGTCACATCATATCGTCCTTCTAGATTTTGACGATGACCCGGACTATTGATCCAACCCTGCACAGCCTGCGCCCCAGGCTCTCGAAAGCCCTGGTTAAACGCTACGTTTTCTGATGCAGTGCTATAGGTCACGGTGCGGCCAATCTCTTGCACCCGCGCCTGAAAGCCATCATGACTGAGCCGCCCCTGAGCGGCCATCGCATCACTATGGAGGCGCGCCTGTCGCGTCATCACCGGATCGAGCTCCAGCGGCTCTAGCCCGCGAGTTTGGCGATAGGCATTGATTTGTTCAAACACCACTCGCTCTTGGGAGGTGAGGCCCAGCTCGGGGCGGCTAGTTGCCACGAGTTGCTCTGATGGGGGTGCAGCCGCACTATCGGTAAACGAGAACGCTCGGGCCTGCTCTAGAAACAACGACCCGCCCCGAGTTGCAAGCAGTAACACCCCGCCACTCAGGCTCAACAGCATCCAACGCTTCATAGCTTCAACCCCAAAGTCCTACAGCTCTTCTGATGGAGTTGGCTGACGATTTGTGCCCGCAGCCAACAGTTTTCTCTGGGGCGATCGCCCACATGGCTACCCGTTTAGATCAAGATGCTTGATGGCGGTCTGCACATCTTTGTCGCCCCGACCAGAGCAGTTGATCACAATGCGGGGGCTCCCGTCTAGCTGCGGGCAAAGGGTTTCTAGATAGGCGATCGCATGGGCTGTTTCCAGTGCGGGAATGATGCCCTCTAACCGCGAGAGCTGCTGAAATCCTTCCAACGCTTCAGCATCGGTCACGCTGTAGTATTCAGCCCGTCCGGAATCTTTCATATAGCTGTGCTCTGGCCCCACCCCGGGATAGTCCAACCCAGCGCTAATCGAATAGGGCTCAACCACCTGACCGTCTTGATCTTGCAGCAGGTAGCTCATGGCCCCATGCAGCACACCCACCCGTCCCCGCGTGAGGGTAGCGGCGTGTTTTTCAGACGTGACCCCTTCTCCGCCCGCTTCAATCCCAATCATCCGCACGCTGGCATCCTTCACAAATTCATAGAAGAGACCCATCGCGTTAGAGCCCCCGCCCACACAGGCCAGCAAAATATCCGGCAAACCACCCCACATGGCCAAACTTTGCTGCCGCGTTTCTTTGCCAATCACCGACTGAAAATCGCGCACTAGCATGGGATAAGGATGAGGCCCTGCCACTGAACCCAAGATGTAGTGAGTCGATTCTACATTTGTCACCCAGTCCCGAATCGCCTCAGACGTGGCATCCTTTAGCGTGCCGGTGCCGGCCGAGACGGGGCGCACTTCTGCCCCCATCAGCCGCATCCGAAACACATTAAGCGACTGCCGCTCCATATCATGGACGCCCATATAGATGATGCAGTCTAGCCCAAACCGCGCACATACCGTTGCAGTCGCCACACCATGCTGACCTGCCCCCGTTTCAGCAATGATGCGCTGTTTGCCCATGCGCTTGGCAAGCAGCACCTGCCCCAGCGCATTGTTGATTTTGTGTGCGCCTGTGTGATTTAGGTCTTCACGCTTCAAATAAATGTGTGCGCCTGTTCCATCGGGGCGCGCATAATGCTCCGTGAGGCGCTCCGCAAAATACAGCGGTGTTTCCCGCCCCACGTAGTCTTTCAGCAATCCCTGAAACTCTGCCTGAAACTCGGCATCATCTCGATAGTGGTAGAGCGCTTGTTCTAACTCGGTGAGGGCAGGCATCAGCGTTTCGGGCACATACTTCCCGCCAAATTTGCCAAAGCGCCCTTGGGCATCGGGAACACTGCTAGGGCTAGGTTGAGAGGCAGCGTGGGACGGAGAAATGGGGGTGATGGTCACGGCGATCGCACAGGGGTGAACAGTACAACCTCTATTATATGGGCGAGGCTGAGCGGATCTGAACGAAGACGAGGCAACAGCAGACGAATCTTGCCAAAAACAGACCAAAAAGTGGGATAAGATTTCGGGTGAGTTGCCCAGTAGTTCATTCGTTGATGGCCTGTTCTATGACGCCTCCTATGACCGTTCCTAAATCGCCAGACACGGCTTCGATTTTGGGTTTGCCGCTGCATCGCATGGGCGACTATAGCGGCTGGCTCACGCAGCAGCTCCAGGATGGGCGTGGCGTGCATGTGGTCACGCTGAATGCGGAAATGGCGATGCTGGCGGAACAAAATGTCGAACTGGCAGCAGTGATTCGGAGCGCAGAACTGGTCATTCCCGATGGCGCTGGCGTGGTGCTCTGTCTGCGCGTTCGGGGCATGCCGGTGCAGCGCTGTCCGGGAATTGAACTCGCAGAGGCGCTATTGCAGCATTTGGGACAAGGCAACACCCCACAGTCAGCCTTTTTCTATGGCGGCGCACCGGGGGTGAGCGAAGCAGCAGCCCAGGCATGGCAGCAGCGCTTGCCAGAGTTGGCGATCGCCGGAACCCAGCATGGCTATCTTTCTCCCGACGAACAGGCAGATCTAGAAACTACGCTACAGCAACAGCAACCCGCCCTAGTGCTGGTGGGTCTGGGCGTCCCGCGTCAGGAGTTTTGGATTCGCGACCACCGCCACTTGTGCCCCAATTCAATATGGATTGGCGTAGGCGGCAGCTTCGATATTTGGTCAGGCACGAAGGATCGCGCACCCGGATGGTTACGCAATAACCATCTAGAGTGGCTCTATCGGCTTTATCAAGAGCCTTGGCGCTGGAAGCGGATGCTAGCCCTGCCCAAATTTGCTTGGAAAGCGCTCCGCTACGCAGATCGATGATTCGCTGATCTGATTAATTTAACCGTAGGCCGAAGAACCGCGCCTGATTACAAAGTTTCGACCCGCACCCCCACCCTGTAGAGCACCATGCACTTTATTTCACGAGTTCTACGCTATTGGTAGCGTCTCATACTAGAATCATCATGATTTTTGGATGAAATTCGTGATTCAGATGTCAAAAGTGCAAGTATGATTGACTGGTTTGCAGACACATCGCCCCTTGCAACACATCTATCAATTCTGGTTTTTGTCATTTTTGGGTAACGAGACGATATGACATCCCTGAGCGATCGCCCCCCAGTTATCACGACCCCGCGCCCGCAAACGCATCACGCGGCACCCCCCACAGCCCGCCAGCGCACGGCCCAGGCCATCGTCAAATTACAGCGGGTCAATAAAACCTATGCCAATGGAGCGATCGCGCTGAAAGATGTCAACCTAAACATCAATCGGGGCGACTTCTTGTTTATTACGGGGCCGTCGGGAGCGGGCAAATCTACGTTGCTCAAGCTGCTGTATGGAGCGGAGCGCCCTACGAGCGGCAATATTATGGTGCATGATCACAACCTGGCACAGCTCCGGGGCGATCGCCTCTCACTGCTCCGGCGGCGCATCGGCGTGGTGTTTCAGGACTATAAGCTGATTCCTCGGCGCACCGTCTCTGAAAACATTGCCTTTGTGCTGTGGGCACAGGGGTGCAGCCGCAAAGAAATTCACCGCCGCCTGTTGCCGACGCTGCGATTGGTAGGGCTGCAAGACAAAGGCGATTGCTTCCCTGATGAGCTATCAGGTGGCGAACAGCAACGAGTCAGCATCGCGCGGGCCATCATTGGTACGCCTCCCGTTTTGCTTGCCGATGAGCCCACAGGCAATCTAGATTTTGACAACTCTTGGCAGGTGATCAAAATCTTGAAAAAGCTAAACGACATGGGCGTCACGATCATCGTGACCACTCACGACGAGCATCTCGTGCGAATGTCGAACCATCCTGTGGTGCAAATCCGCAATGGCAACCTGATTACACTGGTCTAGCGATCGCGTAGCATATCAAAACTTGAGGGCCATTAGGGCGATTGCGATTCCAGCACTTCGATCCGGTCGCGCAGCTCAATCACTAGCGTCGCTAATCGTCGGAACGCCGGGTCTTCCGCTAACGCAGACTCGTCTCCTGGGCCATCTGCTGAGGGTCGCGTGGAAGCAGGAGTGCCCGTTGCGCGACTCAGCCTACTCACCTGCGTTTCTAACTGGCTGATGCGTGCCCGTAGCTGAGTGTTCTGAGACTCTAGGCGGAACACGCGAGAATCTAACCCAGGAGACTGGGCCACACTGGGCGCTGCCAGCGACAGCAGCACTCCCACTAGCAGCCCCACAAAGATTAGACCGAGATTCCAATACCAACGCTTCATTCGCTTCATTGCTTTATGACAGGTGCGATCGCCTCATAGGGCTCGCCATGCCGTTTTCTAGGGGTTCTGGGTCATCTCCTATTGTAGGGAGCTGTCCTTTCCCCTGGCACAGGACGATGGTATCCATCGGTTTCCTGAAACAGTTTGCAAACTCCCTCCACAGATTCCGAGTGTGAAGGCTGCTTGAACTTCACCTAAAAATCTGGAGCATCGGCTCAGCGGTGATGCGTCAGGTTAATGTGGGATTGGTAGAGTAGAGAGGAACCTCGGCTGGAAGCAAAGTGATGGAATGCCCTCTGTGCGGTCACAGCAAAGCTCATAAGCATGGCAAGATGCCCAACGGTCATCAACGCCATCTCT
>JBGTOF010000067.1:0-4089 GCA_041742695.1 Elainellales cyanobacterium | reverse complement strand
AGAGATGGCGTTGATGACCGTTGGGCATCTTGCCATGCTTATGAGCTTTGCTGTGACCGCACAGAGGGCATTCCATCACTTTGCTTCCAGCCGAGGTTCCTCTCTACTCTACCAATCCCACATTAACCTGACGCATCACCGGAGATCTCAAGTGTCCTGACTTAAGAATTGCTGCGCCTGTTTAGCTAGCTTGTTTTCCCCGCTGGCAGTCTGATTGGGGGTTTCAGGTGGAACCGCATCTGGGGCTGCAGCACGCCCGACTTGTGGCAATCGTATGGCAATGGGGTTTAGCAGATGGCGCTGAAACCGCTAGCAGCGGCGCTCTCAAAAAGTTAAAGAAAAGCTACTGCTCTAGCGGTGGTATGCCGAGAACCCGTATGGTTTTGGAAGGGCAACTCTAGCTCCAGCATGCCCGACATCAGACTTCACAGACCCCACGCTTGACCCAACGCCATGTCGCAACCCACCATCGAATCGATTCTGCACGAGCGCCGCGTGTTCACGCCGCCTGCGGACTTTGCCCAGCAAGCCCACATCAAAAGCCTAGACGAATACCAGCAGCTCTATGATCGCGCCAAGGCGAACCCTACCAAATTTTGGGAAGAATTGGCGATCAAAGAGCTGCACTGGTTTGAGAAATGGCACACCGTGCTGGATTGGCAACCGCCCAACGCGCGCTGGTTTGACGGCGGCAAGATCAATATTTCCTATAACTGCCTGGATCGCCACCTCACCACCTGGCGCAAAAATAAAGCGGCGTTGATCTGGGAAGGCGAACCCGGGGACTCTCGCACGCTCACCTATGCGCAACTGCACCGAGAGGTGTGTCAGTTTGCCAATGCGCTAAAGCACTTGGGTGTGCAGAAGGGCGATGTGGTGGGTGTGTATATGCCGATGATTCCCGAGGCGGCGATCGCCATGTTGGCCTGTGCTCGCATTGGGGCGGCTCATACAGTGGTGTTTGGCGGCTTTAGTGCCGAGGCGTTGCGCGATCGCCTTAACGACGGCCACGCTAAGCTCGTCATCACCGCCGACGGCGGCTGGCGCAAAGATGCCATCGTGCCGCTCAAAGAGCAGGTGGACAAGGCTCTGACAGACGGTGCAGCACCTACCGTAGAACACGTGCTGGTGGTGGAGCGCACCAAACAGGGCGTCCCAATGGAACCCGGACGCGACCATTGGTGGCACGACGTGCAGCCGACGGTGTCTGCCCACTGTCCTGCCGAACCGATGGATAGCGAAGACATGTTGTTCATTCTCTATACGTCGGGCAGCACGGGTAAACCCAAGGGCGTGGTGCATACCACGGGCGGCTATAACCTCTATACCCACATCACCACCAAGTGGGTGTTTGACCTGCAAGAAACTGATTTGTATTGGTGTACGGCGGATGTAGGTTGGATCACAGGCCACAGTTATATCATTTATGGCCCGCTCTCTAACGGGGCGACGACGCTGATGTATGAGGGGGCTCCCCGAGCGTCTAACCCTGGCTGCTTTTGGGATGTGGTGGAAAAGTATGGCGTAACTGTGTTTTATACCGCTCCCACGGCAATTCGCGCCTTTATTAAGATGGGCGATCAGCATCCCCAAGCGCGGGATCTATCGTCGCTGCGGCTGCTGGGCACCGTGGGCGAACCCATCAACCCCGAATCGTGGATGTGGTATCAGAGGGTGATTGGGGGCGATCGCTGCCCCATTGTGGATACCTGGTGGCAGACAGAAACGGGCGGGCACATGATTACCTCACTTCCCGGCGCGGTGCCGACGAAACCCGGGTCTGCGACTCTACCGTTTCCTGGCATTCTGGCGGATGTGGTAGATCTGGAGGGCAACCCCGTCAGCGATCATGAAGGCGGCTACCTGGTGGTGCGTCACCCTTGGCCGGGGATGATGCGCACGGTCTATGGCGACCCCGACCGCTTTCGCCGCACCTACTGGGAGCATATTGCCCCGGTGGATGGGCAATCTCTCTATTTTGCAGGCGATGGCGCGCGCAAAGATGAAGACGGGTATTTCTGGATTATGGGACGCGTGGATGACGTGATTAGCGTCTCGGGCCACCGCCTCGGCACCATGGAGATTGAGTCGGCACTGGTGTCGCATCCATCTGTCGCGGAAGCCGCCGTCGTGGGTAGACCGGATGATCTAAAGGGCGAAGAGGTGGTGGCCTTTGTCACCCTAGAAGGGGCGATCGCCCCCAGCGACGACCTCATCAAAACGCTGAAACAGCATGTGGTGACTGAGATTGGCGCGCTGGCGCGTCCGGGTGAGATTCGCTTTAGCGATGCCTTGCCGAAGACGCGTTCGGGCAAAATCATGCGACGACTGTTGCGGGCGATCGCCGCAGGCGAAGATGTCTCTGGCGATACTTCTACATTAGAAGACCGCTCTGTATTAGATAAGCTGCGTACGGGCGGCTAAATCCACAGCGGCGCTCTTCGCGTCTTTGACTATATCGACATCAAATCAACGTGAGCCCGACGGCGTTGTTTCAGCCTCGCAATGCAGGGCTGAAACAACGCTAAGCCGTATTGGCCGCGTTTCGGACAGCGATGCTAAAAACCTCTTAACCCGAACTGAGGGTGATTAGACCGATGTTTCAAGATCAGCATACTGAGGTGGGCTGTTGCCGACCCGTTCAGTGATCTGAGGATAGGTGCCTTTGGGAGCATCGGGGGCGATCGCGTTTACATCAATCTGATGCCACCAATCATCCCCGAAGTCAAAGGTGTACCCAAAGGGTTCACCTTCTGTGAGCCCTAGTGTGGCGATCGCTGCCTTGGCTGTATCTTTGACTCCCTTCTCTAGCCGAGAGCCTGGCATCTTCGGCTGATAGCGCCTAGAGGCTGGGTCTGATGGCCCCGTTCCCCCAATCTGAAACTCGTAGAGGTGTTCTTCTTCCCGGTCGTACGCTTCAAACAAAATACGATGCAGATCGGCCAGCGTGTTGCTGCCTTTAATGGCAATACAGCGGGATACAATCGGATTTTCTTTGATAAACGTCTCAGAGACAGGGCCGCCAATCAAATATGCCGTTAGCCGATACAAAGTATTGGGCGATGCCGGTTCTGCAGGTGGTGCGGCCATGGGCGCGTCGAGTTGAGCGACGTCGAGGGGATTGCCTTTCTCATCTGGAATATAGGGAATTGCCCCCTGCGCATAGGCGATTTCTTGAATTGGGCGGGGTGCAGTTCGAGCATCTACAATTATGCCGTTGACCATAATCATCCACGCCATTAGATTGCCGCTCATCTTGCTGGGCACAGTCCAATCGGGATCCATCTGGTGCATATCCAGCACATCCCGCACCAGCTTAGACTTAGCTCCGCCAGAGCTGGCACTCACCCCAAAGGCTTTATACAAATCGCCCGCGCTAATGTGAGGTTGCTGAGACGAGTCATAGAGGAAGTTGACCATGCCAATGGCATGAGTAATGCCGCAGGCCCAGGTTTTGGCTCGCCCTGAGGCTAACGGCGAGGGGCGCTTGCGGCAGAGTGCTGCGGTAGCATGCCGGATGAGTTGAGCATACTCATCGTTCAAGTGTTGCTTAGAAAACTCATCAGTAATAGACACAACGCTGGCGTAGGTGTCCTGCATCGTTTTGGGTACTGTTTCAGACTTGGTTTGAGACGCCATATCTCTGTCCTAACTCTCTCTTGCATTCAGTATGCCTGACTAGCGTTGAGAGTCAAGGCGGCAGCGTACGCGTCATATCTAGGGCACCTCTAGCAAAGACTTTTCCTATATTGGGCGAACAGCCGTTCAGCTCTACGGTGTAACCGCTGATTGATCGAGAGTTTTCCTGACAGAAACCACCTTGGCAATGGGAAGCCAGAGATGAATATCACTGTCTGGCGTTGCCGAATAGAAGAAATATAATTCCATAAAATTTTGCATGAGTTTTTGGGGGCTTCTCTTGGTGGTGCAGAAAAGTTCTGAAAGGGTTGGGTTATGTTCTAGACGTGTGGATTGAGGGAGAATGTCTTAACCCCTACCCACCAACACGCTTATGGTTTTAGAACCTGTTTTGTGCCCTACTTGTCAGGGTGCTGATGTCGTCAAGCACGGTCAATCTGCTGCGGGGAA
>JBGTOF010000064.1:0-16164 GCA_041742695.1 Elainellales cyanobacterium | reverse complement strand
CCTCACGTCGTTACTAAGTACAACACCATTCCATTTAATGCAGCTATCCTTTGTGTTAACAAACGCTAGTTGATTGATGGACGCGCTAGTTTGTTGGACTTGCGTAAATAAAAACCGCTCAAGCGTGCTTGAGCGGTTTTTATTTATGGTTTTGAATGGTGCATCTTAGTCAGTTCAGCGAGCACTGATTTGGGCGATCGCCCTTTTTCTCTCCGCCCCC
Organism: Elainellales cyanobacterium; assembly: GCA_041742695.1. GTDB lineage: Bacteria > Cyanobacteriota > Cyanobacteriia > Elainellales > Elainellaceae > Kaiparowitsia. The sequence continues at coordinate 15,944 of JBGTOF010000064.1, read as the reverse complement.
TGCAATTTCTAACGAGATTCAGTAAGATATGCACGGTACTTGTTACAAAAATTTGCAATCTTTACTAGAGGTCTCATGGTTCATTCACAGCTCACCTGGCAACGACTGGCTCTCACTAGCCTGTGGAGCGCAAGTCTGGTCATGGCCCCCGTCCTGATTAGTCCAGCATTGGCAAATACAGCTGCCCCGTCTACATCCTTCCGACTGGCCCAGGTTGACGAAATTAACGAGACAATTGTGCAAGTTGCCAGCGGCAATGAGGCGTTTGAAACGCTGGTTGCCGCCGTACAAGCGGCTGATCTAGCAGACCTGCTTTCTAGTCCTGGCCCTTTCACAGTGTTTGCACCCACCGATGATGCCTTTGCGGCATTGCCCGCGGGTGTGCTGGATGCGCTGCTGCTGCCCGAAAATCAAGATCTGCTGGCCTCTGTGCTGGCTTACCATGTCGTGCCCGACGAGCTTATGGCTGATCAACTCGAGACCGGCGGATTGGACACCTTAAATGGTGGACTAGCTCTCCAGGTTACGCCCGAGCAAGTGGTGGTTAACAACGCGAGTGTGATTATGGCTGATGTGCCCGCCAGCAACGGCGTGATTCACGCCATCAATCGAGTGCTGATTCCGATGGGATTGGTAGAAGAGCTGCAGGCACGTCAGGCTGCCCCAGCCGCGACCGCGGCTCCAGCAGCGATGCCAGAGGCCACGCCTGCCCCGCAGCCGGTACGCGGCCTGTGGTAGTGCGCTAGCGATAGACCCCATAGGTGAGCCCCAACTGCTTCAGCCATTTTCGGTACATGAGCGAGGTGCGATCGCTCGGCACATGAAACTCTAGCCCGCCCTCTAGCGGCAACGCTTGTGGATTGTGCGCTTCTAGGTTCTCCAAGTCTTGCGCCACAATCCGATCCTGAAAGGCAGTAATCTCCTTCAGGGGTAGATCAACGCCGTAGTTCATTGCGCCGCTGAACCAAGCAATGCACTGGGTTTCATCTATGGGAGTTACATTGAGCAAAAACGTCAGGCATTCCCCCGTGGGGTTTGTCTTACGGAAATAGGCCGAGAGGGGCCGCATGGCCCAATATTCATAGGTCACATAAGCGCCTTCTCCCGTCCCCAGCGGATCGGGCTGCCATACGCGAATATCACGAGCTCGAACGCCATCTGCGTCTAGCGTGACGTCGTAATCTGAAATCTGGGGCTGGGCCACATCGCCCAAAATCCCTGGGTGCAGATAGGGGAAATGCCCCACATCCAAAAAATTTTCTACCGCGCGCAAGCCATTGGCCCGAATGCGGTATGGGCCTGTGCTGTAGGTGCGATAGGCCACCTCGCCCCATTCTGGAAAGGGCGGCGGCAGAGCAGATGGATTGCCTAAGCAGGCATAGATCAGCCCGTAGCTCTCTTTGACTGCATAAACTTGGGCGCAGGCCTGGGATGGTGGTACGTAGCCTGGATGCACTGGCACATTGACGCATCGTCCGTCTTGTCCGAAGGCCATGCCGTGGTACGCGCACACCAACGCATGTTGGCGCACATGCCCTGTTGAGAAGCGGACGCTGCGATGGGGACAGCGATCGCCCCACACCTGCACGCCTCCGTCAAGCCCGCGCCACAGCACCAAGTCCTCCCCCAGCAGCTGTGCCGCCTGCACGGTTCCGGGTCGTAGGTCAGCCACGCGACCCACCACATGCCAGTCATGCCACAACAGAGGGTCGGCCAAAGGGTCAGGTTGAGAACGGCTCGTCATAGTGCAACGGTCAAGTGGGTCAGAACAACCAAGCGTGAATCCTCACATCCCGCAAGCTTCACCTCATAGAATCCCTCAACCCGCACTTTAAGCGCTTGGGCGCGTTGGGATTGCGGAATTTTTAAGCTTACCCGGTGTTAACAGTACAGCGTTTGAATCCACTCCCACTCTCGAGTAAGCCCGTCTTTTAAAGACACTTGGGGATGATAACCCAGCACCTGCGCGGCTTTTGTAACATCTGCCGCCGTATGGCGGGCGTCGCCCACCGCCGTCTCTACATGCTGGCGACGAATGGGTTGTCCCACAATCGCTTCCATGGTGTCGATTACCTCGGTGAGCACCACACGGCTGCCGCCGCCAATATTAAACACTTGCCCAACTGCGCCTGGAACGGTCGCAGCTGCAAGATTTGCGGCGATCGCATCCTGAACAAACGTATAGTCTCGAGTTTGTTGACCATCGCCATAGATGCGGATAGTTCCTCCGTCTAGCACCGTTTTAAAGAAGAGGTGAAACGCCATGTCTGTCCGCTGGCGGGGGCCATACACCGTAAAGTAGCGCAGCACAGTCGTGGGCACGCCAAAGCTTTGATGATAAACCCGGCAGAGGTGCTCTGCTGCCAGCTTGGTGATGCCATAGGGCGACACGGGCTGAGGGCAAATAGTCTCTGACGTCGGCAGCGTCTCGGCATTGCCATACACCGACGACGACGACGCAAACACAAACCGCTGCAAGCGGGGAGACTGCTTTGCGGCCTCTAGTAAAACCTGCGTCACGTTGATATTACGGTCGGTATACAGCTGAAACCCGCTGCCCCAGCTGGCCCGCACACCGGCCTGCGCCGCCTGGTGATAGACCACATCCACCTCTGTAAGCAGTGCGGCCCAGTTCAGCGATTCTAGATCTGCCTCAATCAGCTGAAAGTTAGGATGCTGCTCAGCTAACACCAGATTTTTGCGCTTGAGGGCGGGTTCGTAATAGTTGTTAAAATGGTCAATGCCAATGACGCGATCGCCCCTCTGAAGCAGCGCATCGGTTAAATTCGACCCAATAAATCCAGCGGCACCGGTCACCACACTCGTCGCCATCTCATGTCCTCTGTTTGTATCAAGTCCGGCGTATTGCTGCCCCACAGGCTGCATAGAATCAGGGCTGATGCATCCCGATCAAATTTGACCCGGTCAAAAAGTAAGACCATATCATACCGTCACTGCTTGCGTTCTCAAAAGCGTAACTAGGACAGCCGGGGAATTGGTAACGGTGGGCGATCGCCTCCATCCTTTGGCTCAGTTAAACCCTGCCCAGCACCAACCGCATGGCAAACTAGAAGCTCAGATGTTTGGGTTGACTAGGTTACACTGAGTCTGATGGAATCTGCACTCCACAACGGTTCCATACGCCTGTTCATCGGCTCATTCACACCTCTATTGCAACCGATAGGTTAATGAGGACAATCAGTGCGGTGAACTCCCTGCTGTGTAGAGAGTTCACTACACTCAACACTCAAACTAGCGCGTTAAGCGCCATGCAATCCACGATTAACCTGCCGCGTCCTGACCTAGGCGTATGAGTGCTTAGCCCTTTGAATCGGAGCCTGTCTATGACTGACGTTGCCAAGGCAAATGCAGCCGCACGGTGGCCCATGCAACCCCAGCGCATCATCACCACCCCACTCCCAGAGCCGATTGCCGAAAATATCGAAGCCATCATCGAAATTCACCGTCAAGAAACTCAAGATATTCCAGTCCACGAACGGCTTCTAGGATCTATCGCGGCCTTCTTTAGCCGCCCAGTTTTTCTATATACCTTAACCATCTTGCTAGGATTGTGGCTCTCGGGCGACTTGATTAACTACACAGAACTGCTGCCCGTTGCACTACCCACCTTCAGCTGGACTGACCAAGGGCTAGATGCCGCAGCCCTGCTCATTTCGACTGGAGTGCTCATTCGCCAAAGCCGAGAAGAAAGTTTTGCCGAACAGCGAACCCAGCTAATGCTGCAGCTCAGCCTGCTCTCAGAGAAGAAAATTGCTAAGATCATTGCCCTACTGGAGGAATTTCGAGAAGATCTGCCCAATATGGAGCAACGCTACGATCCTGAAGCCGAGGTGATGAAAGAGGCCACCAACCCCTTAACGGTGCTTGAAGCACTCAAACAAAACCTAAAAGAAGAAATCGCATCGGAAGTCATCGCATCGGAAGTCATCGCACCGGAAGTCATCGCACCGCTAATAGATAAAGACTCGACTACCGATCATCACGACGATGTAGAAGACTCGTAACTCGGTATCGCTCGTTGCCGCAGGTCAGGTTTGACCGGGGTGTTGCAGACGAGCTAGGCACCTCCTCACCCCCGGTACTGCATTAGCCTGCGCATCTTCAAGGCTTCATACCACTAATTGGACTGATGCCAGGGTTAAGCTGCGCTGAAAGCCTTTGATCCACAAGCGACACAGGCACTTTTAGGGGGTATCTCTCAACTCAATCCTCGATCTAAGTCTGCGGTCTTTGATGACCCACCATTGACGATATGTTTCTGTTCAGTCAGCGTTGGGGTAAGTATATTAGGTTCTCCGTATATCAACGCATGAAACACCATGAAGCTGGTATAAGGTGAGGAGAAATTGAGAGGTTGCCTCATTCAACCGCTGGCTAAATTCAGTCCTAAGCTGAGATTAATCGCGCTAATGGTCTAAAAGCAGTCGCATTTATCCGATGGTGAGATGTTCAGAACCTGGGTTTGCGATAGGCTGTAATCCTGGGCTTTTGCCCTTTGGGCGATCGCTCCACCTAAACCTAGAGCAGTATGTGGATGAATAGAGCCTAATGGAGTCCATTCCAACAGACCCAGTTCACTATAAATACTGAGGCGAGGCAGGCTGCTTTTCAAAGAAGATATGGGCACACTAGAACGAGTATAAAGATTGTGTTGAGCAGGGTGTAGCTGCATTGCGCTTAGTCTACGTCTATGGTCTTCTTGCTTATAACCTCTAAGGATGTGGCGTTGGCTTAGCTCGAAGGATCGTGTGATCCCCATTGAGCCCGTGACTAAACCTTGGGGCAGACCAGCCGGATGCATTGAGCCATATTCTTCCACTGCTTTGAGATTGCGTTAGATTTATCCCCTTTGCACCCACCATGCAACTCTCTATCGAAACAACACCTCAGCCCCCAGCCAGCTCACTCCCCGATCGACTGCATCGGCTCTGCGGAGAAAACACATTATTTCGCGATCGCTACCGCGTCATCAAAGCCCTCGGTAGAGGGGGGTTTGGCGTCACATTTTTGGCCCAGGATGCCCTGCTGCCTGGGTCGCCTGTCTGCGTGATCAAGCAGCTATGCCCCAAGGTTAGCAACCCATCCACATTGGCGCGGGCATGCGAACGGTTTGAGCGTGAGGCCAAGACCCTCAGCCAGTTGGGAAGCCATGCCCACATTCCTCAACTGCTTGACTACTTTCAGATAGATGATCAGTTTTATCTAGTACAGGAATATGTGCGGGGATGGACTCTTGCAAAGGAAATTCGCCAGCAGGGGCCCCTGTCGGAATATGGGGTAAAGCGATTTTTGCTAGAGCTGTTGCCTGTCTTAGCGTTTGTGCATCAGCAGCAGGTGATTCATCGAGACATCAAACCGCCCAACATCATCCGTTGTCAGGATGATGGACGACTGGTGCTGATTGACTTTGGCGCAGTCAAAGAGCGCATCGTAGAACTAGAAGACACTGCCCATCGGGGCGCAACGACGCAGTTTGTGGGCACGATCGGGTTTGCGCCGCCGGAGCAGTTAGCGCTGCGCCCTACCTATGCCAGCGATATCTATGCCGTTGGGGTTACGTGTTTATTCTTGCTGACGGGCAAGCCCCCCATGGAGTTTGACTATGACCCCGTGACGGGCGAGTTGCGCTGGGAAGACGCGGTGAACGTGAGCGAACACTTTGGCAATATTTTGCGGCGAATGCTACGTATCTCGGTGCGCGATCGCTATCAATCGGCTGAGCAGTTGCTGCGAGTGCTAGAGCTAGAACCCTATCTAGACAACCTATCGGAATGCCTAAACCGTCCTCGCCGCCTCACTCTGACGGAAGAGGAAACTGCTGACCCCTCCTTTGTCGCTGATCATGGCTTGGGGCGATCGCCCTTTCCTCCATCCCCTTTTAGCAAAACCGCAGAACAAATTCGCGGGTGGCGCAAGCGACTGCAACAGCGACAGCAGCAGCACTGGGTAACCAGCGATCTGGTCAGCTCCAACTACTAATCAGCGCAATTAGGCTCACCTGCTAACGTCATAGCTGGGCTATTGCAACCGATGGGTTGCAATAGCGATTTTTTTCATCGGCTAGCTACCTCAACAAGGAGAGTAAAGCGGCTTGGCGGGCAAAGACGGGCTAGAGCAGCTCAACTTTTACCGCGCCCTGCTGCTGTCGCTGGGGCAAGATGGTGCTGCCCCCAGGAGTACAAGTGACGTTGCTGGCTGACCGGGGCTTTGACCATGCGGGCTTGATGCGCTAGTTGACCAAACAGCAGTGGGATTGGGCGATTCGGGTAAAGTCAGACCTGTTGGTTACCACCCCGACGGTCGAACGCAATCGGTAGAGAGCCTCTTTCCGCAACAATGACGATGGTTTGCATACTAGAACTCTCGTCACCAGCTTCGCCAGCGATCGGCCATTCCTCTGCACCACCCTCTCACCTGATGGAAAAACCGCGATCTCTAGCGACTACTGCGGCTATGTTCACTTCTTCAGCATGAAAGAGAGCTTTAAAGCCTGCCATTGCAATATGAACCCATCACACGCAATGACCGTGAACTGGTAGTGCTGAATAGTAATGGTTAGGAGGGGGTAAGGCGTTGTAATGATGCACAAAGTACCAGATCGCGCCGATATGATTGCTCAACTTCTTTGAGAACGATAAGGTTTTCCGCACCAACCGCCCGACGCGTTTACTATTCAGCATTACCGCGCAGTGAAATTAACCGAACCGACCGCTGACATAATCTTGCGTTGACTGCTGAGCCGGATTCTTGAAAATGACTTCTGTCGGCGCATGCTCTACCAAGTAGCCCTGCTTACTGCCTTTCTCCGTTTCTTGAGCATTGAAGAAGGCCGTGTAGTCTGACACCCGTGCCGCCTGCTGCATGTTGTGAGTGACGATGATGAGGGTGTATTTCTGCTTTAGCTCTTGCATCAGATCTTCAACTTTGAGGGTCGAGATAGGGTCGAGTGCCGAGCAGGGCTCATCCATAAGCAGCACCTCTGGATCAATGGCGATCGCCCGCGCAATACATAAGCGCTGCTGCTGCCCCCCCGACAACGACAGCCCGCTCTCGTCCAGCTTGTCCTTCACGTCATCCCACAGAGCTGCATCCCGGAGCGATCGCTCCACCAGCTCATCCATATTGTCTTGGTACCCTGCAACCCGAGCGCCAAAGGCCACGTTTTCATAAACTGATTTAGGGAAGGGATTAGGCTTTTGAAACACCATCCCAATTCGCCGCCGCAGCTCATTAGAGTCAATCGTTGGGTTGTAGAGGTCTACCCCACGGAAGTAGATTTTGCCATCAACACGAGCACCGGGGATCAGGTCGTTCAATCGGTTGAAACACCGCAGCACCGTACTCTTACCACATCCTGACGGCCCAATAAATGCAGTGATTCGGCGCTCTGGAATATCAACATAGACATCGCGAACAGCCAGAAAAGAGCCGTAATAGTAATTCGCGTTTTCGACTCGAAAAGTCAGATTGGTATCAATAAATGACGCTGTATTCGTTTGCATTAGGCTGTTCCTTCTATTCATTTCAATATCAACGGGCACTGGGGGGAATTCACCCCTATCGCCACAGGGCCGATCAAAGCTGCGTGAGCGTCTGGGCTGAACGGTAAAAGATCTAGGATACTGCCCATGCTACAAGACTGAGGGCAACTGCAGCCAACCTGGCTTTTTTGATCTAGGCAGTTGGAAAGGCGGAATCAGAGGCGGTGCCTGAAATCGCCAGCGATGGGCAGAGTCTTCAACACAGTAAAGGATGAGTGTAAAGGCGAGGTTAAGTATTAAATGCAACGTATCAAACGCAGTCGGTCACAATCAACCTGTTGACTATCTTAATGAATCACGTCTTGTTGACCATTTAATGAATCACGTCGTCGCTCCAAGCGCGATCGCCCCAGGTCTGATACACCGCTTCTAGCATATCGTCAGGGCTAAGGTTGGGCGGCAGGTTGTCTAGCGGCAGGCGATCGCCCACTCGCTGCGTCAGCGTTGCGCTGATGTGAGATCGAGCGTTTGAGGTCAATTGCGATCGCCGCTGGAGATAGGCACGCACCACCGCCAGATCGTCTGGCGTTAGGGTAGTGGAGTGTCCTTGGGCTACCCACTCTGCCGCAAGCGCTTGGGCCTGCGTTGAGATATAGATCGGGTTTGCGGCTGCAGCAGACGCCTCTTGCACCACCAGCGTCCCCGCCAGCATGTCGCCTAGACGCTGCTCTCGGGGCGTCAGCAAGATTAGCAGCAGCCCGATGAATGCGGCGTCATCAATGGGGCGCAGGAGCGATCGCAACACCGCCTGGGCGATCCCCACAGGCGTGCCATCGGCCTTGACCACGCGGATATTGGCCCAACGCTTGCCCGGCGTCTGCCCCCGCCGCATCACCTCAAACCAAATAAAGTAGCCCGTGGATAGGATAAAGCTCAGCAACAGGGCGATCGCCAACAGCCAAGTCGAGGCCAGACTGCCATAGCGCGGATCAATCTGCCCCGCGTAGGTGATCACCTGAACCGAGGCAATCAGCCACACCGTCCAAAAGGTCGCAAGGGCGATCGCCAGCAAAACATAGTCAATCACAATCGCCAGCACTCGATTCCCCAGACCCGCCAAGGCAAACTCTAGCTCAGTGCTTTCGGGCGTGGGCAGCGTAACCCGGTTAAAAAAGTGCATAGGAGTGCAGGGTTAAGAGTCAACGGGGAGATCAGCAACCACCAGATCCAGCCCTTCATGACGGCTACGCAAATCGTAATAGATCACGGCCTTAATCGTTTGCCATAGCGGCAATAACACAATGCTGATCACCAGCCCCAACGTTAGCAAAATCAGCTGTGACACCACCAGAAACCCGCCGGAGCCTTCTGGCAGGAATGCAGCGACCGCCTCATTCACTAACCCTGCACTGCCCTGCGCCACAATCTGCACCGGCAGCGTAATCAGCATTGTAATCAGCAGCACCATTAATGTGCGCCACACATTGCGGCGGGTCAAATTCCAGCTGCGGCCAATGCTCTGAGTCACCGTCGTAGCGGGCTCAATGGCGAGAGGCATTTCGGCAATGGCAAACCGCACCCAAAACCAGCAGGCCATCAGCAGTTGCAACAACACAGCCGCGACCACAATTAGTACCGAAAACACCATCAAGAACGGGTTGACGAGAAGGGCCGAACCCGGATTTTGCAAAAACGCCAAGCCCCCCGTTGCCACAAACAAGAACGCAATGGAAACTGTGCCAACCAGATACATGGTGACAAACACGCCTATATAAATCAGCCCAATCAGCACATTAGCGACTAAAAAGCTTCGCTGCCGCAGATTGGTGTAGCGTCGCGCCGCTTGCACAGACTCGGGTTGGTGAATTAATTCTTGATATGCCAAGCGTGAAATCGCCGCTGCATCTGCCAGATAGCGCCCCAAACAATAGAAAAATAGCACCAACCAGGCAGGGATAATCAGCCCCAATAGACTATAAGAATCGGGTGACAGCGCCAGAAACCCAATAACTAGGGCGATCGCCACCCCAAAGGGAGCCACCAGCCACGCCGTGCTCAGTGCCGCCATCCTCAGATACGGCTTGAACTGTTGTTTATATAGACGCAGGCCTGCATTCACGATGTTGCCAATGGTCAGTGGATGCAGGAGATCTTGAGAGTCTAAGCCAGAAGTCATGGTGAGCAAGGGTGAGGCGATAAAGCTATGGTAGTCTACCCTAAAATCAAGAGCCAACTAGGGGATTCAACTCGGGCGTTACGAAACTCACCCCCCGTCATCTACAATCGGGCTTCTCATCTAAACCATCATGAACATACAGCGCTGGGTTGCCCGCCGCCGTGCCAGTTGGCAAGAGTTAGAACAGCTGCTTCAACAGGCAGAAAAGCGGGGAGTGCGATCGCTCTCTGCCGTAGAAATTCGCCGCATGGCCAGCCTCTATCGCTCTGTCTCGGGAGATCTGACTCGTGCCCGCACCCAAGGGCTCGGCAGCCGCATGATTCATGAGCTACAACAGCTGACCACGCGAGGCTACACCCAGATCTATCAGGGGTCGCGGCGACAAGAGTGGCAGACCGTCTGGCAGTTTTACCGCTGGGGCTTCCCTGCCGTGGTGCAAGACTGTGCTGCCTACATCGCTCTGGCCACGGCCATGTTTGGGCTAGCGGCGCTCACAGGTTGGGGGTTGGCCTGGGCAGATCCAGCCTTTATCACGGTGATGGTGCCCCCAGAGCTGATTGCCCAAGTGCGCGATCGCCAAGAGCTGTGGATGGGGTCGATTCTCGGCATTGAGCCCTTTGCCTCAAGTTCCATCATGATCAACAACATTCAGGTGTCGCTGGGGGCGATCGCCGGAGGCATGACGGCTGGGTTGTTCACCACCTACATCATGCTGATCAACGGCGTTCTCATTGGCACCATTGCGGTATTGGTCGGGCAAAACAACTTGGCGCTCCCCTTCTGGGCATTTGTGTTCCCCCACGGTGCGCTAGAGCTTCCTGCTATTTTTTTGGCCGGTGGCGGCGGGCTATTGCTCGCGCGGGCGCTCCTGTTTCCGGGTCGCCTCAGTCGCCAAGATGCACTCCGCCGCGATGGCTTTAAAGCAGTGCAACTGTTGTATGGAATCGTGCCGCTGTTGGCGATCGCCGGTGTAATTGAAGGCTTTTTCTCTCCCCAACCCGCCATCCCCGACCTGGTGAAATATCTGGTGGGCACCGCGCTGTTTGCAGGTCTAGTCTTCTATTTGCAACAGCGCCCACCTACCCAGGCTCGTCCGCCCCACTAGCCTGGGTCACGAGCCGTTCTTCTATAAAGCTGCGTGGTATGTGTGACCCATCCCACACAACCTTGAGGGTTGCGGCCTATCTTTACTGAAACCCTTGCTCACACCAAGTCGTGACGGATGGCGTACACCACCGCCTGAAGGCGATGATCCACCCCAAGCTTATTTAGGATGCTGCTCACATGGGTCTTTACCGTATTCGGGCTCAGATACAGGGTGGCAGCAATTTCCCGATTAGACTGCCCCTCAGTTACCAGCTGAAGGACTTCACGTTCGCGAGCCGAAAGAGGAATAGTCATGGCATAAGCCTAAACTCGACAGCGCTAGAAATCTTAAAACATAAGTACTATATACCATTCTTCGCCAGATGGCGAAACCCTGACTCAGACTGGATTTTAGACCCTAATTCGGGGCAGGCTACAGTCAATTAGGACAGGCTATAGACAGCCCCAAACGTCGAAGACTTCAGAGCCTTAATCGCGAAGAATTGGTAAGCGTGAATTGAACTACTCCAAACTTAACTAAACCGTTTAGTAAAGTCAACGGGTAACTCCAGTAAGATGTAGGAAGTCCCTCTCTTGTCCGCATCTCAATGCCCACTCCTCCACTCGATCTCAGCCCAAAAGCCGAAGCCATTCTCATTGGGGCTTTGGAGGTCTTTACGCAGGATGGATACGCCGCCGCCAGCATGGATCGCATTGCCGCTGCCGCCAAGGTCTCGAAGCCAACGCTCTACAGCTACTTCCAAGATAAAGAGGGGTTGTTTGTGGCGCTGATTCGGCGGTTGACCCAAACGGCAACCCAGCAATTGCTAGCGCTTCAAGACACCCAAGACCCCCAGTTACAGACTGATCCGCCAGAGATGGTGCTGCGCCGACTGGCTCACGCCGTGCTGGATGTGTTTCTGCAGGAGCGATCGCTCTGCACGATGATGCGGCTAATCATTGGCGAATCCGAGCGATTTCCTGATTTGTCCAAAGCGTTTCTGCGCGGCATCGAAATTCCGGTACTAGAAGCGCTGACGCACTACTTCACCGCCCATCCAGAACTCAACCTGCCCGATCCGAAAGGCGCAGCCTATGTGTTTGCAGGCTCCATCGTGTTTTACCTCCTAATCCAAAAGGTGCTGCATGGCGAAGAAGACTACCCCATGGCGGCAGAGGGCGTGATCGATAGTCTCATTGCTGCACTGACTACGGCTCCTCCAGCCACTCCGTTAGACTCATCATCTCTGTCCCGTTAATGCAGGTTGTTATCGGCTATGGTTGATGGTTTGACCTCTGATTGCGGGGCAGAATTGGCACTGCTCCAGGCTGCACTGCATGCTCATTTGCACGAGATCGTGCGAGAGCGCGACCCGTTTTGGGCGAGCGCCGGGCATTTTTATGTGCAGCAGTATATTCAGCACCAGTTAGGACAATGGGGCACGGTGCAATCCTATCCGTTTGAGGTGAATGGGCGCACCCACTACAACCTAATGCTGAAGCTCCCTGGCACGCGCCAGCATCAAGGGGCCAAAACCCCGCCTATTTTGGTAGGGGCCCACTACGATGCGGTGCCCGGCTGCCCAGGGGCAGATGATAATGCCACAGGCGTAGCGGTGCTGTTAGAGCTAGCCCGCGCCGTGGCTCAACAGCCAGCCCGTTATCCAGTGTGGCTCGTGGCGTTTGATTTAGAGGAATTTGGCCTCCAGGGCAGCCACGCCCTGGCACAGTCTTTTGTTCAGCAGGCACAACCGCTGCGGCTGATGCTATCGCTAGAAATGCTGGGCTACTGCGACTCTCAGCCCCATTCTCAAACCTACCCGGCGGGGCTAGAGCGCTTCTATCCTAACCGGGGTGACTTTATTGCGCTCATTGGCAACTGGAAGACGATTCCCGATATGTGGCAGTTGCGGCGATCGCTCGTAAGGCAGGGGCAGGTGCCTTGCGAATGGCTGCCAGCGGGCGATCGCGGTCATCTGGTTCCGGCTACACGCCGTAGCGATCACGCTCCCTTTTGGGATGCAGGCTATCGCGCCATGATGGTGACAGATACAGCCGATTTACGGAATCCCCATTATCATCAGGCGAGCGATCGCCTTGAGACACTCAACCTCGATTTTCTGACCCGCATCTGTCAGGGATTAACCGTCGGATTGCAGCGTTTGTAGCCGATGCGTTAGGACGCGGGGCTCAGCTCTGAGGGACGAATTCGCATGGCTCGAAACCGCCAGGTGAGCACAACGGCTGCAACCGCTAGGCCAATGGCAAGACCCCACCATAGCCCTTCGCCTCCAAACCCCAGCCGTACGCCCAGCACATAGCCACTGGTGAGCCCTACCCCCCAGTAGGCCACAATGCCAATCATCATCGGGATACGGGTGTCTTTGAGGCCGCGCAACGCTCCGGCGGCAGTGACCTGAATGCCGTCTACCACCTGAAACATCGCGGCGATCGCCAGCAGTTTTTTCGCTAGATCCACTACGGGCTGATTGATTGGGTCATCCACATCCAGATACAGCGAGACAATCGCTTCGGGTACCGTCCAAAACACCACTGCCGCGATCATCATAAACAGGCAACCCATCCCGATGCCGATGTACCCTGCTAGGCGCGCGGCTTCAAACTTTTGCTGCCCAATCAACTGTCCCACGCGCACAGTCGTCGCGTAAGACACACCCAGCGGCACCATAAATGTGATGGCGGCTGTTTGCAGCGCAATTTGGTGGGCTGCCAGGGTGGTGGTGCCCAAATAGCCCATCAGAAATGTGGTTGCGGCAAACAAGCCCACTTCCATTCCGGCTAACACCCCAATGGGCACGCCGATATGCAACAGCTCTCGCAGCATGGCCCCGGTGACTCGGGGCAGCGGCAGCAGCTGCCGCAACCCCACATATTGACGCAGGTGAGGATAGCGCAAAATATACACGCTGAGGGCAATCACCATGCCAGTGAAGGAGAGGGAGCTGGCCCAACCAATGCCCGCCAATCCCAGTGCGGGCAGCCCCCATTTGCCCAACATCAACCCGTAGTTAGCGGCAATATTGAACAGCGTGCCGCCCAGAATGATGATCATCACTGGGCGCGGCTGCGACAGCGCCGCCACTACATTACGCAGAACCGCAAACAGCATCCCTGGCAACAGCCCAAACACGATCGCCCGCAGATAGGTTTGGCTGAGCAGTACGTTTTCGGGGCTTTGCCCCAGCGCTCGCAGCACGGGAGCCGCATGCCATAGCAGCAGCGACAGGGGCAGCCCTAGGGCGATCGCCAGCAATAGCCCATGATTTAGCACCCGTTGCACTTTAGCGCGATCGCCCGCCCCAAACGCCTCTGCCACAAGCGGGCTCACCGCCGACAACAACGCGCTCGAAATCAGCAGCAGCGAGGTAAAGACCGTTGCACCTAGCCCCCCTGCAGCAATGGTCTGGCTACCCAGCATGCCCATCATTACCGTGTCCACAAACCCGGTAGCGGATTGGGTTAACTGGGCGGCGGCTAGAGGCAGCGCTAGCGTCAGAGACGCCCCGACCTCAGCTCGAATTTTTGACTGAAATGCAATGCCATTCATAACTCAATCGAATCCAACCCATACAACATGAACACTTAATGAAGGCACCGCCCGCAGAGCAGGCGACGCAGTGCCCCAGAGACCGGGCGATCGCCCCGTTACCCATTTAGAACCAGAGGCGCGACCCCCACGCATTTCGACCGATATCAGGCGCAATCGGGGGGTGCTGATGCCATTCATCAAGCCACACCCTCACCGCATCTTCATTCGTAAACCGCCGCGTTTGCCCAGTCGCTCGATGCGTGACCCACCATAAGAATTCCCCATTTGCGTCAGTGGTGCGTGTAATGCGCACCGGAGACGGGTCAGTCAACGCACTGAGGATGGACAATGCAGTGGAGCGGGCCTTGATCCCCCACTGCCACAGCCACCATCGTCGAGGCGCAAAGCCGCTCTGACCCGGAAACGGATACGAGTCGGGAATTAACTCCAACTCTCGGTATAGCTGTGCTTTAGTTTTCATCATGAAAGTTCCAATTGCGTTATGACATAAGCCTGCGCTTCTCAGGCGTCTGCCCAAAGCGCACATCCTCGCCCTCCATGCCCTGCGGTGTCGGGCGATCGCCCCCCGGCTCAGCCCTTCAAGTCCCCACCGCGACTGCACGCTCGGTAACCTGCTAACGACCCATGAGTCATAAACCCGTTAAATCTGTTGATACCCATACGTGGGCTAAGCGGTTGAGGTTATACCGGAACCACGGTGGCTCCCAACCGCTGATCTTGCCGAATCTCACAGACTGGAGCGGCTTAGAGCCGTGAGCGCCCCTCAGGCGCTACAGACTTTGCATCGGCGGGAAGAGGACTAACCACCTCTGCCGACTTCAGACGATGCAGTGTGAGGTTTAGCAGGTGAGCCCGAGAGTGATTGGGGAATTAAGGATGGCGGATTGAACTATTGATGAAGCGGATTGAACTATCTATGAAATCGACAGAGTTGCACGTTGACAATACAAATGAACTAATAAGCTAGACAAACCAAACAATAAAGCTGCAAATGGATAGAACCGATAGGCTAGGACGTGCAAGTTTTTTGCGGAGAAAACTGCCTAATGGGTAGAGTTACGCAGCATTGATCAACAACCGCAAGGGTCATTTTTGCTAAGGCGGCATGGTTCAATGTGCTGCCCCACTCGCCAGGGAATCCTTTCTTTGCAGCGGTTGCGAACCCAAGTCGCTATGCCTGAAGGTATCCCGTTAAATCCCATAATCGACATGCAGCGGAGTGTAGGCACACCGGGGTCGGCTAGAACCCAATTTTGTGTAGTAGATAAGTCACGTTGTGTAGACTGTTGCATGGCTAGCGCCTCCCTCGCAATGAGCCTTTAGACATACTACAAGACGTGTTTCATGCACGGCGTCATCCTATCGGCTCATCCGGTTAGGTGAGTCGCTCGCCTGCATTTCGGCTCGGAATTCCACCCACTGGGTGCAGGTCTATGATTTCATCCGGTTGGATGAGGCTAGATAACGCAGCAGAATGAGGCTAAGGGGCGATCGCACCTCGTAGGCTGAATGTATCGACACAATTGCTCTCCCAGACGCACCGGACGCACACTATGCCCTACACCTCGTCGCAATTTCTCGCAGTTCTAGTTGGCTTGGGATATGCCAC
>JBGTOF010000010.1:0-1965 GCA_041742695.1 Elainellales cyanobacterium | reverse complement strand
TGGGACTTTTTTTTTGCCTAAATGTCTAAATCGGACGGACTTGCGAGCAGGGACTGGCGAGAACCCAATGGTGTCAAAATCTGATGCGGTACAGGGTTCTACATTTTTCAGCGAATCCCTTAGCCAAATCGCTACATCGCCTGCTGCCGCAGAAAAGGCAGTAGTGCGGCGCTCACTTTTTCGGGCCAGTCTTGTTGAGGATAGTGCCCCACCTCATTTAGCGCCTCAAAGGTAGCATTGGGGAGGGTGTCAGCAAAGGCTTTGGCAGCTGCGATCGGCAGCCAAGGGTCGCGATCGCCCCAGGCGAGCAGCAGCGGGTGCGGCCATGCCGTGAGGCCAGCTTCAATCTCAGGCAACACCTTAGAGAGCTGCAGGTTTTGAACTGTGGCAAAGAGCGATCGCCCGACATCGGAGCTTTTCAGAAATGGCCGCCGGTACACATCTAGATCAGCGTCTTCTACCACGTAGCCGCCGCCGCCTTCTAGTGTCCGATCGACCAGAATTGGATCTTGGGTCAGCATTTCGCCCAAGAGCGGCACACCCAACTGCTTAATCTTCCAGGGCAGCTTGGCAGAGGTTACAATCGGCGCATTCAGCACCGCCAGTCGCTTGACTTGGTCAGGGTGGCGCAGGGCATATTGCACGCCGACCGATCCCAAAAATCCCTGAGCCACAATCACCACCTGCTCCAAGTCAAGCGCGGTTAAAAACGCGTCTAGCGCCGAACAGTAGGCGTCGGGAGTATAGCGGAAGTCGCGGCGATCGGGTTTGTCAGAAAAGCCACAGCCGAGCCAGTCGGGGGCGATCGCCCGAAACCCATACTCAGCCAATCCCGGCATAATCAAGCGCCAGCTATAGCTCTGGGCGGGCAACCCATGCAGCAGCACCACCACCGGCTTGCTTGACGCATCGCTGGCCGATTGCGGTTCTACCTCTCGATAAAACCAGGTGAGCTCTGCTACATCCTGCGTCTTTTCTACAACCGCAACCATCGAACCCATCCTCAACAGTAAAACTACGGAACCCTAGCCCTTAACTCTATCGCTGTAGAGTGGTGTTTGCCGAGCTTACCCTTAGCCGCTACCCCTTATGGATGAACATATATAAATTTTCTAAAATCAGCTTGTTTTGTAGCTCTTGATACAGAACTACTTGTTATATTGATATTAGGCGAGCGCAGGATGCACAGGTCATCAGGCTCCCACAACACCCAGACCTTCTAGGAGTCGTCTCAACCATGTCTACACAAGATCAAGCTCGGGCACTCATGCACCGCCATCACCACCAGATCAAAAACCGCCAGCAATCTATGCTGGGCCGTGTGGCTGCAGAAATCGGCTGTGAAGCAGAAGTCGCTGGCTACTGGAACACGATTCAAGGCAAGCCCCACCCAACCTTCAGCCACGACTATGATCGCAGCGGCTCATCCATGAGCTAATAGATGCTTGGCTTGGGGCATGTGACGGGTTAGTAACGCGATGTGCAACTAATTCCAAAGAAAAGGTTTTGTCTCCAAACGCTAGAGCTATCAAAGGGTCTAGCAGTTTCATGAAGACAAAACCATGTTCAACATCGACGAGTTTATCATTGCGGTCTATTTGTGCGTTGACGCCCATCTCGAATCGTTACTTACCCTGTATCCCCCTCGCCGTCGGGGATTTGCCCCAGGTCTAAGTGATAGCGAAGTCCTCACGCTGGAAATTGTAGGGGAATTTCTGGGCCATCACGATGACAGCGCCATTTGGCGGTATTTTCGTCGTCATTGGCAGACCTGGTTCCCAGGCCTAGGCCATCGCAGTACCTTTGTCCGGCAAGCCGCCAACCTTTGGCAGTACAAACAGTTGGTGCATCAGCGGCTGATTCAAGCGCTGGACGCTGAGCAGCAAGACCTCTATCTGATTGACGGGTTCCCGATGCCCGTCTGTGGCTTTAAGCGGGCACCCCAGGCTCGGGTGTTCCAGGGGA
>JBGTOF010000479.1:0-4590 GCA_041742695.1 Elainellales cyanobacterium | reverse complement strand
AATATAGAGGGTTTGCCCCGCCATGATCATTTGCCCCCGCCGGTTGCGGTTGATCATCTGCGTATGATACGCGTCGATGTTGCGGATGATCTGGTTAGAGACGATGCGCGGCTTCATGCAGTCGTCGGCTTGCAGCCCCATTTCTTGCAGCATGGCGCGCCCTGCAGCCTGTACTTCACCTTGGGAGCTGGCATGAACTTCGAGCAGCCCGTATAGCCGCTCAATAATCAGCAATCCAGGACGCACCACAGCGGCCTTGAGGGCTTTATCCATTAATTTATTGATTTCAATGCCGGGGGATACTTCGATCCACAGCGATGCGTCACCCGGTAGAGGCAAAAACCCTAACGAGACGGTGCCTAGGTAGGCCGCGTGCTGCGCTTGAAGGCGATCGATATAGACATAGCTGCGGAGGTCAATTCCCAAGGTTGTCGGTATGAATGAACGGCAAAAACGCGAAGCACTATCAAGACTAAAGGTGTAGCAGGGCTAATGGCACGGCAGGCTTTAACGTCTGGCAATTAGTTCTACCCAGCTCCTGATTCGACCTGTAAGGTCGTGAATCATGTTGTGGTCATTATCGCCTCTATTGGGACGGTTTGTTGGGCAGACCTGCATACTGAGGGAGAAATTGGAGGACCGTGGAGGAAATCGTTAGAGAGAGGCGATCGCCCGTACATTTGGGTAACATGGCAACTGTACCTATTCTCAGGACACCGATTTCCAGAGTTTATGCTGGACGGGTTAACCATTTCCCTTAATACACCGCTCGGCACCATGCTGCAATTTGTGATTGCGGTAATTGCGGGCATTAGTGCTCAGGTGCTGGCCGATGTGTGCAAGGTGCCGAGCATTGTGTTTCTGTTGGCGTTTGGCATTGTGCTGGGGGCAGATGGGCTAGATGTGCTGCGCCCGCAGGTCTTGGGCGATGGCTTAGAGGTAATTGTCTCCCTGTCAGTCGCGCTGATTTTGTTCGAGGGTGGCTTTAATCTAGAGCTGCGCAACATTAACCAGGTGTCGGGCAGTCTGCGGAATTTAGTCACGATTGGGACGCTGATTACGCTGCTGGGCGGCGGCATGGCGGCCCATTGGCTGGGCGAGTTTCCTTGGGCGATCGCCTTTCTGTATGCGGCGCTGGTGGTCGTGACAGGGCCAACGGTGATTAGCCCGTTGCTAAAACAGGTGCAGGTCGATACCCGCGTGGCGGCTCTGCTAGAAGGCGAGGGTGTGCTCATCGACCCAGTAGGCGCCATCCTAGCGGTGGTGGTG
Source organism: Elainellales cyanobacterium (assembly GCA_041742695.1). Taxonomy (GTDB): domain Bacteria; phylum Cyanobacteriota; class Cyanobacteriia; order Elainellales; family Elainellaceae; genus Kaiparowitsia. The sequence continues at coordinate 3,321 of JBGTOF010000479.1, read as the reverse complement.
CTGGATGTGATTCTCAACGGCGATGCGGATCCGCTGCTGGTGATTAGCGGCCTCTTGCTGCGGCTGGGCATTGGCGGCGGCATTGGCGCGTCAGGCGGGCTGGTGCTGAGCTATTTTCTTAAACGCAGCCGCTTTTTGTCTGAAGATCTAAAAAACTTGGTCGTGCTGGCCGGTATCTGGAGCCTGTTTGCCCTAGCGCAGTGTATTCGGGATGAAGCAGGACTGATGGCAGCGGTGGTGTCTGGGCTAGTGCTCCGGGCGTCCTCTATTCCAGAAGAACGGCTGCTGCGTCGATTCAAGAGTCAGTTGACGATTTTAGCCGTGTCAGTGCTGTTTGTGCTGCTGGCAGCAGATTTATCGATCGCGAGCTTGTTTGCGCTGGGGCGCGGGGCAGTGTTCACTGTGGCGGTGTTGATGTTTGTGGTGCGCCCGATTAACGTGGGCGTCTGCACCTATAACAGCGATTTTAACTGGCGACAGAAACTGTTTCTCTGCTGGGTAGCTCCGCGCGGCATTGTGTCTGCGTCGGTGGCGTCGCTGTTTGCGATTTTGCTGACAGAGCGGGGCATTTCAGGGGGGGAGGCAATCAAGGCGCTAGTGTTTCTCACCATTCTCTCGACCGTGTTTTTGCAAGGGTTGACGGCACGCTATGTGGCTCGGCTGTTGGGCATTACGTCAGACGAGGCGACGGGTGCTGTGATTGTGGGCAGCAATCCCCTCAGTCGGCTGATGGCGCGGCTGCTGATGGAGCAGGGTGAATCGGCGGCGCTGATTGATACAGACCTGAAGGCCTGTCGCGAAGCAGAATTGCAGGGATTGACGGCGATCGCCAGTAGTGCGCTAGATGCAGCCGTGCTGGCACGGGCGGGATTAGGGCAAGCGGGCTCGTTTTTGGCGATGACCAACAACGGCGAGGTAAACCTGGTGCTGGCCCAAAAGGCGGCTGAAGAGTTTCGCCCGCCTCGGGTGCTGGTGACAGTGCCTAAGGATTCAGCAGGCGCGATTCCGGCAGAGTCTTCGGTGAATCAGGGCAGCGTCAAGGTGGCGTTTTTGCCGCTGGTGGCGCTTAAGGTATGGAATCGCTATATTGGCGATCGCGATGTGCGGCTGGGAGAAACGAGTTTTCGCAGCGAGGTGCTGCCCCAGCAAACTGCACACCTGAGGATTTTGATTGAGGACGGCAAGGTGCTGCCGCTGATGATCGGGCGCGATCGCCGGGTTCAAATTGCCTCTGCGGCCGATGAATGGAAGGGGGGCGATCGCCTGATTTATCTCTACCATTCACCCAAGACGAAGCTGATGAAGCGTCTCGGCGGGGCCGGCACCCAGAGCGACCTGGTTCTAGAGCGCATCGCTGACGTAGAAAATCTGCCGACCGTGGAGGAAGAACTCTCGCCGCCGCCACCGCCGCCGCCCTCGGCTCCCCCGGCTGAACCAAAGCCTGAGCCCAAGCCTGAGCTAAAACCCAAGCCCACCGCTGAGCCTAAAGTCGAACTCAATGGACTATCGCCAGACCCTCTAGCCGAGCCAGAGCCAGAGGCGATCGCCGATTAGACTCCATTTCTCAGGGGCTAGACCACTTGACCCACGGCCTGCCGCAGACTCCGCACCGTTGCGGTAACGTGCTGTGCCACCTGGTCGATCTCTGCTGCGGTGGTGAAGCGCCCCAGTCCAAACCGAATCGAGGCATAGGCCTGTGGGGCAGATAGCCCCAGCGCCGTCAGCACATGGGAGGGCGCGGTAGTGGTGCTGCTGCACGCTGACCCAGACGACACCGCCACCACGGGCTGAAGCCCCAGCAACAGCGCCTGCCCATCCACACCGTCTACCCGCACATTCAGGTTGCCTGCTAGCCGCTGGGTGGGGTGTCCGTTGAGATGGATGCCGTCTATGGCCTGAAGCGCCTGCCACAGGCGATCGCGCAACGTCTCAATGCGCTGATTTTCAGCCGTCTGATGGGCGATCGCCAACTCGACTGCCTTGGCAAACCCTACAATCTGCGGCGGATAGAGCGTACCCGAGCGCAGCCCCCGCTCTTGCCCACCCCCGTGCAGCTGCGGTGCCAACTGCACCCGAGGCTGCTTGCGCCGCACATACAGCGCGCCAATCCCCTTGGGGCCATAGACTTTGTGCGCCGTCAGCGACAGCAAATCAATCTGCATGGCTTGCACATCCAGCGGCACTTTGCCAATCGCTTGAGCCGCATCGGTATGAAACAGCACGTTCTGCCGATGGCAGAGCGCCCCAATCGCCGCTAACGGTTGCAGCACACCAATTTCGTTGTTTGCCGCCATGATCGATACCAAAATCGTGTCAGGCCGGATTGCCGCTTCGAGCTGCTCCAGATCAATCCGACCATCGGCCTCCACAGCTAGATAGGTCACCTCAAACCCGAGAGACTCTAGATAAGCACAGGGATCAAGCACCGCACGGTGCTCCGTCGCTAGGGTGATCAGGTGTCGGCCTCGGCTGAAGTAGGCTTCTGCCACCCCCTTAATCGCCAAATTGTTAGATTCTGTCGCACCACTGGTGAAGATAATCTCTTCGGGCTCGGCATGGATGGCCGCTGCTAAGGTTTCTCGAGCTTGGGTCACGGCGGCGGCGGCGGCCCAGCCATAGGCATGACCGCTGCTCGCCGGATTGCCAAACTGTTCGCGAAAATAGGGCAGCATGGCTTCTAGCACCCGCTCATCTAAGGGCGTGGTGGCGTGGCAGTCGAGATAAATAGAACGATGAAGCATGATGGAGAGAAAACCGAACGATAGAGTATTCCTAAAATCAGCCTGAACCAGAATGATTGCTCGGAGCTATGTTCCCCACGAATGGAGGTGCCGATCGCGCTGCCAGCACCCGCGAGTGGCCTCCATCCCGCATCTAGAGTGTTGCTTTTAATCTATCGCAAGCGCCACTGCTGGTGTGATACGCCTCTCACAGGGGACAACCAACAAGCCGTCAGTTCGGCAAATTCCTCAACCCGTGCTGCCCATGCTGTCCGTAACGCGGGTTAGCGTTGGCCCTGTGCGGCGAGGCTGAACCCACGCTAACAAGAGCTAGCTAGCTCCGAACACATGTATTGATTGCACTTATTGCATAAATATTTCTTTCGAGACATAATTCTCCTGAATTGATCTAAATCTTTATTCCAGTTGAATGTAATCCTTACTACTGTGCTCAGTTAATTTGGGAGCACGTCACCTTGGCGATGAGTAATTATGCTTAGGCCGTGATTAGTTCCTGTGTGCCAATGAGGTCATTGAGATAGGCACAGCGGTGAGCGAGCACTTGAGGAACCCGGTCTGCCTTCCACTGGGCACCGGTTAG
>JBGTOF010000471.1:0-2006 GCA_041742695.1 Elainellales cyanobacterium | reverse complement strand
ATCGCTGCTGGGCAGCTATTACAACATTGCTGGCACAAACCTATGGGCAGCCGAGTCAGCAACACCAGGCAGCCTTACCAAAAGAAACACCTGTCACGATCGTTGTGTCTGCCAATGGGTGTGCGGATGCACTCACGGCTTGCTTGCAGAGCGTCATGCCCCAAGCGGCTCACAATGCTCAGGTGATTGTGATCAACAGCGCTAAGCCTTCTCATGGCGCAATGGAGAACGTTGTCGCTCAGTTTTCAGAGGTGATGCTGCTTAACCTCTCTACGCAGGGGGTTGCCGCTGCCCGGAATCAGGCGATTCAGCATGCCACGGGCGCTATTATTGCCCTGCTCGATGGGGATGTTACAGTGCCACCTCATTGGCTCGGGCAATTAATAGCGCCGTTTGCACGTCCCGAGGTGATGGCCGTTACGGGCAACGTGTTAGCCGCAGATTTAGAAGCTGGAGCCCAACGCTTGTTTGAGATTTGGAAAGGGCTGGGCAGAGGGTTTGAATCCTTTGATGTGGGCAAAGACTGGGCTGAAGCCTGTTGGTATCGGTCCATTCCCACCTGGAACTTGGGAACAGGCTCTAATGCCGCAGTGCGCGCTAGTGTCTTTTCTGACCCCCATATCGGGTTAATGGACGAAGCCCTCGGGTGGGGCACGCTAACTGGCGGGGGAGAGGACTGCTACCTGTTCTACAAGATTCTCAAGTTGGGCCACATCCTGGCCTATCAGCCCTCTGCCTATGCCTGGCATACGAAGACGCCCGCCCTCAAAATATTGCGATCGCACGTTTTCAATTCTGGCAAGGGACATGTCGCCTATCAACTTGCCACCCTGTTTCAGGATGGTGACGGACGGGCTCTAGCGCGGCTGTTTCTCGGCCTACCGCTGCAGCATGTTCAGCGCATTTATTACCGGCTGCGCGGTTGGGACTGGTTTCCGCTCTCTCTTATCTTGCTAGAAATTGCTGGCAACTTAATAGGCGTTCCGGCCTATGGGCTGTCGCGACTTCAGGTGCAATGGCGGAGACGGAACAATCGCCACATCGCAGCGGCTCAGGGCTCTCGCCAATTGGCAACCGGTGGCTAGGGGCGATCGCACCTATGGGTCTCTCTAGCGGATCTTCCTAATTTGGCAAACGCTACCCCATCTTCTTAGGCTCTATTCTCATCACACGTCACACCCTTTACAAGACCTTTAAGGCCACTATGTTAGGATTTCAGTCAGGATTTCGACGGCTGAACATTATCCCTAGTCATCATCGAAGATGGCGGGCAAAATACCTCTATGACCTGCTGCGATCGCTTGTAGATCGAGACATGAAGCTGCTATATAAACGCTCCATGCTAGGAGTAGCGTGGACGTTGCTGAATCCACTGCTGCAGCTCATGGTGTTTGTATTTGTGTTTCAGGTAGTCCTCCCAGTTGATGTCCCGCAATATTCCTCGTTTGTATTCACAGGTTTATTAGTGTGGACATGGTTTCAGAGTTCACTTTTGCAAGCCACGGGAACGATTATTTGCAATCGGCCTCTGATTCGTCAACCCGGATTTCCTACTGCAATTTTGCCAATTGTTACTATCACCACAGGGTTGATTCACTTTATTCTGGCATTGCCTGTTCTTGTTGTATTTTTATGGATTGATGGTGCCAAGCTAACGCCTGCAGCCCTTTGGCTACCTGTGATTCAAGTTCTACAGTTTGTAGTAACGATTGGCCTTACTTACTTTCTGGCTGCCTTAAACGTCACGTTTCGCGATACGCAACATACGCTGGGCGTTTTGCTGCAACTCTTCTTCTACATTACGCCTATTTTTTACGACATTAAAAATATTCCGGTTGAGTATCAGCCGTTCTTTTTTTTGAACCCAATGGTGCATGTGGTCACCGCCTACCGAGACATTTTGATGTATGGCACTGCCCCCAACTGGCCGCCATTATTGGCGATTGCCACTGGAGCCATTCTCCTTATGCCTATTGGCTACCGGATCTTCAAGAATCAAAGCAACC
>JBGTOF010000456.1:0-6303 GCA_041742695.1 Elainellales cyanobacterium | reverse complement strand
GGAGATTCGGGCGGCAGAAGACCCTGAGTTTGAGACGTTCTACACCAAGAACATCTTGCTGAATGAGGGCATCCGAGCCTGGATGGCGCCCCAAGACCAGCCGCATGAAAACTTTATCTTCCCCGAAGAGGTACTGCCACGCGGTAACGCTCTGTAATCAGACGGAGGGTTAAGTAAACCTTGAAGAGGGCGCCCAGCGATGCTGGGTGCCCTCTTTTTATTGGGGGTTAAGCTTGAGCTTTCCTATGGGTTACTTGGCTCAATCCTGACGCATTAGAGCCAGCAAGCATCTGGAGCCTATTGCACCCGATAGGTTGCAGTCGAGCTTACGTTTACCCAGTACCTGAGATTGCGGGGTGAAGCTACCGGAACACAAGGAATTTAATAGATACCAAACAGCTGCATGATTATTCACCTGCCCCCGCTAAAAAAGCTGTGTTATCCTGACAACATGCCTTGCAAAGCAAGGTAATCGTCTCAAACAACACTTATTAAATAACAGGAGGTGATGCCCATGTCAGATAGCAGTAAACCGATGGGTCGTCAGGTTGGAGTATGTCGGCTGTGTGCCGGGGCAGTTCTTTAACTTCTGCCAACTCCAAACCAGAGCCCTGCTCTGATTCCGTGTTGGAAGGTTAAGGTTTCCTTCCGGCAGTCAGATTCAATCTGAAGACCCGCTAGACCGCTCTCACTCACGATAATGGCTTCCAGTAATGGACATCCAAAATCCCCGAGTGAGAGCGGATAGTTTTTGAAATGCCTTTTTCCTAGGCCAAACCTAGCCCGTACTTATTAGTCTTGCTAAGTTTGGAGCGATCGCTCTCCAAGGCTTGCAGGCGCTAGTCAGGACTGCATTACAACAATCCATTAAGATCTCTAAGTTATGACCTCACAACTCTCTGAAGCGGAAATCAAAAAGCACCTAAGCCAGCTTTCCGGCTGGTCGCTAGAGGGCATGTCTATCCAAAGTGTCAAAACCTTTGATGGCTTTGTAGAGGCGATCGCCTTTGTTAATAAGCTGGTAGAACCTGCCGAAGCTGCGGGTCATCATCCAGATATTGCCATTTCCTATAACAAGGTCACCATAACTCTAACGACCCACGATGCCGGGGGCCTTACCTCAAAAGATTTTGAAATGGCCGCGACCATCAATCACTTATAAGTACTTGCACGGACAGTAACATCAGTGATGTCCGAGGTATCTTCCTTCTTAACATCTGCGACTTGCAGAGGAGTCTATTGCTCTGCTTCAGGTCTATTCCATCTCTGGATTGCTCTCGAAACACACAGGATAAGGTATTGCACAAGACGCAACGCCCTATCCTCCAGAAATTTGCTACAAAGAATTATTTACGAGTCGCATCAGTGCGCACATCTTAGTTGTATCGCTTGATGCATCCAGAAACATTCGCATACGCGACAGTAGAGTCTAATTCAAGTCTTGCTTGGCATCCCTAAAAGCAGCTCTATCCTGATATTCAGAGCCTTTCAGCCAGCTCAACAAGCCTATAAGAGCTGAGAATATCAAAAATCACGATTAAGCTGTGGCGAATCCGAGATTTCCGGGGGTGTGCAATTCAGTTTTTTTTGCTAATCTTATCGTGGAGAGACACGAAATCTCTAGCTTATAGTGCTATAAACGAGTAGGCTATGAGTTCTTTTTAGCTAAAAAGGTGTGAGGATACGATAATGTTGTCTAAGTTTTTGTGGAAGTCTTTGCTAGGTGCTCCAGCAGTTCTAGGAGCCTTAACCCTCTCCTCTGCTGCTCTGGCACAAGCCGTAGAAGCTGAAGCCTCTGTGCCCAGCGTTGCCAGCCTCGATCAAGTGATGGAGTACAGCAACGAAGGCAATGGCATGGGGAACCTGTCTCAGGTGACCTCCGTTACTCAATTTTCTGATGTGAGCCCCACTGACTGGGCTTACGAGGCACTTTCCTTCCTGGCAAACTCTGAAGAGCTGGGTGGATTGGACTGTCTCGAAGGATATCCTGACCAGACCTATCGCGGCAATCGCCCGCTGACTCGTTATGAGTTTGCTGCTGGTTTGGCTGCTTGTTTGGATGCGATCGCCGCTCGTGGTGGTGCACTAGATCCCGGTGCTCTAGAGCGGATTGAAGCGCTACAGCGTGAGTTTGCTGCTGAACTAGCAACCCTACGCGGTCGTGTGGATGCTCTAGAAGCCGCTGTAGGCGAGCTGGAAGCAAACCAGTTCTCGACTACGACTCGATTGAGAGGGTCAGCCATTATCAATCTGTCAGACGTATTCGATGGTGCAGACGAGGATAACAACGCGGTGCTGCAAAGCCGCTATCGTTTGAACTTTGATAGCAGCTTCTTCGGTGAAGACCGTTTGCGCGCACGTCTGCAGTATGGCAACTTCATCGGTTTTGGTGGCATTCCTGAAGGTGGACTGCTGTCCAACCGTGCCGGCAGCGATATCGCTGATGCTGATCCGTTGTCTGAGACCGCTGGCGCATTCTCCTTCGGCACCAACACACTTAGCCCCAACCGTGTGAATCTAAGCCGTTTGGAATACCGTTTCCCAGTTGGACCTGCAACTGCCTATTTGGGTGGTGTTGGCATGGGTATTTCTGACGTCGTATCGAGTGTGAGCTCCTTCGATGATAGTGAGAATGGTGGCCTGTCTTACTTCTCCTACAACCCCATCTATGACCTTGGTCCTCAGGGTGTGGGTGCTGGTTTAACCTTTAATTCAGGCGACGCGTTGCAGCTTGGTTTTGGTTACCTGACCGACCGAGGTTTTGATCCCACTGATAAGAACGGTCTGACCGATGGTGGTTACACTGCATTTGGTCAGTTGACGTTCTCTCCCGGAAACCTGACTGCTGCACTAACCTACGTAAATGCATTCGACAACGAGCCTGCAAACGTGGTTAATGCCTACGGTTTGAGTGCTGAGTTCCGTCTTGCTGAGCGTTTCTTGGTCGGTGGATGGGTCAGCTATTTTGATACCCGTATCTTTGATGGCCCCAATGATATCTTGGGTGACGGTGAAGGCTGGACCTATGCTGGCACCTTAGGCATCGAGGACTTAGGGATTGAAGGTAGCTTGTTGGGCTTCATTGTAGGTGTTCCTCCTTACAATGCTCGCTATACCTTTGCTCAGAATGCTCTGGGTGCTAGTGGAAGCGATACTTCTCTACACATTGAAGGGTTCTATCGCATTCCTTTGAACGAAAACGTGTCTATTACTCCGGGAATCATCTTTGTTGAAGATCCTGGTAACGACAATGGCAACGAAAGCGTGGTAATTGGCGCTCTGCGTACTAGCTTCACCTTCTAATCGGTTTTCTTAACCTAATCTCCTACAACCGATTAAGTCAGTTGCTTAGAAACTGCCCTGCAAAATTGCAGGGCAGTTTTTACATTTATGCAGTTTCTCGCATTCTCGCAGCCAAATCGCACTAAGTCCGGTGGAGAACCGGGATATACTAGATCAAAGGTAACTAACGTGTTGAGCTTTGGTTTTGGACTTATCCTGCAAAAGTGAATACGCTCTGCTTGCACTTGTAGAACTCTCTGCGCACTATGCAGAGGGAGAGCCGATGCAAATTCGTCAGATCGCGGCTGAGCAACACATCCCAGACCGATATTTGGAGCAACTCTTAGCAGCGCTGCGCCGAGCAGGGTTGGTGCGAAGTCAGCGGGGTGCGAAGGGCGGCTATATGTTGGCACGTGAGCCCTGGAAGATCACACTCTTAGATGTTATTCAGTGCATTGAGGGTGCCGATGCTCAATCAGCGGATCGAGCAAAAAACCCTAAATCTGTCGCGGGAAACGTCATTCTAGATGTTTGGAAGGATGCAGTGCAAGCAGCTGAGGCAGTGCTGCAATCTCAGACCTTACAGGATTTAGTTGAGATGAAGGATGCACGAAACCAGGTTGAGATTATGTACTATATCTGAGCCTGAGTGAGGTTATGCTCAAATTTTTTCTATTTCGTTTTAATGTGGCGGCGTGATCATGCGAATCGCAAACGATATAACGGAGCTCATTGGTCGTACTCCTCTAGTGCGGCTGAACCGTATTCCCCAAGCAGAGGGTTGCGTGGCTGATATTGTGGTGAAACTGGAGGGGATGAATCCTTCAGCATCTGTGAAGGATCGCATCGGCATTAGCATGATTGAGGCCGCAGAGCAGGCTAGGCACATTTATCCGGGCAAGACCGTGCTAGTGGAGCCCACTTCAGGAAACACGGGCATCGCGTTATCGATGGCGGCGGCAGCCAAAGGCTATCGACTCATCTTGACAATGCCAGACACGATGAGCTCAGAGCGCCGAGCGATGTTGCGCGCCTACGGTGCTGAACTCGAACTGACTCCAGGTATTGAGGGGATGGGGGGATGCATTCAGCGAGCGCAGCAGCTTGTGAATGAATTGCCTGATGCATACATGCTGCAGCAGTTTAGCAATGCAGCGAATCCAAATGCTCATCGCACGACCACTGCTGTAGAAATTTGGGAGGATACGGATGGGCAAGTCGATATATTGATCGCCGGTATCGGGACGGGCGGCACGCTGACCGGGGTGGCCGAAGTTTTAAAACAACGCAAACCATCGTTTCAGGCGATCGCCGTTGAGCCTTCTAACAGTCCTGTGCTATCGGGTGGGCATCCCGGGCCACACAAAATTCAGGGCATTGGTGCAGGCTTTGTGCCTGATGTTCTCAATGTAGAGGTAATTGATGAGGTTATACCCATCACGGATGATGCCGCGATCTCCTTTGGACGCCGTTTAGCCCGAGAGGAAGGATTACTATCAGGAATTTCAAGCGGGGCGGCTCTGGCTGCAGCCGTTCAAGTTGCCAAGCGCCCTGAGAACGCAGGCAAACTGATTGTAATGATTCAGCCCAGCTTTGGAGAGCGCTACCTCAGCACTCCTTTGTTTCAGGATGCCGAACTGCTGGTCGCTAGCGCAACCAGCTGAACTCATCTAAAGGGGCATTGCTGCTACTGAATAGTTCAACCCGATTAACCGCTCGGGCATTATGGCGACTGCTATACAATGAGAGGATGACGAGGCCCCCTAGCCATTACGAAATCCTCGACCTTGCGCCAGCGGCAACTCAGGCAGAGATCAAACATGCCTATCGTCGCCTGGTAAAGCAGTTTCATCCCGACGCTAATCCCAATGCGCCGGGCCATGAAAAGATTGCCGAAATCAATGCCGCCTATGAGGTTCTAGGAGATCCTCATAGGCGGCAGGGCTATGATCGGCAGATGCGCCAGCGAGGAGAGTCAGCCGTGCGCCGCGAAGCGACTAGTCGCACCAAAGCGGCACAGGATCGCTATCGTCAGCGCACGCAAGGACAAAGCGATGATGACCATCTGAAACGATGGATTTTGCGGGTGTATCAACCTGTGAATCGACACCTGAATCAGGTCATTAAGCCGCTATCTCATCAAGTGAATGAGTTGGCTGCTGATCCCTTTGATGATGATTTGCTAGAGGGGTTTCAGTCGTACTTGGAAGAATGCCGGGATCACCTGCAACGAGCGCAAGCACTATTTGGGTCTATGCCCAATCCAGCTAGTGTCGCAGGCGTAGCGGCACACCTCTACCATTGCCTGAATCAGTTGGGTGATGGCGTGGATGAGCTGGAGCGGTTTGTAATGTGTTACAACGAGCATTATCTCCACACTGGACAAGAGCTGTTTCGAATTGCTAAGGGGTTGCGGCGAGACGCTCAGGCGGCAATGCAAACAAGCGATCGCTAAGTCCTCAATGGTGTTCTGATGAAGCCCACTCTAGTCTAAGCAGCTATTTAAGTTGCTACGCTTAAACCTTCAGTCTTGACCGATTACTGTGCTCCGTGTTCTCTAGATTATTCAGCTGACTGCATCCTTTCCCTAGGCGATGAACCCATGACGACCCCCATTGTTGCTATTATCGGTCGCCCCAACGTGGGGAAGTCTACCTTTGTAAATCGGCTGGTAGAGGGACGCGATGCTATTGTGCATGATGAACCTGGGGTGACGCGCGATCGCACCTATCGCGATGCCTTTTGGGGCGATCGCGACTTTCAGGTGGTTGATACGGGTGGACTCATTTTCGATGATGATACGGAGTTTTTGCCCCACATTCGCCAGCAGGCGATGGCAGCACTAACAGAAGCTAGCGCCGCGATTTTTGTGGTTGATGGTCAGGTTGGTATTACGGCAGCAGATGAGGCGATCGCCACTTGGCTACGGCAGCAGTCTGTGCCCGTGCTAGTAGCGGTCAATAAATGTGAGTCTGTTGAACAAGGCATGTCTCAAGCGGCAGAGTTTTGGGAACTGGGCCT
>JBGTOF010000447.1:0-5019 GCA_041742695.1 Elainellales cyanobacterium | reverse complement strand
TCTTGGTATGACGCGGTGGAGTTTTGTGCACGGCTGTCGGCCTATAGCCAACGGCCCTATCGGCTGCCTAGCGAAGCGGAGTGGGAATATGCGTGTCGGGCAGGGACGGAGACCCCGTTTTACTTTGGCAGAACCTTGACGACAGAGCTAGCGAACTACGACGGCAACTATACCTATGATGATGGCCCTAAAGGGGACTATCGGCAGGAAACGACCCCTGTGGATCACTTTGGACTGGCGAATGCCTTTGGGCTGTGTGACATGCACGGGAATGTGTATGAGTGGTGTGAGGATCACTGGCACGATAGTTATGAAGGCGCACCGACAGATGGAAGTGCCTGGCTGAGTGATGATGACAAATCTCAACGAGTGATACGCGGCGGTTCCTGGTTCGACGATCCGTGGCCTTGTCGCTCTGCTTATCGCAACTATTTTTCGCCCGACCTCGACACCTACTACCTCGGTTTTCGGGTTGTCTGTAGTGCCCCGAGGACTTTGGCATCCCACAGATAGCCCTTTTCCCTTTTGCACTCTTGCCCTTTGCCGCGCGAAGCGCGGCCGCGTGGTTGGGGTTAGTTGTTGCATGGAGACAATAGGCTTGTAGAGATAAGCCCGTTGCTCGGTTGCGTTTGGATCTGGATTGCCTAATCTTCAGTCCCCCTCTGGACCTTCCTCATCCAAAAGTCTGGGGTTTACTCGCAAATAGGCGATTGCCTCCGCTACTAAGATGGGGTCATCCGACTGTAGATAGCCCCGAATCCGTGCTCGGTACTGCTGGATTTGCGCTTGCTTAATGTGGTTCTGGTTTTGGATGGCTTCTTGGAGGGCAGCTGACTGCACTTGCTGGAAGATCGTGAGTTGCTCTGTTGAAAAATTACACCCTGCTGCTGAGAGAGTTTGCTGATCGTCGCCCAAACTCTTGCTGTGAGGTTGATTACACCCTATTGCTGGTAATAAGCTTTGTGCGTTGGGGGCGTAATCTTTAAAGATTGCCGCCCCCGCACTATTCAATTGGGGAGGTGTGGAGGGGTTTTCTACAAGTGCTGTATCTTCCTGATTTGTTGCGTCTATCTCCTCTATTCTCAGTTTGCTGGGATGCCATAGGTCTCGGTGTTTGTAGAGCGTTGCTCCGCTGATGTGGTGCTGTTTTGTTAATGCTTGGTAGCGTGCTGTTGCCCCGCTGGGTAGTGTGTTGGAATCTAGCATCTGGGCGATCGCCCGCCGGATTCGTTCCCGTGCGCCAGATTGCTGCTTCTCATTCCAGGAGAGAGTTTGAGTCGTGTCTTCAGAACTCCCTGCGTTGGGTATTGTGCTGACGGTGCTGCTTCGTGCCCCGTAGTGAAAGTAACGGCTGGTTTCAACTGCGCGAGTCCACTCGGCAGCGCGTTTATAGATTTCGTGTTGATGGCGACACCACCGCGTATGGCCGGGTAAATTCACCGCAACCTCCACTATTCGCCGTACCAAGTCGTCCCCCTCTAACGGGGTTCCCTTGGTGCGGATATGACCAAACACGTACTCCCGCATCGCAATGCGACCCAGTATCCGATTGGTTTGCCCGTGACTTGTCCAGCCCATCTCAATCTCGGCATCCAGGTCATTGAGAAACTGCCCGGCTTTTGCAGAGATTCGGTAGTGCTTCCGTTGGTAGAGCTTGCTCACCTGTCGAATCGCCTTCGCGGTCACCGTATTCCGGTGCTGGCAAAATTTCCACAGGCGGACAAACTCATCAGGGGAACTGTAAATTGGCTCCCAGCTTTCATTCAGGATGTAAGAACCCGCCTGCAGCGGTAGTCGGTGCGCGGCGTAGAGCTGCGGCTTGCTGTGGGGAATGAAGGGCTTGACATCGGGAAACAGTTCGAGCTGCCCTGCTGCAACTTTGAATCCGGCATGTTCTAGCAATGCTTGGATGGCGATCGCCAGGGATCTGCACTTTTGCGCCCTGGCAAAGGGCAGATAGAGGTGAATGCCCTTGCGGTAGGAGCTGCACAGGGGAATAGCCTGCACGATGCCTAGTGGCTCTAGCGCCGCGATGATGTGACGGATAGACTCACCCCGGTCTTTGGCTGGGTGATAGGCGCTCTGGCGGTCGATGTCGAGCATGACATAGTTCGTCTCTGCCCCAAAGCGCACGCCGTAGAGCTGTGCGCCCTGCTCAATCAGGCGATCGCTGAGCGGATACCTACGTTCGGTTTGCCAACTTGGCGTAGACCCCGGTTGGGGATGGGGTGCCTGGATGTAGTCGTAGCGGTGGGGGAAGAGCTGAAGGAACGTGTTGTGGGGTTCCTCGATGTAGCGTGAGATCTGGGGCGATCGCCCCTTGGATGCAGCCTCTAATGGCATAAGCGTGAAATCCTCAAGGTGAAGGGGGAGGTTCTAAACGCTATGCAGAGAGCCTGTTAGGCATTTTCTAATGAGTAATTTTATACAAATCTTTTCTGAAAAAAGTTGCACAAAACCACCCTATGCCATTAACATTGGCATAGCGTTATACGCCGGACAGCGTTTAATAACGTAATGCTTCTTGCACTACGTTCTGTGGAGAGCTAACTTTCCCCGGTTCAAAGGTTCGGTTAGCCTTCGCATCTTTCACTAAATAAATCAACCTTCAAACTCTCTCTGTTTGCCGCAGGGGGAGTTTTTGGTTTCTAGGGAGTTCTAGAACATGGTGAGGGGTCTCCTTCAAGACGAGAGAACAAACTTGCAAGGCGGTAAGCTGCGTCCAATGCTCGTGGGAGCCTAGACTCAACACCAAGCGACTACTAGGGATAGCGCTGCGAGTTGATCGAAGGATACTACAGGAAGAGTATTGATCAACCTACAAGGCAAGCATTCTTCTAAATCGCTCTCCAGAAGTATAAGTGATCTGGTTCCAGATCGCGATGCTTTCAACTCTGTTGCTGCTGTGCAGGATGATGCAGCAGGAATTTTGGGATAAGGATCTGACTGGGTTGGCACTTTCTGGAGGGCAATTGGATAGTTCCTGTGAGAGCAATAGGCTCCAACGCTTGGATAGAGCGGCGATCGCCCATTTGAAGTCGTTGCTGGCCCTAGGCAACGCAACTAACTAAATCAAAGTACAAAAGCCCATTTTCTCTTGTGATTTCCGACGGGCTTATATAAGCTTGTAGTACATTTGATCTAAATGCTATGAGCCACCACGAATCCAGCTCGCCAAACGGGTATTTGTTAGATCGGGAAGAACTGCTGCGGGTTCGCTCTTTAAAGCTGCTCACGAGCGATCGCGATTACATCTTCTTTGCCTTGCAGAATGACTCCCCTGGCAAGCTAGCCCCGGCGATTAACGTTGCGGACTTCTGCGATCGCTGGGAAATTAGCGACGGCGATCTCTACAAAGCTTTGGGAGATTTGCGGAAGAAGGGAATCGTCGTGTCTATCTCCAGTCAACTGAACCTTCAGCTTTCTTAGGCAGCTACAATACCCATCAACTCAGGTATCCCACAATCCCTTAAATCGGCCTGGTGCCAGCTCCGTATACCGTACCGTGTGCTGAATATTGCGATGTCCCAAATACGCCTGAATCGTGCGCGTATCGATTCCCTTGTTGGCGAGATAGTACCCCGTGCCATGCCGCAGCATATGGGGATGGGTGGGAAACGGTAGCTCTGCCAGTTCTCCAGCTTGCTCTATAATCCCGGCGATCGTGTCCTTGGCCAGCGGCCCCTTGCGGCTGGACTGGAACACAAACGGAGACGCGAGATAGTCTCGTTGCAACTTGCGGAGCGATCGCATTTCATCCCCACCCAGCGGCTGAGTCGAGGGCGTACCCCGTTTCACCCGCTGCACATGGACATTGCCAGAGGCAAAGTCGATCTGCTCCCATTTCAGATTTGCCGCTTCCTCCACCCGCAGCCCATGGCGGTACATCACCAAAATCAGCGTGCTATCTCGATGGGCATGGCGACCTCCCTTCTGTTTAATCGCCTCTCGCATTGCTGCCACTTCCTCAAACAACAGATGTTCGCGCGATCGCACCTCGGCGTATTTGCGCTGGTTCGGCGATGCTCGCTTCGCAAGTTCCGTTTTACCAACTTTCGATAAGTGGAGGAGTTTGCCCACGATCGCTGTCCTTCCTGTTGCTGCGTTGCGATTTTCCTCTAATTTACCAACTTATGGACTTAAGTTGGTAAACTAGGGGCAACGGGTTGAAATTTATATGAGTGCTGATATCGAAACAGATGGAGCTATTCCAGGGTGTAACTCAATAGTGGTCTCGCATCTGCCGCTTAGCTTTTCAAGGTTGTCGGCGATGAATACTTCACTGACCAAGTTTTGCAAGGATAACGGCCTGCCCAAGTCCAGTGTTTATAACCGATGCCAGGAACTGGGCATCCCTACCATCCACGGTCTCAACGACGAGGCGATTGCCACTCTCACCCGTGAATTCGACCTAACGCCTGGATCGCCCGCGACCTAGTGGAAGCCGTCCGCAGAAACGTCACCATCGACTGGACCGAGCGCGAAACCGTCCGGGCCAAGATGCGCTCCATCATCAAACGGCTGCTCTGCAAGCATGGCTACCCACCCGGCAAGCAGAAAAAGGCAACCCAAACGGTTATTTAACAAGCGGAAACCCTGTGCAAAGACTGGGCCGCTTAAAAGGCACTAAAGTAGCGAAGCTGTGATTTGGGCCCATTTAGTTTATTTATACGAGTGGATGGCCCAAATGCAACCCAAGGACTTGCGTGCATGACGCTGTCACTCTGGCAGCATGTCACGCCCTACGGTGCTCTCCGTCTGGAATTAGATCCACAGGAAGTACAGGGGATATTAGCTTAAGCCAAAACGAGAATAGCTGCGCCACTGAACTGCTACGCAAATTTTGCCTATGATCCAGTAGTCAGCACGAAAACATATTGTATTCTCCATGAGCCATTCTCAGTTTCATCCGGGTGCACCCTCATGGTCAATGTATCCCGTGACTCCTATCATCCAACTAGCCTGTCCCCAGTGGACAAATTCCTACATTGACGATGGACTTTACGAGCGAGTCCTGGA
>JBGTOF010000436.1:0-5169 GCA_041742695.1 Elainellales cyanobacterium | reverse complement strand
AAACCCTTGGGGATCATGCAAAACAGCATGCGAAAGGCAGAAAATCTGCCTAAATCCGACACTATTATCGAGACCCAAAATTCTAACGTTGTATGTTGTTTTTACAAAACATCTGTAATAGTGCTGAACTTTTGCACTTAGGCGAAGAAGTTGGTGTAAGTCCTGCCAGCAATTTCTCCAGAATGGTAAATATTTTCCTGAAAAGGCCATAATTCTCATTTTGGCAAATGTCTAAAGCCGTGCTGCCCGCGGCACGACTTTGGCATTGTTTCAGCCCTGTGACGGGAGTGGAACCCATGCGTTCAAACACACATCAACAAGGAGATCTGAGTAAGACATAGATCTTTTCTTAATAAAATCTCTTTGTTGAGAGGTTTTACTTAAATGAGAGCTTCGGAAATCCTTGACTTACTGACCTTTCAGCAGCCAGTTCCTGTTTTGAGAAACTTCATAGTTCCTTGCCATGATGGGTCTGCATGGCGCTTTAGAAATAGCAACACTATGAAGCACCTACAGAGCAGCCTAGATTTCTCAACCCTGTAGACCCTAACTGCAGAGGGCTCGCAAGTTCTAGCAGCTTTGCTTGGAGATTAGGAATGCTTTAATCATGAGCGCTTGTGGTGCTATAGGATGGATGATTGAGAACCCGAGCACTTTGAGCAATGTTAGAGGGAGGAATTTTGAGTCAGCATTCAGAAACTATCGCTGCCCATGGCGGAACCTTAATCAATCGCATTTGTAGCGCCGACCAAAAGCAAGCCTATCTTGATCAAGCAGAGCAGCTACCTCGTGTGACTCTTGATGAGAGAGCCTTTTCAGATTTGGTTATGCTTGCCATTGGCGGTTTTAGCCCGCTGACGGGGTTTATGGGGCAGGCCGACTATGAGCGGGTGGTCAATGACATGTATTTGGCCAATGGGTTGCCTTGGTCTATTCCCGTCACGCTTTCGGTGTCAGAGGCTGTTGCAGATTCGGTCAATACAGGTGATTTAGTTCGGCTGGATGATGCGGCAGGGCGGTTCGTGGGCGTTATGGAGCTGACGCAAAAATACACCTATGACAAGATGCACGAAGCGCTGCATGTTTATCGCACGAACGAAGAGAAGCATCCTGGTGTCGCGGTTGTGTACCAACAGGGTGCAGTGAATCTGGCTGGCCCGGTGTGGCTGCTGCAGCGGGATATGGATCCCCGCTTTCCCTCTTACCAGATTGACCCCGCCGAGTCGCGATCGCTCTTTGCTGAAAAGGGCTGGAAAACGGTAGTTGGTTTCCAGACTCGCAATCCTATCCATCGGGCGCATGAGTACATCATCAAATGTGCGATGGAGATCGTAGATGGGTTATTTCTCCATCCATTAGTCGGCGCAACTAAGAGCGACGACATTCCTGCTGATGTGCGGATGAATTGTTACGAACTGATGATGGAGCATTACTTTCCCCGCGACCGGGTCATTTTGGCAATTAACCCAGCTGCGATGCGCTATGCCGGGCCGCGAGAAGCAATTTTCCATGCGCTGGTGCGGAAGAACTACGGCTGTACTCACTTTATTGTGGGGCGCGATCACGCTGGGGTGGGTGATTATTACGGCACTTATGACGCCCAGCATATTTTTGATGAGTTTAAGCCCGGGGAGTTGGGCATCCAGCCGCTCAAGTTTGAGCATGCCTTTTTCTGTAAGCGATCGCACCAAATGGCGACGACTAAAACTAGCCCTAGCTTGCCTGAGGAACGCATTCACCTATCAGGAACCAAGGTGCGTGAAATGTTGCGCCGAGGAGAACTGCCACCGCCCGAGTTTTCTCGCCCAGAAGTCGCTGCTGAACTGGTAAAAGCCATGTAGATTAAGCACTTGAGCTACAGGTGCTCTCAATGGATCACCTGTAGCTCACTATTGCAGACGTATAAAAATAGTGGCGTTGTGAATACAAGGATGATTTACCCTCATCCCCAACCCTTCTCTCTAAGTTGAGGGCTAGGGTGAGGGCGGACTTTTGAATTCATATCTTCATTCAGCAATGCCAAATTAGTGTGATGGAACCCGCACAAAGCACGATTTCCATCACACTAACCTGATTGAATCGAAGGGGCGGTCGCTCCCCAAAATAATCTAAATCGCAGGGCCTTTAGCTTTAGCTTTAGCCTTAGCTGCGCTCTTTTTCAGGGCATCTAATCGCGACTCATAGCGTTTACGCTGATTTTTCTTAGGCGTCTGCTCAATCAATACTTTAAGGGCGCTGCCTAGGCTCTTGTAGGCATTGGGGAGCGAGTAGCCGAAGCGAGTCGCTAGGGCGATCGCCCGATCATCCGCTTCAATCGCTTCCTTCAGAGTTTTCTCGCCATTATTTTTCTTAAACAAGCGCCAGCCTGACACGCCACACAGCGCCAGCGCTAACATAAGCAGCAGCCCATCCTGCACCCACAGTTCACCCACAGCACCACCAAGGCCGATAGCCAAGGCGGCCATTTCCCAACCGTCGCGGGGGATGGTGTCATTTTGGATGCGGGCAATTTCGTGCCAGAACAGCAGATTGCGCTGGTCTAAAGCCAGCACCTCCCACTTTGCTAGATCGACCAGCACTTCCACTTGATCTTTACCAATTTCTTCGCAGGCAATGATGGGTGGGTTGGCCGCAGTAGACGCCTCAATGGTCACCCAACTGCGTAGCTCGGGGGGTAAGAGGGACTTTAGCCGCCGCAATTCGCTCAAGTCGGCGCGGGCAGAAGATGTGGCGTAGGAGGTCATAGCGGTTTATGTAGGGCGTAACACTGTGAAACTAAAACTCATCGCTCTGAGTTTATACTTGCATCCATGATACCAATTCGATATCACATCGTTGCCAGTATTGTAATCCACTCTATTTCTTTCACGTTACTTCACTATTGATTTAGAGAGCGTACCAACCTTCGCAGTCGATGCAGAGAGCGGAAAATCTCACCTGGGGCGATCGCCCTTCGCCTTTAATTCAGCCGCTATGATTCCAACACGATTCCAACCGCCTGTTGGAATGAGCCTATTCCGCAGATGCAGCTTGTAGAATCGACACCCGCTGCACTTGGGTTTTTACCTGACCATCGGGGTGCAGATGCAACAGCCGAAATCCGGGCGATCGCTGCGGATCAATGGCAAATTCTGAACTGTTGGGCATAAACTGCACACAGGTGGAAGGGGTTCCTAAATAGAGCACCCCCTGGCGCTCGGCCTCAACCGCTTGGTGAATATGGCCAAACAGCACCACCTTGACCTGTGGGTGACGATCGAGCACAGCAAATAACTGCTCAGGCTGCTGCAAACCAATGCTATCCATCCAAGCTGACCCAATCGCAAAGGGCGGGTGGTGCAGCGCGACCAACGTGGGGCGATCGCGCTCTTGCTGCAAGTGCTGGTCAAGCCACGTTAGGCTGCTATCACTTAATGCCCCTGCCGTTTGCCCTGCCACGGCTGAGTTTAGCAACAGCAGATTCCACTCCTGATGCTGCAATTGCTTTGCCGAAAAGAACGGCTTCCCCTGAAGAATCGGCTCCATCACCGCCGGTATGTCATGGTTTCCCGGAATCCAATAGGTGGGGATGCCCAGTGGGGCTACGAACGATCGCAACCGATTATAGGATGCTGCAGTTTCATCTTGAGACAGGTCTCCGGTGAGCAATAGCACATCAGGACGTGGCATCAAACGATCGACAGCATACAGCACTGCCGCGAGAGAGTCTGCAGTGGCGATACCTTTAAGTTGGCGATCGCCCTCGGCAAACAAGTGCGTATCAGTGAGTTGGGCAACTAGCATAGAATTTAGAGAGATAGGAGAACCAAACAGGCGCTACTCCTGAATTATAGGCGGGCGATCGCGCGGTTATGGCACCACAAGCCAGGCAATTGACTGAGAAAGAGACGCAGGTTATAGGTCTATCCTTGTCCAATCTCAGGTATACTAGGGTTCCGAATGTGTTGCTTCTAAGCACGCTTGCGACTAAGTTCAAGCTTAGTATGATTAAAGAGTGCTCTTCGCGTTCAGGCTGTATGGACAAGTCGAGCCAATCGGCTAAGCCCTGGGCCATCTGCTCAGCATCGTTAATCATGGCGCCATAGCCAAGTGGTAAGGCAGAGGTCTGCAAAACCTCCACTCCCCAGTTCGAATCTGGGTGGCGCCTTAACAGTAAACCGCTAGATTCAGCCCCCAGAGGCCCCTTCAGACGGCGAGTGCAGCACTTAGGTGTTTCACTCGCCGTCTCTGTTTTGGGCATGTTTGGACATGTTTAGACAGGCTATTGGGGTAAAATTGGGGTAAAAATAGTGGCACCTGGTAGCACTATAGGCCTAGAAGTAGTACTTTTTGGAGTGCATGTATTACCCAATGAGGTCACAGCATGTACGCAAAAGGCAGAAACAAGTCCAGCAAGGGCACGGTTCAGGTCAAGAACTCCCATGGCCGTTTGCAGCTCGTCTTCTCCCATCCCGTCATTACTGAAAGCGGAGAAATCAAGAGCAAACGGTTTTATTTCTCAACTGGGGAAGAAGATACCCCCCTGGGGCAAAAGCGGGCGGCGGCGCTGGCGGCGACCATTCAGCGGGATATTGACTACGGTGAGTTTGACGCCAGTCTAGACAAATATAGCGCTACGCACGTACGTTAGGACATTCTTTAAAGGCAGCATCAACGCAATCACGAAAGTTATCAAACTCATCCCATCGCTGTCGCATCCAATTCTTCAGCACACTCCACCAATGTTCAATCTTGTTGAGGTCTGGAGAGTACGGGGGTAGATACCAAATCTCACATCCGGCTTGAGCGACAATCTCCTCAATGCTCTGAGAATGGTGAAAACTAGCATTATCAATCACAATTACATCTCCTGGGTGCAACTGAGGCACTAAACACTCCTCCAACCACATCTCAAACAAATCTCGGTTGCAAGAACCTGCAAACGTCATCGGGGCAAACAAGCAGTTCTCCTTCAATGCGGCAATCCAACTAACGCGCTCGGTGCGCTTGCCTGATTTGAGCGCATAGAACCGTTGCCCTACCTCACAGTAGCCATAGGGATAGTCGTCTCGGTTATCGATGCCTGCCTCATCGACATAGGCGATCTGATGCGGCAACTTGCCCTTCAATCGTTCCTCAAACTCCTGCCGCTTGTGTTCGTCGCGCTCTTGATATCCATAGGTCTTTTTT
>JBGTOF010000433.1:0-15588 GCA_041742695.1 Elainellales cyanobacterium | reverse complement strand
ACAATGGCGGTACTGCCAACCTCACCAATGTTACGGTCACCAACAACACAGCTGTGAGTGGAGGTGGTGGCATCATGCGTGGCGGCGGTACCGTCAACTTAAGGAACAGCATTGTTGCTGGCAATAACCATGCGACTTCTCCCGATGTGCTAGGTACCTTCAACACCCCTAGCCATAACCTGATTGGCAACAGCAATGGCAGCACAGGCTTTACCAATGGCGTGAATGGCAACATTGTCGGCACGAGCGCCGCTCCGATTAATCCAGGCTTAGGAGCGTTGGCCAACAACGGTGGCCCCACCCAAACCCACGCGCTGCTAACGGGCAGTCTAGCCGCTAATGCAGGCAACAACGCTTTGGCAGTTGGAATAACTGATCAGCGGGATCAGGCTCGCGTTGTGGGCGGCACGGTGGATATGGGTGCCCTTGAATCGGATATTTTGCCACTTCTCACTTTGAGCACCTCCACGCCCTCTATTGCCGAGGGCAGCAGCGGTACATTTGTGATCTCGCGTGGTGCCAATACCACCAGTGGCGACCTCACCGTTAACCTAACGATTGATGGCAGCAGCACCACCTCCGCCACAGACTATACCCTCAGCGGAGCCAGCGTTGCCATTGCGGGCAGCAACCTCACGCTGGTGATTCCCGACGGGCAAGCTTCGGTGACGCTGTCGATGGCGGCACTCGTCGAAGCCGTTGGGTTTGCTGAGCCCACCGAAACGCTGCGGCTAAACCTAGCAACCAGCAGCAACTACACCGTCGGCGCTAGCGCCAATGCCACCATTAGCATTCTCCAAAATGGCTTCACTGTCATTAATACCAACAACGCAGGAGAAGGCTCTCTGCGGCAGGCGATTTTGAACGCCAATGCGATCGCCGGAAATGACATCATCACCTTTGCCGGGGCCACCTTTACAGATGCAACCCCCGACACCATCACCCTCACCAGCGGTCAGTTAGTAATTTCCAGCAACATCACCATCAACGGCACTGGGGCTAACTTACTGACTATCAGCGGCAACAATGCCTCTCGCGTCTTCAACAACAACGGTACTGCCATCATCAACAACCTCAGCATTGCTAACGGCGCAACGGCCTTTGGTGGAGGCTTGTTCAATAGTGGAACTGTCACGATTAACAACAGCACTATCCGCAACAATACAGGTAGTTCTGAAGGAGGTGGCATTTACAATGCCAGCCTTCTTACGATTACGAATAGCACCATCAGTGGCAACACAGGCCCAGTAGGCGGGGGTATTGTCAATGCTGCTAGCCTAGTCATCACAAATAGCACCATTAGTGGCAACACAGGTGTCGTAGGCGGGGGCATTCATATCTATGGCGGTCAAACTACCAACCTTACCAATGTCACGATTAGCAACAACGCAGCCACGGGCTCAGGTGGCGGTATCATCCATAATGGCGGTACTGCTAACCTCACCAATGTCACAATCACCAACAACACAGCCACGAACTCAGGTGGCGGTATCACCCGTGCCAGCGGTACCGTCAACTTAAGGAACAGCATTGTTGCTGGCAATAACCATGCTTCTACTCCCGATGTGGAAGGCATCTTCAACAACCCCAGCCACAACCTGATTGGCCGGAGCAATGGCAGCACGAGCTTTACCAATGGCGTGAATGGCAACATTGTCGGCACGATCGCCGCTCCGATTAATCCAGGCTTAGGAGCGTTGGCCAACAACGGTGGCCCCACCCAAACCCACGCACTATTGCCCGGCAGCTTTGCCGTCAACGCAGGCAACAACACGGGTGTTGCCGCAACTGACCAGCGCGGCGAAACTCGCACCGTCAACACTCTTGTGGATATTGGTGCCGTTGAATCCAACTTCGACAGCGTCCAGATTATTGCAGAAGATGCCACTGCAGCGGAACTTGCGGGCAACACGGGTAGATTCCGCGTTCGGCGAGATACCACCACGGGCAACCTAGTCGTCAACCTTGTTCTAGAAGGTACTGCTTCCGCCAGCGACTACACCTTCAGCAACAACGTCACCGTTTCTGGAAGTACCATTTCCGTTACCATTCCCGACGGCCAAGAATTCGTTGATATCGTCGTTACCCCCATCCTCGATTCTGTCGTTGAAGGAACCGAGACACTCATCCTCAACCTGGCAACTGGCAACTACGGCATCGATTACTTCCAACAGAACGCGACCGTAGAGATTTTAGATGCTCCGGTGCTTTCGGTAATCGCGCAGGATGCGATCGCTAGCGAACTGCCGGGCAACCCTGGCGTATTCCGCATTACTCGTACTGGAGACCTGACCCAAGCACTCACCGTAAACTACACCATCAACGGCACTGCCACCAACGGCACAGACTACAACGCGCTTACGGGAATAGCCACCATCGCCGCTGGCCAGTCCTTTGTGGATATAGTGGTGAACCCGGTTCTAGACGAGTTGGTAGAGGGCAATGAAACCGTGGTGCTGACGGTGGCTGGCGGCCAGTATGCGGTGAACAATGCCCAAAACACCGCCACAGTCGAAATCCTAGATGCGTCTGTGGTTTCAACCAGCGCCATCGCCCCCATAGCGAGTGAACTGCCGGGCAATCCGGGTGTGTTCCGTATTACCCGTACAGGCGACCTGACCCAAGCACTCACCGTAAACTACACCATCAACGGCACTGCCACCAACGGCACAGACTACAACGCGCTTACGGGAACAGCCACCATCGCCGCTGGCCAGTCCTTTGTAGATGTGCAGGTGAATCCTGTTCTGGACGAGTTGGTAGAAGGCAATGAAACCGTGGTGCTTACTCTAAATGACAGTTCGACGTATGTCGTTAGCTCAACTCAAGACGACGCTACTGTAACGATTCAAGATGCGCCTGTGGTTTCTGTAATCGCGCAGGATGCGATCGCTAGCGAACTGCCGGGTAATCCGGGTGTGTTCCGCCTGACGCGCACGGGTGACCTGACCCAAGCGCTCACCGTGAACTACACCATCAACGGCACTGCCACCAACGGCACAGACTACAACGCGCTTACGGGAACAGCCACCATCGCCGCTGGCCAGTCCTTTATAGATGTGCAGGTAAATCCCGTTCTGGACGAGCTGGTAGAGGGCAATGAAACTGTGGTGCTCACTCTAAATGACAGTTCGACGTATGTCGTTAGCTCAACTCAAGACGACGCTACTGTAACGATTCAAGATGCGCCTGTGATTTCAATCAGCGCTACCGACCCCACAGCGAGTGAACTGCCGGGCAATCCGGGTGTGTTCCGCATTACCCGTACTGGAGACTTGACCCAAGCGCTCACCGTAAACTACACCATCAACGGCACTGCCACCAACGGCACAGACTACAACGCGCTCACGGGCACGGCTGTGATTCCGGCGGGCCAAGCGTTTGTGGATATAGTGGTGAACCCGGTTCTAGACAATTTGGTAGAGGGCAATGAAACCGTGGTGCTGACGGTGGCCGGCGGCCAGTATGCGGTGAACAATGGCCAAAACACTGCTGCTGTCACGATTATTGATGCTCCCCCGGTTCCCATTGTGGAGCGACCGCTGGTGACTGTGTCGGTGCCGGATGGCATCATCAACGAGCACATCCCCAACTCGGGCACTTTCCGCTTTAACCGCACAGGCGACCTATCGCAAGCGCTCACAGTGAACTACAGAGTGGCCGGTAACGCTACGAATGGGGTCGATTACGATACGCTCTCAGGCACTGCAATCATTCCGGCGGGCCAAGCATTTGTGGATGTCGTGGTGAATCCTATCAATGACACGATTAGTGAACTCGATGAAACGATTCGGATCACGCTGGCGGAGGGTGACTATCGCATCAACACGGCTGCCACTGAGGGAGCTTTGACCATTTTGGCGAACGATCCGGTGATATCTATTCGCCCGATCAAAGCCACCCGTCGCGAGGGAAATCGGGGCACTCGTCGCTTTACCTTCCGCGTGTCGCTGTCTCATGCCAGCGACGAGTTAGTGGCGGTGCGATATCGCACCGTGGATGGCACCGCTACCGTGGCGGATGGTGACTACATCCGCGTAGCGCCAACCCAGATCCAGTTCCTCCCGGGCATGACCCATCAGCGGGTAACCGTGCTGGTTCGGGGCGATACTCAGTTTGAGCGCAACGAAAAATTCTTTGTGCGGTTGTCCAATCCTCAAAATGGGTCTCTTAACCCCAATGCGCTGCGGTCTGTGGGTCGTATTCGCAATGATGATGCCAGAACCGCTTACGATTTTGGGGCGCCCAGCTTCCGGGTGCAGGAGGGCGACCAACTTAACACGGTTCGAATTCCGCTGATTCGCTCGGGCAATGTGTCGCAGGCGGGTTCGGTCAAAGTAAGGCTGGTGGATGGCAGTGCGATCGCCGGTCGCGACTTCCTCGGTGGCGTCACCCAGGTGAACTTTGCCGCCGGACAAACCACGGCCTGGGTGCCGCTACGGGTTCTCGGCAACACTGCCTATCAACCCAATCGGAATCTGACGATGGCGCTGTTTGGCTTTAGCCATGCCGGAGCCTATTCCAAACAGCGGGCCGCAACCGTAACCCTGGTGGATGATGACATCCTCTTTCAACGCGGGGTAGGGTTCAGCGGCTTTCGTCCCTAGGCCGATCAAAAGCGCAACGTCATGCGGAGTGTGCCCACCACCATGTCATCGTTCCCTCGAAACTGATCGGGGGCGGTAATCCAAATGATGCCCGGTGTGAGCATGAGGCGATCGCTCAATGCATAGCGGTAAAACGCTTCTAAATGCAGTGAGGTATCGTTGGTTAGCCCCAGCTGAGGCAGGTTTAGCCCCGCAGCCGTTGCGCCCCCTAGATAGGGTTCTACACCCACAACCAGACCGCCCAGGTTGCCTTCAGCAAATAAATCTGGGAATGCGAGCCCTAGCCCGTAGTACCAAATCTCGCCGCTGCCCGTATTGTTGAGCAAATTGAGATCGGTATAGCCCCCAAACGCGTTCACCGCAAACCCCGGGCTGAGTTGCATCGAGAGCGACCCCCCAAAGGAGTTCGTCGTGGCAGACACATCCAGCCCGGTATGCAACGCATTGGCAGGCACCGTTCCGGTAAAAAACTCCTCTTGGCTCCCCAACGCAAAAATAGAATTGCCCGAGGTGTGATAGCCGCGGACGTAGGTGAGGCCGAGTTGGATCGCATCACTGGGCAGCGCTGTCACCTGAGCCAGCGCTGCAAAATCACCCTCGAACAGTCCCTGGCTCTCTCCCGGCTGATTCGCCAAGCTCGCCAGATAGCCCGCACTCAGGAAGAGGCGATCGCCCATCTCCACACTTATCCCGACGCCACTGCCGCCGCCGATGCGGTAAATCGGGTTTTGCTGGGCAAAGGCAGAGATCGCGCCCATGCCCCCATCCCCATCATCAAAATAGGGATTTGCCGTACTGGGCAGGTAGTGACTGCTACGCCCACCCACGCCAGCGAGATAAAGCTGGGTGCGATCGCCCAGCCCCATTGCGTAGTCCAGCCGATCAAGGTCAAGCCGATTGCTGGTGTTGCCGCCAACGCTAGCGCTCAGCCGCCCTTCTGCGGTACCTTCTATGACCGTAGGCAGGAGGCTTGCTGGCGTGATGGGGGGCAGGCTGTTGCCTGCGGTTAGCCGCGCATTGAGTGCATCGCTGCCGGTAAAGCTGGTGCGCAGCGTCAGCCGCGTGCGGTGTTGCAGCACTAGGTTGTCACTGTTCGCTGCGGCGATTTGGTCGCCCAAAGTGGCAGACAGCCCCAAAATCGCTTCGCCATACAGCCGAGTTGTCGCAGAAAACTGCTGCTGCGTCAGGGTTGCGGTGCGACTGTCGAGATTGTTGAGGCGATCGCCCACGCGGGCCAACTCTGCGGCAAACTCGCGCTGCAAGCGCTGCACCGCTGACAGCACGTCATCTCCAACAGGTCCACTCTCTCTATCCTGCAATTGCGTAAGGCACGCGCTGAGGCTAGCGGCAAATTCATAGCGGCTGATGGGGCGATCGCCCCGAAACGTGCCATCGGGATACCCCGATAGACACCCCTCGCGCTCTACCAACAGGCGCAGTGCATCATAGGCCCAGTCTGTAGGCTGCACATCTGAAAACTGGGTCACCGACGAAACAGGCGTCTCTGCCATCGGCTGCTGAGCAGATTCATTACTGGGTAATGGCGCCGCCTGGGTCAAAGACGCTGGCTCTCCCCAGACCCAACCCAGCACCAGCCCAGTGCCCCAACAGAAGCATCGACGGAGTTGCAATCGCCTATGCATAGCGTCCTAATATCCCAAAAGTTTGTCCTCAAAAGGATATCGTATTCATGCACAGGTGCAGCATCGGGGCGATCGCCCAACCCGTTAGCAAACTCTCAAACCAGCGCGTTAAGCGTCCCACTACAGACGTACAGAGCTGCTCGCCTAATGCAGGGACGTTCTGTTCGAGGCTTTTAAAGCCTTTGCAAAAAATAGCCAAAAAACAGCCAAAAAAGAGTGCGATGCAGTGATTAAACCGCACCGCAACTATTTTTAAGCCTGATTTCAAGTCCGCATTTCAACTAGCGCGTTGATCTAAGGCAGATCTTCGAGGGTAATCCGAGCTGGGTCTAAGATAGGGGACGCTTTCCGTCATCCACCATCGACAGCATGCCCTGAATCGCCGCTGGAATGCTCTTAGGATCCATAAACATGACTTTGCTGCTCTCGCTCGTTCCAATCGTATTCCCCATCTCGATATAGCCCATGGCTAGCAAGAGCTGGCTTGCACCGAGCGCGTTAGGGTCATTTTGTATGGCTTTAACAACCAACTGAATGGCCTCTGCCGTGGCCTGCGCCTTCAGCACTTGGCTCTCGCGATCTGCCCGGGCTCGCATCACAACGGCCTTTTGCTGGGCTTCGGCCGCAAGCACCACCGCCTTTTGGTCGGCTTCGGCTGCGAGCAGTTGCGCCTCAGCCTTGCCTCGAGCCGAGTTCACCGCTGATTCTCGCTCTCCTTCTGACGTGAGGATAGCGGCCCGCTTGCGACGCTCTGCCGTCATTTGCATTTCCATCGACTCTTGCACCGCTTTAGAAGGCGTGATGTCGCGCAGCTCTACCCGCGTCACCTTGACGCCCCAGGGGTCAGTGGCAATGTCGAGCTCTCGCAGCAAAATTTCGTTGACTTGCTGGCGAGCAGTAAAGGTTTCATCCAGTTCAAGCTTGCCCATCTCAGAGCGAATTTGGGTCAGCACTAAGTTGACCATCGCAGCGTGCAGATCTTGAACCCGGTAATAGGCTTTTTCCATGTCTACAATGCGCCAATAGACCACCGCATCTACGGAGATGGCCACGTTGTCTTTAGTGATGGAGGGCTGCGGCGGCACATCCAGAACCTTTTCTCGAATGGTTTCACGATATGCGATGCGATCGATGAAGGGCACCATCAAGTTGAAGCCCGGGCCCAGCTTTTTGTTGTACCGCCCCAAGCGCTCCACTAGCACTTCGTTACCTTGATTTACGATTTTGACGCTGTTGCTCAGACCTGTAACGCCTAACGCGGCCAGTACTAGCGCAAAAAAGCCTTCCATAACCTGTTTGTCTCCGAATTGCAGAGGAATAGTGAACCAATGGAACTTAATGTCTGAAACAGACTTCACCGGGATATCAGCAGAATGCCCAGCTGCGCAACCAAACGTTACCCCAGCAGAGATTTAATTTCGATAAACATTTAATTTCAATTCATGTTTGCCAGTCCATGTTTGATTGATCATCCGTGAGATCATCCGTGTAAGGATGTCATCTAAAATGCCTGAAATGCCGACATAATGATAAGTCTAGCTATCTAAGCTATCTAAATAGTGCTCAGGCACCACAATGAGAGTAGTGCCGCGTCGTTCTACCACGTACACCCGCTGATTAGGGGCGATCGCCACATCAAGCTGTGAGCGAGCCTGCCAAGAGCCCCCTTCATAAATCACCCGCCCTGTTTGTCCGGGCAAAATCGCTGTGAGCGTCTCGGCCTCACGTGATTCTGCGATCGTACGCGGGGTGTGCTTAGGCATCAGCCGCCGCACCAGCAGCGTCAGTACAAGTGACAGCAGCATCCACAGCGCCACCTGCACCCCAAAACTGGGAACCACCAGCGCTGCTGCTGCCACAATGAAGGCACTCATACCCAGCGCCACCTCCAGAAAGGCGGTGGGCAACACAAACTCCATCACGCAAAAGACGATGCCAATAATTAACCAAATAGCAGAGTGACTCAGAGCCATACGATGCCAAGGGTAAAGGGGTATGACGGGGGCAGCACCTAACCAGGCTTGTTGAGGAGCCACCAATCGAGAATAGAACACGGATAGAAACCGCTAGAACAGCAGGTTTAGAACCAGTAGCTTAAAGACAGCGCGTAATGATGCAATGGTTCACCCACACAGTTCCAATCTAGCTTAGTCATCCCACGAGATCGGGAAAATTAAGATGCTGTTTCATTTTTGCGATCGCGTTGCGCGGGTGAGGGTGCACCTTGAGTCTTGATTTTTTGTCAATTGAGATCTGCAAAGGCTTGATGGATCGCCCGTAACGGGGCGCAGGCGATGCTGTCAAACGTCCCCAGCTATTCCAGCATTAATTAATAATATTCAGGTCATGATGTGGAGCAGGGGCACAATCTTGGCTCCAATCTTATTTTTGTCTAAACCAACGCTAGTCACCAACTACATCAGTTTCATCAATCAGGGTTTGGTTGTGAGGGAAGGGAACGCACCTATAAAAACGTTTCACCTCACGTTCCAAACCTAGCAGCGACAGCTATATTAAGATGAACAATCGACGTGTGCCCTGATTTTACGCTATGGATAGTGTGATTTAGGGGGTTTAGACCGTGTGGTTTAGAAGTGGATCAATGCGCTGATGTCCCTGCAATGCGTTAACCCTAATTGTTTGTCGGAGGACAATCCCCTCGATGCATCAGTCTGTGCGGATTGCGGGACGCCGCTAGAGCACCGCTACCTCTGGGCCATTGGGGATGGGGCAGACGCATTTGCGGTGGGGACGCCGGTGGGCGATCGCTACCACGTGATCGCACCCCGCATCTGGCTCGACACGCACCCCGCCAAGCCACCGGAAGCGCCACCAGAACTGCCCCCCTCAGTGCTGCCCTATCTCAAGCTATTTCCCTATCGGCTGCATGTGCCGACCATCTACGGCTTTTGCATTGCCGACTCTACGGCCGTCTTGTTGCTAGAAAATGCGCCCATTGATCGATCCGGCTCGCCGCTGCCCAGTTTGTCGGCTTCGCTGCGGGGCGCTCCAGCGGTGCGTCAAGTCTATTGGCTGTGGCAATTGCTGGAATTGTGGGTGCCTCTGCTGGAGGCAGGCGTTGCCTCTAGCGTTTTGGTAGACGAGAACGTGCGGGTTGAGGGTTGGCGGGTGTGGGTGCGATCGCTCTATGGCGATTTTCAAGCGGAAGACGGGGTGCCGCCGGTGAGCGAGTTGGCGACGCTGTGGCAAAGCTGGCTGCCGTCTCTACAGCCCGCCATCGCAGACCCCGTGCGCGATCTCTGCCGCTTTATGAAAGAAGGGGACGATACGCCCGCCAAACTGCGAGCGATCGCCACCCGGCTGAATCAGCTATTGCTCGACCAAGCGGCTCAACTGCCGCTGCGGCTTAAGGTGGCTGCGGCCACCTCGCCTGGCCCGCATCAGCCCCTCAACGAAGACGCCTGCTTTCCCCAACCAGGCCATGCGCCCACTGCCACCGATGCAGCCGTGTTGCCCTATCTGGTGATGGTGTGCGACGGCGTGGGTGGCCATGCCGGGGGCGAGATCGCCAGCCAAATGGCGGTGCGCTCTATGCAGCTCCAAATCCGCACCATGCTGGCCGATGTGATGGAAGAAACGGCGCTGCTGACGCCTGACATCGTGACGCAGCAGATGGAATCCATCCTGCGCATTGTGAACAATACCATCGCTAGCCAAAATGATACGCAAGGTCGAGAAGCGCGCGATCGCATGGGCACCACGCTGGTGATGGCGCTGCAGCTTCCTCAGAAAATTGCCACCGCGCAAGGCAATGCCAACGCCCACGAGCTTTATCTGCTCCACCTCGGCGACAGCCGCGCCTACTGGCTGACCCCCAACTACTGCCAATTGCTGACTGTCGATGATGACCTGGCCGGGCGAGAGGTGCGGCTGGGGCGCAGCCTCTACCGCGACGCACTGCGCCGCAAAGACAGTGGCGCGCTCGTGCAAGCCCTAGGCACACGCAATGCCGACGCCATCTATCCCACCATTCAGCGATTTGTGGTGGAAGAGGACGGGGTGCTGATGCTCTGCTCTGACGGGCTAAGCGATAACGACCGCGTGAGTCAACACTGGCCAGACGTGATGCGCGCCTTTGCCAAAGGCAAGCTGACGCTAGAAGGCTGTGCCAAAACTTGGGTGGAACTCGCCAACCAGCACAACCGCCATGACAATACGTCTGTTGTGTTGCTGGAATGCCGGGTGAGCGATCGCGCCCAGTTTATCGATCCAGAGTCCAGCACAACTGACATCAGCATGCCTGATCTCTCTGAATCAGCGCGGGTACTGCTCTATGGCGACCCGCCCGAGCCAGTGGCCGTTCCAACGGGGGGGCGGCGGCGGCGGCGGCAGGGTATGTCAGTGCCGCTGTTAATCGCGGCCGGGGTGCTGGCGGGAATGGCAGTAGTAGGCCTAGCTGGGTGGCTAGTATGGCAGCGGCTCAACCCTACTCCATCAACGCCGCCGCCCGTCCCCGAGTCTACCGAGTCGGCAGAATAGCAG
The DNA here is from genome assembly GCA_041742695.1 of Elainellales cyanobacterium. GTDB lineage: Bacteria > Cyanobacteriota > Cyanobacteriia > Elainellales > Elainellaceae > Kaiparowitsia. The sequence goes on along the minus strand of JBGTOF010000433.1, from coordinate 4,835 downwards.
TTAGCCACTTTAAGAAGGGATCATCCTGTGGCAAGATGTAAGGTGCGTATCTTTGAACACAAACTTTTCAAAGCCCTTGATTTCTCTAGCACAGCAGCAGTTTATGAACGTTGGCGATCGCGTCCGTGTCACAGAATCCGTCATTGTGTATCACCATCCTGAGCATCGCAATGAAGCGTTTGACCTCAAAGGGCAGGAGGGAGATGTGATCAGCTTTGCCGATGTCTGGCGCGATCAGCCTATCAGCGCCAACTTCCCCATTGTGGTTAAATTTTCTAAAAAGTTTAAGGCCCATTTGCGGCAAGATGAGCTAGAAGTGATCTCAGAAGCGGCAGAATAAGCGCAACAGTTTGCATGCTCAAATGAATAACTTGGAAATTAGTGGACTTGAATTGGGCTTAAGCGTCTCACCACAGCGCAATTCAAGATTTAGCAATCTTCAAACAGCAATACACAGATACGTTGATGGGGCAGAGTGCTAAGTAGACTGATGTGTTGAGCCGAAGATATAGCGCTAACCCTCTGAGTTAAGGTAGGTAGGTCTGATAAAACGCTTGCCCTGCGAAAGTGACCTTATCAAATTATTTGGGTTCTTTAAGGTGGCGATAGACTACACATAAACGGGGCGTGCAGTCATTGCATGCCCCGTTTATGTGTGACTTTTATAGCTGCCGCAAACTCAGGTCTGATAGGTTAATGCAGCTATGCTAGCTTGGCTAGGCTACTACGAAGTCCAGCGATGGAACCAGAGCCGACTGGCTGCTGAGGCCTTCAACTACCGCAATCAAGTCTCCATTCTTGGTGATGCTAGCGTTGAATCCGCCCGTCACCGCGGCAAAGCTCGCGTTGTAGTCGCTGATAAAGAAAGCCTTGCACCTCCTGGGTCGGGTAAAGGCGTAAGTACATCAGGATGAACAGGAACTTATCCTCTAGGCCGCTCAGGTGCGCTTTGCGCCCCGCTCCGATGGCTCGTTGGCGGCCTTCGCGCTGAAAGGTGTCTTGAATGCATCTGTCCCAAGCGTTGCCAAAGCTGGGCAATAATGCCTCAAACTCTTGTATCCTCAGCCCAGTCAAACTGCACAAGGGTCGGGGTCTTGTCCGCAACTCGGCATAGGTCATTTTCATTGGCTCACCCTGGTCTAGGCTCCTGTTACCGATTCTATCGACTCAATTTCCGATAAGGTCTATAGAAGATCCGAAGTTGTTTGAGGACGCAATTGCTTCACTTCGCCTTGCAACCATTGTTCAAATCGCTCATCTAATAACCGCTGGCGTATGGCGTCATCCAGCCGAGCCGACAGCCGCTTTTCGACGCGTAGGATCACAAAGCAGTTTTCCAGGGCCAAGGGTGGGAGCAGTTCCCCTGGGGGAGCGGTTGCCAAAATTTGAGCGAATTGGGGATGATAGGCACCCAACTCAACAGGGCCAACTAGCCCACGGGTTTCTGCTTCAGTTCCCTGAGAATACTGGGTGGCTAGTTCCCCAAATGATTGTTCGTTAGCTTGAATGCGAAAATATAGTTCATCGGCGATACCGGGATTCTGAACCCGGATCATTGAGTAGATGACGCGATCAAGTTGAGCGCTGCGTTCTAAAAAGTAGCTAGAGAGAGAAGCATTCCATCTTTGCTGCTTGAAAGTTTGGATTTTGAGGGGGCGATCGCTCTCACCTGCTCCCACCCCGGCCAAAGCTTCATCGGTGAGATGGATAGGGGCGATCGCCTGGTCAATCACAATTTCCCGTAACAGATCTTCCAAAAGCTGATAACGGCTGAGGAGTGGGAGTAGATCCTCTGTCGAAATGCTTTGATGATGAACTTGCAATACCGTTGGCATAGCCTGAAACCTTTGTTGAGCGGGATATGTAAGGCTTTATGTTGATGAGAGACTTTACTCGATTAGAGACAGGGCATGCAACGGAAGGTGAACCCGTCATACCCGCTTGCTTTGAAGCTATAGACTAAATCCTTTGTCTAGTTCAGCTTGATAAAAGCGGTATTCGTTTCACCTTCAGTGCATACCCAAAACCTCTAATGTCTGCCCTTGCTACTACGCGATGTTAAGGGCGTACGAGGTGCTGCCCGTAGTGGGGTAGTGATAGACCTGGGCGATATAATTACCCTGTGCTAGGGTTTGGGTAATGACCTCGCTTGTAGTTCCTCCAAAGGCAGACCGTCGGAGTTCTTCTCCAGCATCAACAATGCCATTGTTGTTGCCATCTCGGATGAGGCGTAAGTCGGCATCTGCACTTAGGCCACTCAGGGTTAGCCTGACGCTCCGCTGGAAGGCAACCCCAAAGCGGAAGGTATCCGCCGCATCATCCACGCCAACAGATCCAGTGCGTGTGGTTGAGCCAGTCAAAAAGCCCACAGTGCCCACATTGACTTCGGTGGGCAAAAGATTGCTTGGACTACCCCCTGAGATGCCTGTATTGGACATTTTCAAGTTATAGCCTCCACCTGAACCCGAATATAGATAGGTTTGCAGGAAGTAATTGCCTGCAGCCAGGGAGCGCACATTAATGGCATCATCATTGTTTCCCCCTGCGGTAGCCGATACTCGCACATCACCCGCATCGACAATGCCGTTGCCATTGGCATCCCGAATCAGGCGCATATCAAAATCATTAAAATCATTGCCTGCTGTAATGCCCGTCAGCGCAGCATTAAAGTTACCCGCCGTCCCCATAGTGAAGCGGAACGTATCTGCAGCATCGTTAGTGCCCAAGCTATTGAAAGTGTTGAAGGGGACGGCTGTTAAGGTGCCTGCATTGATTTCAGTGGGGAGCAGATTACTAGGAGAAAATCCCGTATTCGACATCCGCAGGGTGTAGTTGCTGTTCGTTCCTGAATATAGATAGGTTTGCAGGAAGTAATTGCCTGCAGCCAGGGAGCGCACATTAATGGAATCATCATTGTTTCCCCCTGCGGTAGCCGATACTCGCACATCACCCGCATCAACAATGCCGTTGCCATTGGCATCCCGAATCAGGCGCATATCCAAATCATTGCCCGCTGCAATGCCTGTCAGCGCAGCGTTGAAGTTACCCGCTGTCCCCATGGTGAAGCGGAACGTATCTGCAGCATCGTTGGTGCCCAAGCTATTGAAAGAGCTAAAGGGGACGGCTGTCAAGGTGCCTGCATTGATTTCAGTGGGGAGCAGATTGCTGGGAGAAAATCCCGTATTCGACATCCGCAGGGTGTAATTGGTATTGCTGCCACCAAAACGAGCGACCTGAGCTATATAAGTTCCTGCTGATGTTAGGCGGGTATTGATAGAATCATCAGCACTCCCTCCCTGTACAGATGAAGCGATCGGACCTCCATCACCCGCATCAATAATGCCGTTATTGTTTACGTCTCGATACAGTCGAAGATCAGCATCCTGCGTCATTCCAGTTAAGGACAAATTAAGGTTGGCTGGTGCGCCAAGAACAAATCGGAAATTATCCGATGGGGCTGCATTATTTACAGAATCCAGAAATGTACGGGTTGTATTTGAACCCAAATTACCAACAAAAAATCTTGTCATGGTTCTATTCCTTTTAATTACTCTGTAGCTGTATCCAACTTCTGTCAGGTGAGACCTAGATATATTCAGGCAACACTCCATCTTCTGAAGAGCTATCGGGAGGAACCGTAGGGGATTATGCGGTGAGTAACAAAGCTTTACAAAAGCAACATATTTAGGCACGAGGGCTCTGCGGGGTAATGATTCACTGAGAAACTGTCGAAGGTTAGCAGCGTTGCAACCCAATCAGTGGATACATGATTTTCTGGCGAGTCCCTTGGGTCAGATCTCACGTTGAGTCGTGTAGGTTTTGCCCTGCTACTTAAAGCCCAGGCCTGTTTAGAACTACCTGCATTGTTCCGACTGCGTCAGTTTTAAGCAATTCGCCTAAGTTCCCCACAAGTAAGGACTCGTGTGCTTTCGCATTTGTAACTCAGGGCTGATGAGCTGCCTAAAGTAGTGCGATAGGCTGTAATTGTTCCCACGTTTGTGCAGCCTAAGATGACTCAATCAAATTCTCTGTTTTCATTACCCCAGCAGATGTTAGAGGTTGCCTTCGGGGTTGCTAATACGGCGACTCGCATGGCGGGGGGGGCTGCATCTGCGGTAGGTGATAGTGTGGCGCCAGTTGCCCTCGAATGGGTTGAACGCAGCACTGAAACGGTCGGAAACATTGTGACCCCCATTGCAGAAAATTCTTTGGTGAAACTGGCAACGAAGTTGCCGGGGGTGAAATGGGTAATGGCTGCCGTAGGACAGGTTGATGTGGAGGCGGTGCATCAAGAGGTGGCGGCGCTGATGCAGAAGTATCCTGCTGATACGCCAGAGCAGCTCGCGCAGCGGGTTATTGCAGACACCGCGACCAAGGCAGCGGGCTTAGGTTTAGTTTCCAATATTGCCCCTCCTATCGCTCTGGCGATGCTGGGGATTGAGGTGGCAGCGTTGAGCGCACTGCAAGCGGAAATGGTGTATCACATTGCAGCGCTGTATGGTTTTGAGCCGACTGACCCGACGCGACGGGGTGAGGTGTTGGCGATCTGGGGCTTGGCGATGGGTGGATCGAGCGTGATTAAGATGGGACTCAATGTGGTGGAGTTAATTCCATTAGTAGGCCCTGCAGTTGGTATTGCTGGAAATGCAGGGCTGATGTATACCCTAGGAGCGATCGCCCAACAGTTCTATACAGCTAAGCGCAATACCCGTGATGCTCGTATAGCCCAGCAGACGCCAAATCAAACGTCATTGCCAACGGTATAACGTTTGGTTTTTAGGGTCTTATTACTGCCAACGCTATCGTTTGCGTGCTTTCCAGGTGCCGCCATAGGT
>JBGTOF010000397.1:0-4137 GCA_041742695.1 Elainellales cyanobacterium | reverse complement strand
TCTCAGCATTACAGCTGCATCCCCGCAGTATCATCGTCTGTGACGATGACGCCACCCTAGAGCTAAAGGTCAAAACCGTGCGCTACTTTCGCGAGCTAGAGCAGCACAGCCCCCTTTTAGATTCAAAGAGTTAGGGAACGCAGCTCTCAGCTGACGCTCTAGAGCGGGGCTGTAGGGTTCATTCATACCCCAAGGCAATCACCCTGTTGGCACCTACACGTATGGCACCCCTAGCGCTAACCAACGCAATCGTATACACCAGCCAGCAGGTGTTGCCTCACCATGCCGTGCTCCTAGATGGAACTGCCGTAGTGGATGTAGTACCCTCTCAGGCAGTGCCGCAGGAATGGCCTGCTATTGACGTAGCCGGTGCTGCCATTGCACCGGGGTTTGTGGATCTGCAGCTCAATGGCTGCGGCGGGGTGATGTTTAACGATGCCATTACTGCCGCCACGTTAGATCAGATGCATCGCACGAACCTTAAGTCGGGCACCACGAGCTTTTTACCCACGCTGATCACCACATCGGATGAAGACATGCAGGCGGCGATCGCCCTCGTGCAACACTATCGGCGGGAGTATCCCGACTCTGTGCTGGGGCTGCATCTCGAAGGCCCCTACCTCAATCCCCAGCGCAAGGGCATTCACGATGAGCGCTATGTGCGATCGCCCGATCCTGTCATGCTCCAAGCTATTGCCAGCGCGGGGTGCGAGGCGGTGCGGTTGGTTACGCTGGCGGCGGAACTAGCGTCGCCAGAAGACCTCCATCGGCTCACCACCGCAGGCATCATCGTCTCGACCGGGCATACCCACGCCACCTATGAAGCGGCGATCGCCGCCTTTGATCAGGGCGTCAGCATGTCCACCCACTTATTCAATGCCATGACACCGTGGCAAGGCCGCAGCCCCGGCGTGGTGGGGGCGGTCTTCCATCATCCCCGCGTGACCGCTGGCATCATTGCCGATGGGCACCATGTGCATCCGGCCTCGATTGCCCTGGCAAAGCACATCATGGGCGATCGCCTATTTTTGGTCACAGACGCGACGCCGCCTGCCGGCACCATGGAGGTGGACTCGTTTATGATTGGCGGGCAGGAAGTGTTTTATCGCAATGGCCGATGTGTGTCGGCAGAGGGCACCCTGGGCGGCTCTGCCCTCACGATGATTGAGGCGATCGCCTACTGCGTGCAGCAGGTGGGCATTCCGTTGGATGAAGCGCTGCGGATGGCCTCGACCTATCCTGCCCGCGCTATCGGCTTAGATCAACGGCTGGGGGCGATCGCTCCAGGCTATGTTGCTAACTTGGCTATCTTTAATTCAACATTGCAAATGGTGGGACTGTGCGATCGCGGCGTCTATACGCCTTTAACCCTACAGTCCACAGCCCAAAGTTCTCGAATTTAAACGAGACTACTGGCATTAGCCCCTCACGTTAACTCATCCAAAATATCGGCAGAGAGCGTTTCCAGCATCTTTTGTTCCATTGCGTCTAGCTCGGCATCGGTTCCCGACCCCGATTTAACTTGCGAAAAAATGCGACAGCCGTCCCATTCTGTCGCGTCAGCCTTTGCCTGGGTCGAGGTGAAGTGAAATGCTGTTGCGTGATCCATAGTCGCAGGATCAATGGTCGCGTGAGCCATATTCACTAAATTAAATTCCACATTTTCAGCATGGATAGCCATCGTAATATCAAAAATCTCAAAAAAGTTGATCACCCACTGGCACTCCTGCTCGGGTAGGTCTCGGTAATACTTCACTAAGTCTGCAATGCGGGCGTCTAGATGGGTTCGCGCATAGCGACAGGCCAGCACCACTTTAAGCAACACCACTACCAGCGTTAACGGGTTTCCATCTGCCAAAAGTTGAACAAATAGAGGCGATGGCCCCGCATGACCCTCAGTGGTAAGAAACTCAATAACCCGATTGCAAGTCCGCAATGTTAGCGCATCATTCACGATGTCCTCATCATGGTTTTGATACAGCGTCGTTAGCTTGTGGCCCAGATGAGTATGCAGAGCCTCGCGCAGTTCGTTACGTTCTAATGCAAAGAGCAGATAGTTGAGTAAGTTAATCTTAAAATCGCGAAATGTTTGTTGTCGGGTTTGCCGCCGAAAGATGTTAGCTAGGTTTGCATAGCTAAACTGGCCCTTACGCACCACAATGACTTTGACCAACCGCAGCACATCGTCACCCAGCCGCGTTGGATTCTTAGCTGAGTGCGCGATCGCCCCCAAAGATTGCGATCGCGCAGTATACATCGCCAGATCAAACTTAAACTGCTCTTTCAGCTTTTTTGACAACTCCCGTGCTGCCCGCCGCTGCTCTACAGAATTGCTGAGATTCGTGTATTGCGGTACCAGCAGATAAGAGACATACCGTTCCGACCAGTGCTGCTGAGCTTTTTCATCGTAGCGAGCAGCAAACATACACAGTTGCCGATAGTCATCGCTAGCAACAAAGTGCCTTAGCCAAGATCTCAACCGCCGGAGCGTCGGTGAGACTGTGGGCTTGTGAATTAATGGACTGTTAAACAGTTGAACCAGTTTCTGAATCGAATCATGGTTTCTAGAAATATCCCAGTTATTAATCAGAATGTAACAAGAGCGCTTCAGTGTATTTCTGAATTCGTCTTCTCGGTTAGCGAATACGATTTCATACAGCGACGGCAGCATGTCGGAGCTAACCGTGTTGGAGTGCTGAATAAACAGGTGATCAAACTCTTGTAAAACATCATCAGGCGGCCAAGCCTTAACAATCGCAATCAAATGTCGATAGATGGTTTCTTGTGCCCGTGGAATGTTCCGCACAATTCGCCTGTCCTGTAAGTTCTGATTCGAGGTTCGTTCTCGATTGCTCGGCTCGATAACCATCACATCACCCTGTTTCTGTTTGCAGTGTATTCGTCAATATTCATGAGCGTCCAGATTCTGGAAACAACCCGTCAAACCTTGGTTCTCGATAGCTGCACAGCAGATATGGGAAGGATCGAGACGACATGTTTGATGGGCTGATTTGCCTCGGGGCTTCAAGTAAACCCAGGTGTTGGAAAGCTCAGAACACTCACTGAATAGAGCCGGAACAGGGGTGACGCGGGACAGGGTAAATGCATGGGAACTAAATGCATGGGAACTCAGGGAAGACTAGCGGTGGGTCGGACGTGAAATGAATGTGAGACCTTAGGTTCTCGGATTAAACCAAGAGAAAACAGCGATTGAGGTGCAATATCACAGAAGCTGACAAGTCGTTTATTCTGCACAGAGACCATCGTTTTTTTGGAATTGGAATTCCTTATTTTTTCCATATATTGCAAGGGGGCTATGCAGGCTGACTCAAGCCGTTCTGATTCTGTGAAATTGAATTCTATAGAAACGATGCAACTGGGCTTTGAGCCTAAGATGGCCTATATTTTCTGCAGTTTAACGAATTTTTTTGCGGACACAATAATTTTCGGTTTACGTTAAGTTCACAATCATGAATTCATCTCTAATAAAGGTCGTTACGGAATATCGGACTAGATTTATGCCAGGTGATGGCATAATAGCCTGGCTGGTTAAGTGAATTCATCGGCTTTTAGGAATATTGGCGTATTAAAAGGTTCTCAGTGTTTCTTGAGTATAAGAGGCTGAGAAGCCCTCATCGTAAACCGATTACTCATTTTGTTGATAGATTGAATGTCTAAAAAAATACATCGGCTTTATCCTGAGTGTCAGAATGTGAACAAATGACTAGTCCTCGGCGGCAGAACTCTTACCCTAAGCATTCAGTTAAGCGAGGAGCTTGATGTTAGAAGGTTAGCGGTATGCGGTTTGGGACTAGAGAGAGACCATTCCCGCTAAGAAGAGAGAGCACAAAGCACGGGCTCTCTCTTCTCTTAGTTAGAGCGGTTAGATAGAACAGTTAGAGTCCTGCATCTGTCCCGATTGGGAGATTGCATGAAGTCCGCACCATCCCCAATCAAGACGTCAAGACTACGGCGGCGGCTATCAGCCCGTTAGGCTTTTGCAGGTGGCGGATGCTGGTGCTAACGGGCGTGCTCTTGAGGATTGGCCTAGGTAGAGCCTGAGGGGTCTCACCCCCTCTGATATTAATTATAGGGAGTGCTATCGCGAAAAATTGCTGTAAGATTTGGGGCAATGGA
>JBGTOF010000370.1:0-7656 GCA_041742695.1 Elainellales cyanobacterium | reverse complement strand
GTCAGTTCATCGACACCTATGACTCGCATCAAGGGTACGCGGATGAGGTGAAACGCGAATGCCTCAAGATGTATGTTAATGGCGCTGGGTTTCGAGCGATAGAACGGGTTAAAGGGGTGCATCACACAACCGTGATTACTGGTAAAGCAAGTGGGCGAACGACTCCCTGATGCGTACGACCCTGAAACGACTCCGGAGGTCGCAGACCTCGACGAGTTGGAAACCTTTGTAGGCTCAAAAAAACAAGAGTTGGCTGTGGACGGCCATTGACCACTTTGGGAAAGGGATTTTGGGTTGGGTACTGGTGACCATAATGCCAAGACGCTTCAACCGCTTTGGGCGCTGGTTGCCAGTTGGCAGTGCTACTTCTATGTCACTGACGGGTGGACGGTGTATCCCGGCCTTATTCCAGAAGGCGATCAAATTGTCAGCAAACCCTATAGGGCTCGGGTCGAGGGAGAGGATACTCGTTTACGGCACTATCTCGCCCGACTGCATCGCGAAACGCTTTGCTACTCCAAGTTTGTAGAAAGGCTAGCTCACTCTGTGCAACTGTCACTGCACTAACTCAGGTTTAACGATGTCCCTGTTCCTCCAAGTTCATCTCTTGATTCAGCAATGCCGGAAGATTATTGTGGTGAGGCCCTGCTGCGCGGAGGATTCACCACAATAAACACTCAAACTAGCGCGTTGAGCGCTATGGGTGACGGAATGAGTGATGTCTCAAGAGTTTGTTGAGGGCTGAACAGTTGTGGGTGCAGTGATGGACTGCTGCACAATCGTGCTGGCGTCAGCTTGAGTGTGTTCTTTGCGTTCGCTGTAGCGATCGCTCAAGTAATCTGCCTGATCTCGCAGCAGCAGGGTGACCTTATAGAGTTCTTCCATCACGTCTACCACGCGATCGCGGTAGGGTGAGTCTTTCATGGTGCCGTCGTCGTTAAATTCTTGATAGGCCTTGGGGACGGAGGATTGATTGGGAATGGTAAACATGCGCATCCAGCGTCCTAAAATGCGGAGTGTGTTGACGGCGTTGAAGGACTGGGAGCCGCCAGACACCTGCATCACCGCCAGTGTTTTTCCCTGGGTAGGGCGGATTGCGTTGAGGCTGAGGGGAATCCAGTCAATCTGAGTTTTTAGCAACCCTGAAATGTTGCCGTGCATCTCTGGACTAGACCACACTTGACCTTCAGACCACATGACGAGATCTAGCAGTTCTTGCACCTTTGGGTGGCTATTGGGTTCGCTGCCATGGAGCGGGAGCCCGTTGGGATGAAAGAAGCGCACCTCTGCGCCTAGAGTGATCAGGATGCGGGCGGCTTCTTCGGCAAGTAAGCGGCTGTAGGAGCGATCGCGCAACGAACCATACAGCAGCAAGATACGAGGCTTGTGGTCTAGACTCATCAGCTTTAATTCATTGACGCTTCTATAAGCATACAGTTGGTTAGCGATGTAGTATCACGATGTCTGTTCCGACTACGGGGCTTCGGGCTAGCAATTGCCCTGCTTCGTCGATAAGTTCTAGCTTGCTAAACTCTAGCGTCTTAGAACGGCGTAGCATTTCGCTGGCAAGCTGATCTTGCTGCGTTGGGCTGAGGCTATACCAGTCAGCGCTGACCTTTACTGATAGTAGACTGCGGCGAAAGTTTGCCTGAATGGAGGTGACTAATTGATCGCGATAGGTGCGCGTGACATCTGCCACTTGGTCTTGAATGGAGGCGATCAGCTGTTGCTCTGGCGTGAGTTCTAGTCGAGGAGTGGGAATCGCATCGTCAGAGGCAGGATCTGAGGTTGAATCGGACGCTGGAGCGGCGGGTGGAATGGTGAGGGTGTCTGGGATCTGCGGGCTGGGGGCTGGCGTGGGGCTGCTGGGTGGGGTGCTGACGATGGAGGTTGAGGATGATGACAGGCTACCCCATACGCTAAAGCCCAGCCATAGCAGCAGCAGTAACAGCGTTGCCAACGCTCCGCTCAACAGGCGAGCGCCCCATCCCTGTACGCTACTGGGCAGGCGCGATCGCACCTTGGGCAGTAGCGCTTGGCGCCACAACTCCCAGCCGCGCTGTGCAATCAGCTGCACAACGGCGCTGATCGCGGTTGCGATCTGTTGCACCTGAGCCCAGGTTTTTTTCAGGGTTGATTCCGTCGGAGGGGGTGGCGCTGGTTTGCGGGCTGGTTTGCGGGCTGGCTGGGGTGCGGTTAGGGGTGTGGATGCGGATGCGGAGGAGCGATCGCCCCCGCTCCCGTTGACATTGGCGGATGCGCGGGTCTCTGAGCCATTCGCATCCGAATGATCCCCATTTGATGAATCGAACGAATCAGATGGATCGATGGGTTGCGACATTTCAGACACTCCCCGCACAAGCGGCAATCACAACAAGTCCCCAATCATCTAGCCAGACCACCCACGCTGCGTCAAGCTTACTCTCTACTGGCATTACCCCTTGGCTCTAGCCGCTCTACCAAATTGCATCAGGAACCATCGGTTGGTAAAACAGTCATGGCCTGATGACATAGAGCAGCCTAGCTTAGGATGTGGAACAGGGCGAGTCCCGTTTGGGATAAAGGCTCAACGCCCTTACCCTGCTGTATGGCTAGGGCGGTTGCTATATCATCACCCTATCACTTCGCGAGCCGTCCCTCATGAGTTGGAATCGACGCCGAATGCTCCAGTTGAGCGCTGCATTTTTGGGCGGTGGGGCGGTGGGCTATGGCCTGCACGGTCTGCGTCTGAGGCGGTCAGCACAAGCGGATGAGGGCCGCCGTCTATGGAGTTCAGGCAAATCCTCAATGCCCTATGGGTTGCCCAATCCGCCCCGCGGCGATGTGCGGATTGCGGTGATTAGCGACCTGAACGAAGCCTATGGGTCTACGGCCTATGGTGACGAGGTGAAATGGGCGATCGCCCTGCTGCCCGAGTGGCAACCTGACTTGGTGCTGTGTGGCGGTGACATGGTGGCAGGGCAAAAGCGCGACCTGAGCGACACCCAGGTTCAGGCCATGTGGACGGCCTTTGAGGCACAGATTGCCAAGCCGCTTCGCGCAGCCCAGCTGCCCTTTGGGTTTACCATTGGCAATCACGATGCCTCGCGCGCCGTGCGAGAGAACGCCTACTTCTTTCAGAATGAACGGGCGATCGCCGCTGACTACTGGACTGATCCGGCCCATGATCCCGGCTTGCCGTTTGTCGATCGCTACCAGTTTCCCTTCTACTACAGCTTTCAGCAGCAGGGTGTGTTCTATCTTGTGTGGGATGCCTCAAGTGGTGCACCGATGCCGGTGGATGATGTGGCGTGGGTGAAGCGCAGTCTAGGCAGTCCCTTGGCGCAGCGGGCCAAGCTACGGATTGTGATTGGGCATCTGCCGCTATATGCAGTAGCAAAGGAGCGCGATCGCCCGGGCGAAGTGATGGATCACGCCGCCGACCTCCAGGCATTGCTGGAAGAGTATGGGGTTCATACCTACATCAGCGGCCACCACCATGCCTACTATCCGGGGCATGTGGGGCAGTTGCAGTTGCTTCACACCGGAGCGCTGGGGTCGGGGCCGCGCCCGTTGCTTCAGGGCGATGCTCTGCCTCGCAAAACCCTAACACTGGTGGATGTGGATCTGACGCGCGCCCGCACGGTCTACACCACGTTGGATATGCAAACGCTGTCTCTGGTGGCGGTGCAAGACCTGCCCCGCCTTGTGCCCAGCGCCAACGGCGCGGTGATCCGCCGCGACCTTACGTGGGACTCTCTGAATGCACAGGAGCAGGCAGACTGCGTCACGCACTTAACGCAATCGGTGTGTGAAACGACGACGTGACACTGCCCTGTTGGGTCATGCCACCCGCCTTAACGACGGTTCCCTAAGACGGTTCCCTAAACGTCCCAAAGCAGTATGATGCCTATGACTCAACCAAAAGGCCCAAACAACGCAATTCAAACAGAGTAACTTCATTAACGTCAGTTAGAAATTTTGAGCAATTGGGGGCGAATCGCTGCCGTAGCATGGTTCAACTCTGGAAGTCCTGCAAATTAATTGATGCGTCGGCGCAGAATCCGTTACTATTACAAATATTTTGGCAAGCTTGGCTCCAGGGATAGCGTTTGAGCATCTTGTTGGGGGATTTGAAACGCTACTGGATGAGACACATGTAGATAGGGCGATCGCCCACTTGAAGTTCACTTAAGATTCAGCAGTAAGATCCGGGGGACGATCCAAAGGGCAATCGCCCAGACGAACAGACAAAAGGTAGAGAAATGGGCTTCCCGCTTTGGCCCAGCAGCACTGGCACAATAGATAGGCCATCGCGGTCGTGACATACATGGCAAAGCATCCGCTTAACAAATCGCCTCGCTTGAATCTCCCGGCTGTGCTGGATGAAAATTCTGCAGATTGGGTGAGGGCGCTGCCGCTGCACGAAGACCCGGTGCGTGTGCCCTCGCCCCGGCGGGCTGCCCCACGTCGCCGCCCGCCGTCTCAGCAAACCCATCGACGTCAACCGCCCACCCCGTCTCGCCCCACGGGTCGCCGGGTGTCGCCACAGGGCAGAGGGCGATCACCCCAGCGGCGTCCGGCGCATCGTCTGCAGGCATCATCCAGAGGGCGATCGCCCTCTCCGCTACAGCAGTGGGTGCAATCCCTTTTTATGCTGCGGCTTCCCAAGCTGGTTAAGCCGGGTGCATCATTGCAGGGCGCGGCGCTGCTTTTAGCTGCTTTGGGCATTTCGGGTGGGCTGGGACTGAGTGGTCTGCTGGTGTTGACGCAGTTGCCGCCTCTGCCCGAATGCCAAACCGTTTCTATCGCATCGGCTGATGTGGAGCAGCTTCACTGTGCCCGCGAAGCCGCGCGCGGGGGCGACTTGCCGGGGCTGTTAGCGGCGATGACCTTAGCAGGCAGCTGGACAGACCGTCATCCGCTCTATGCCGAATCTCAAACGCTGCTTGCCACCTGGTCTCAAGCGGCGCTTGATCTCGCCCGCAAGAAATATAGCGAGAGCGACATGCAAGGGGCCATCAGCATTGCTCAGGCGGTGCCCACCAACAGCAGCCTCTATGAAGAGGCGCAAACGCTGATTGCCACCTGGAACAACGAGTGGCAGGACGGTGAAGCCATCTATGCCACGGCTCAAGACGCGCTCAAGGCGCAAAACTGGACGCTCGCGTCGGAACAAATTACTGAGCTAGGCAAGGTTGCCAATCCCTATTGGGCAGAGCGACGGATGGCCGAACTGACCGACCAGGTGGTGGTGGAGCAAGAGGCGTGGAAAACGCTGCAAGCGGCACGGAATATTGCCACAGGGGCTACTCCAGATGCGCTTAGAGGGGCGATCGCCCAGATCCTCACCATCAATCCCCAAACCCATGTGTGGCAGGCCGCGCAACCAGAGCTGCAAGCCTGGAGCACGGGGCTAGCGGCCGTGGCGCTCCAGCGATGGCAGGCGGGCGATACGGAGGATGCGTACGACCTGGGGCGGCAGATTCCGCTTGAGGTGACGCTGCCGGCTGAGTCTCAGCATCTGGTTTTGATCAGCCATGCTCATCATCTCTCGCAGTGGGATCCCCAGCTGGATTGGCAGCCGTCCATTCCCCAAATGGTGAAGCTGCGCGAGGCGATCGCCGCTCTTCGCACGATTCCCCTCAACAGTCGGTTTTACACAACGGCGCAGGCGCTGCTGCAAACGGGCGAAGCACAACTGGCGGATGTGGCGCAGTTGAACTATGCCCAAGCGCTGGCTGCATTGGGGCAGCGCACCACCCTTGAATGGGCGATGACGCAGGCCAGTTTGGTCGAGCGCGATCGCCCTCGGCGCATTCAAGCACAAACCCTGATCGACCACTGGCAGCAAGAGATTCAGCGCATCGAAGACATGCCGCTGATGGCTCGGGCCTATGAACTGGCGCAGTCGGGAACGATTGCTGACCTGAATGCGGCGATTGAGGCAGCAGGCCAAGTGCCCCAAGACCGCGCGCTGTGGACCGAGGCCAAGGGCGCCATCGAGACCTGGACGGCGCAGATTCAAACCCTTGAAGATCGCCCCATTCTCACCCGGGCTCAGCGCTATGCGGCAGAGGGCAACCTAGCCCGCGCCATCCGCGAAGCGCGCACTCTGCAGCCCCAACGCGCCCTTTATGAAGAGGCGCAGGCTGACATTCGCCAGTGGCAAATTGAGCTAGATCGCGTCCGAATCGCCGACGACCGTAGGGTTTTAGACGAGGCAACTGCCTTGGCTAACCGCAACCGCCTCACCCAAGCCATTAACATTGCAAACCAAATTGGGGGCGATCGCCCCTTGCATAGTGAAGCTCAGCGGGCGATCGCCCAGTGGGATGCGCAGCGCGCTGCCCTATGGCAGCAATGGGATGCAGACAGCGCCGAACCCTCTCCCCGCATTGAACCCAGCGATCCCACCTCTCAGCCCGCAGAGCCCAATCCCGTGCCTGAAGCCTCTAGCCCATCGCCTGCGCCGTTCCTCCCCGCGGTTGCGCCTCCCCCGCCCGAGGACTCTCCCATACCTCTCTATTCCAACCCGTGAGGCAGGGGGCATTAACCCTATGATTAGAACAACGTCAGAGGTCTGAATCCCTCCTCCCAAACCTCCAACTTGAATCCTAATTCCCCAAATTTCGCCTGAAACGGCAAAATCCCATTAAGCTGAATACAACCGTTTGTACTGCGTTCCCCAATGGCTAATGCTGCGCCTCCGCTACAACTGGTGCTAATTGACGACGATGCCACGTTTCGCTCTGGATTCTGCTTGTGGATTGAGCCGATTGCCGATGTGCAGATCGTGGCAGAAAGCGGTAACGGGATGGAGGCACTCGAGCGATGTCGCGACTGGTTAGCCGAAGCGAGCAACCCTGCGAGTGCCCCTCGACTGGTGGTGATTAGCGCTAGCTTAGGGCGGGATGATAGCAGTCAGCTTCAAGGGTTGGCGTTATGTCGGCATTTGCGCGATCGCCATTCCACCTTGCCCATTCTGCTCTTGGGCACTGCCACCGAGCCGATTGTACTAGCTGCAGCCCAGCAGGCAGGGGCCACCGGCTATTGCAGCAAGCAGAGCGAACCCACGCTGCTGCTTGATGTGATTCAGCGGGTGGCACTGGGGCAAACCTATTGGCCTACCCGTGCTGCCTCGAGTGCGGTGGCACGGGCCGAAGGGCGCGCCTCTCTTCGGGGGTCTACGCCTGGATTTCTCAGCGGAGCCCGGCGCAATCTCCGCTACAGAGGCATTCAGCAAATTGAGGAAGCCCTGGCCGAGGTCAACGCTCAGTTGCGCTACGGCAACTTAACCGTATGGGACCAGGCTGTGCTAGCAGGGCGACGGCGAGAGCTGCGAACAGCCCGGTGGATGGTGATGCGCTTGTTGGCAACGCCCGCGCTCTCTGACCCGCTGTCTTCTGAACCACTGCCCGAGCCTCGCTGGGGTGAATCGCTGTCTTCTAGCCAGAGCTGGGATGCAGACTCGCGCGGCAGCGCTGTTGGCGCAAGCAACCCGACGGGCCGCAGCAGTCCATCGGGTTCCTCGTCGGGAGGCGGCAGGGGCGGGGCTCCGCCAGATAGGGGAGCGCTGCAGCCCAGGCCAGAGGGAGGGGCGATCGCCCCAGAAGCCGCTGCTATTGATGCCAGTATCACGGCGCGCAGTCTGCGGGCTGTCTTGTTTGACGCCAT
>JBGTOF010000273.1:0-22457 GCA_041742695.1 Elainellales cyanobacterium | reverse complement strand
TGCATATAAATGAGCGACCTGTTTTGATGTCTTTAAGGAAGGAGAACCTTGTCTGTGCTTAAGAGAACCGTTTGGCTGCTTGCGATCACCCTGTTGTTTGCATTCCAAATTTTTGGCGACAGGGCGATCGCACTCGAACTCAACAAAGAAACCCGCACCGTCCCTTATAACGCGGCGGGCGATACCTATGTGATGTCATTGGATGAGGTATCTCGCGGCAAGCGCTTGTTTAACTACGCCTGCGGCCAGTGCCATGTAGGTGGCGTGACCAAAACTGACCCCAACGTTGGGTTAGATCCTGAAACCCTCGCGTTGGCGACTCCCCCCCGTGACAATGTGGAATCTCTGGTGGACTACATTAATAACCCCACCACTTATGATGGGCTTGAACCCATTAGCGAACGCCATCCCAGCACCCAAAGCTCCGACATCTTCCCTAAAATGCGAAATCTTACCCAAGACGACCTGAAGGTGATTTCGGCCCATATTCTGATGCAGCCCAAGGTCATGGGGCCTAAGTGGGGCGGCGGCAAGATCTATTACTAAGCCCGGTGGATCTCTTAATTAACCATATCCTGTAAGCCAGACGGGCGATCGCCGCACTGGATTAACGGTAAAAAACGGACGTGCTACCTGTAGTGGCACGTCCGTTTTTTGCATGGGAGCATTCCTTCTCTGAGGCAAGACACAGCAGGTTAAAATAGCGAATTCGCTTAAACCAGCGCGGATCTCACAACTCACAGCCGGTCTCTGCAGGTAGGGCGATCGCTCTATAGACCTATAGAGTGACTACCTGCGCCAGTTAAGCGGCTCAAGCCTGCCATTCTTTTGAAACTCTTGCTCCGTAGGGGGTTCCAGCGAATATAGTTCTCAATCTGCGCCTTAAGTGCCTTATCAGCCCAAAGAGATAACTGTATAGGCCGCCTCACAGAAGAGTAGTGTATATTGCTATATTAAGAAAAGTTTCGCGGATGCGAATTGGGGCTTGACAAATTTGTATAAGTATCCATTCGCCTTCGGATTGTGATGGAGTAAATTGAGTGACTATTCAATCGCTGACACAAATTACTGGAGAGTCCAAGATCGCTGAATTTTTCCAGCGCTCAGAAGGGAAGTGGCGCTCAGAGCGGCGCTACTACACTTTGCCCGATGGCGATACTAAAGAAATGGTGAGCCAGATTCAAGTTCGATTTTTATCCCAAGGAGAATCTGAACTGCTGCACCTAGCAGGGCTGCATGCTATGGATGACGCAAATTTACTTACATGTGGGGCCGAAGTCACCTGGGATAGTGTAGAGTCCGTATCCGGCAAAAAGCAGTCAAAAGGTTCGACCCTGTTTGGGGCGTTTGGAGATGTACTCTATCGCGATCGCGGGTTTGCCACACCCAAGCCAGTCACCGCCCAATTTTACTTCCCAAACCCTGATACCCTTTGCCTAAAGACAGAATACAAGGGCTCGTCGTTTGAGGAAGAAATTAAGCTGATCGGGCAACTCTATCGTACTCGCCAAACCATCATCACCCGTGAAGGCGAACAGCAAATGATTGGGCAGTATCTAGAAAAGCGGCAAAGTTAGGGTTGATTTAGACCATGGTTGATTCGGGCAACCCTTAGTCAGCCTCTGCACGCTCTCTCACCTATTCAACCGACTCAAATCAAAGCTACTAGAACGGACATTGCCTACAGGGAATGTCCGTTCTGGTGTTAATAGGGACAGGGTTTATGCTACCGAATCCTACAGCTGCAATACCCTCTGCTCAGGCATACAATTAGAGTAGGGGTGTGGAACTCTCTATCTCTCCAAGGTTTCACATCACACGTTTGAATTCCACTTAGAGATGCTGCTCGGTCCACTTCAACACGAGCATCGTAGTAGATAGCGGGCTAAGGACTTTGTCTTTTAACCCGGTTGAGACAGTAAAGGCTGAGCTAATTCGACAGGTTTAATTAGGGGAATACAACGCTATTTTTCTGACCAGATAAAAATCAAAAAAATTCATCTTTCGGGGATGGTTCCAATGGATAGCCAAAACTATTACGGAATTCCAATTAATCCCGCGTTGGTGAGCGATCGCTGGAAGTGGCAGGTCACGCTCCCGATTGGCACTATCATCACGTCTAATCAAGTGTTTGCTACAGCGGACCTCGCCATTGAGCACGGCAGGCAATGGATTTCTGCTGAAATGACCTTTAGCTCTCTCAACAGTTGTCTGTCTGAGCTATGTGGGCAAGGTGCGCTGCAACGGCAGGAATACTGCAACTTGATGGCATCTTTTCTGCAAATTGCCCATCACGCCTAGATGCGATCGCTCGAATCCAATTAAATGCTCAAACGCTGATAAATCACGTCTAGATGCTTAAGGTGCTGAGCTGGATCAAAGCAGTGGGCGATGTCATCGGCGGATAGGTGCGCAGTGACACGAGGGTCTTGCTCGGTCAAAGCTCGAAAGTCACCCTCAGGATGGTTCCAGGCCGTATGAGCGTTGCCCTGCACAATGGCGTAGGCCTCTTCTCGGGATAGTCCTTTATCAACCAGCGCTAGCAGCACTTTCTGACTGAAGATGACGCCTCCATAGACGTTCATATTGCGTTTCATATTTTCGGGATACACCAGCAGATTTTTGATCAAATCTGTGGTTTCTACCAGCATGAAGTGCGTCAGAATGCAGCAGTCAGGTAGAGCAACCCGCTCGACAGAGCTGTGGGAGATGTCGCGCTCGTGCCACAGGGCTACGTTTTCTAGCATGGCCACAGCGTGCCCGCGGACCAGTCGCGCCATGCCCGTGAGTCGCTCTGAGCGAATGGGATTGCGCTTGTGGGGCATCGCAGAGGAGCCCTTTTGCCCTTTGGCAAAAAATTCCTCAACTTCTAAGACATCGGTGCGTTGCAAGTTGCGAATTTCGACGGCGAAGCGCTCAATAGAAGCGGTAAGCAGCGCCAATGCCTGAGCAAAATCAGCATGGCGATCGCGCGAAATTACCTGGGTTGAGGCAGTGTCGGGTTCTAGGCCTAGATTTTGACAGGCGATCGCCTCAATCTGAGGATCAACATTGGCGTAGGTGCCCACCGCACCTGAAATTTTGCCCACAGCTACCTGCTTTTGCAGCCGACAGAGGCGATCGCGATGGCGCAACATTTCTGCGAGCCAGCCTGCTAGCTTAAACCCAAAGGTAATCGGTTCTGCGTGGATGCCGTGCGATCGCCCCACCATGACCGTGTCGCGATGTTGCTGTGCCTGAAAGCGAATCGCCTGAATCAGCGATTCGACCTGGGTCATGATCACATCCAAACTGGCAACCAGTTGAAGCGACAGCGCTGTGTCTAGCACGTCAGAGCTCGTCATCCCCAGGTGAATGTAACGCCCGGCCTCGCCCACATATTCATTCACATTGGTCAGAAATGCGATCACATCGTGGCGCACTTCCGCCTCAATTTCGAGCACTCGAGCCCGGTCAAATTTTGCCTTAGCCTTGATGGTATCGACCGCATCTTGGGGAATGTATCCCAGTTCTGCCTGCGCCTCACATACCGCAATTTCTACTTGCAGCCAGGTTTGCAGCTTATAGTCATCCGTCCAGAGATTGCCCATCTCGGGCAAGGTATACCGTTCTATCAAGGGTCTTACATCAAAGCAACCGCTACATTTTACAACTGCTGAGGGAACAACGGCTGCGGGCAACCGACGGGGCGTCCTGCATTCTCGACGATAGAACTAATGCAAAAGGGCGGAATGACCCAGTCATCCCGCCCTTTCTCACAACGGTGTGCGATTCCCATTTCAACCCGAAGGATGAGGGCGATCGCCCCATCCCCCTAGACGTCTATGTGCATCTAAACTAAGCGTCTAACGGCACAAACTCTAGCGAAACACCGTTCATACAGTAGCGCTGCCCCGTAGGAGCAGGGCCATCCGGGAAGACATGGCCCAAGTGCCCGCCGCAGGTGCCACAGTGCACTTCGACCCGAGTCATGAACAGAGATCGATCGCTGGTTGTGGCGATCGCCCCTTCAATTGGCGCATAAAAGCTAGGCCAGCCGGTGCCACTGTTGAACTTGGTCTCTGATGTAAATAGCGACGTGCCGCATCCCGAACAGTTGTAGGTGCCCGGCTCATAAATTTTGTCGAGCGGGCTCGAGCCAGCGCGCTCAGTGCCGTGCTTGCGTAGCACCCGAAACTGCTCTGGCGTCAGCATGTCGCGCCATTCTTGTTCAGTTTTATTCACGGTAAACGGTTCGTTTGATGTTGTCATAGTGTCCACTTCGGTAGGATCAAGTGTGTTGGAAATAGTATTGACGACCCATGCGCCGCCAATCACTGCAGCACCCGCTTCAAGGAGTTTGCGTCGCTTCATAAATACACGGAAAATAGGATGGTGAGAGGGCAGGGCGATCGCCCAAAAGGTCTACCCTTTCTTTATCTAACGTAACGTATTGGCATCATCTCAGCAGTGGCGTGATTAGCACACCCCAAAGGAGTGAGTCGGTAAGCCGGTCACATCAGCAGAGATGCAAAACAGGTCGCCAGAGCGAATGCAGTCTTGAATTTCTTGCTGGCTCAACCCAACCGATGCCGTGGTGATATATAAATCTGCCAACGAGCTGCCGCCAAAGGTAGGGCAAGTGGGGCGCTGCACAGGTAGGGGCAGGCGCATCATCTGCTGACCGTCGGGATCAAACCGCATCACGCACCAGCCATCCCACATGGCCGACCAAATGCAGCCTTCAGAATCTACCGTCAGCCCGTCTGGCTCAAAGGATTCGTCGCTGAGATCAATCAGGACGCGGCGATGGGCGATCGCTCCCTTGTTTACATCAAAGTCATAGGCATAGATGCAGCCTTTAGCGGAATCCGTTAAATAAAACGTACGCTCATCCGGGCTCCAGCCCAACCCATTTGAGATAGTTAGGCCCGATTCCATCTGCTGCAACGAGCCATCGGGATCATAGCGATAGAGATTGGCGGCGCCGGGCTCTTGGCTAATAGAACCCAGCCAGAAGCGGCCTCGGCTATCGCACTTGCCGTCATTAAAACGGCTGCCAGGGGCCTCAGTTTCCACCGTCATCACGGGCGTTACCGACCCCTTTCGCGTATCCAAAAATGCCAAGGTATGGCGCTGGGCAATTAGCAGCCGATGATCGCCTGCCGGGGCCATTGGCCCCACCACGTCCCCCACGTCAAAGAAGCGATCGCCCCCCGTTTCGGGATCAAACCGATGCACCCGATGGTTAAGAATATCAACCCAATATAAAACCCGCTGAGCCGCATCCCACACGGGACACTCGCCCAAGCGCGCTCGGGACGCGGTGACAGCCACGACCGGCATCGCCAATTGAACAGGCTGAGGATTTTGAAACTGCATGTTAGGACTCACAGGCACACTCAAATAAAAAAATTTAAGCCAACGTTCCGTTCCGTTCAGTGCAGCAACTTAGTCATGCTTAGCTGCCCTAAACGCCTGTGCCCGGGCCACAGGTTCAGTCACAGTCTCCCGATCTGGCACACCTAGAGTTGCCACTCAATTATAAAAAATCGCTCTAAGGGCTCGACTTCACTACCAAGCTACGCGAGTTTGCCTACAGCGATGCTGTTTTAACAGACCCAGCCTGGGCGATCGCCCACCGTTGCCCTCACCATCATCCTATGAGATTGCATAGTACGGGATATGACCGCGCCTGCATGAATCGATAGGTACCAGATTAACGGCTGGATCTTAGCAGGGGCAAGGACGATGAGCATCTAATATTTTTTGGGCGTATCCGTTTGGTGGAGAACGAGCGATCGCCCTCAACTCTAATTCGACAACTCAAAGCAATTCTAAGCTTCGCGACTCGTTTTCGCGTGCTCACAACGTAGTTAAGTACAGCTAGCTTAGAAAAGCTGAACCGACTAAGCCTTGTCTGCGACCTGCAATTGATGAATCGAATCGAGCGATCCTCGTTGATCGAACATCAATCGGAATGAAGCTGGATACATCCATAACAACGACACCCAGATGCCACAGCAGCACAGTCGCAGCGATTATCGAACTAAGCTGAATTAGCTAAAACATTACCATTCCTCCTCTATACGTCCTGTACACCTTAAGATAGAAGACTTTGCGGATTCATCTCTATCAAATGTGACATATTTATCGCTGGAGGAATATACCCCCTAAGGGGCTGGCACAGGCAGCCGCCACCCTTCATCATGCTAAATTGCGGGAAATACCCGTGTACTTTATGGCATTGAACCAGACATGAGGATTGGCGCAGCATATCTCGGTGACAGCACCTGCGAATTTACTGTTTGGGCCCCAACCCAGCCCCAGATTAGCATCCAGCTAACGGCACCTCAGGCACGAGAAATTTCCCTAGAGCCACAGGCCGATGGCTATTGGCAGGCTATTGCAAACGACGTGCCTCCGGGCGCGCGATATACCGTGCTTTTGGGCAACGGCACGGCAGTTCCTGACCCGGCCTCTCGCTACCAGCCCGAGGGAGTGCATCAGCCCTCGCAGGTGATTGACCCAGCGTTTGCCTGGGGCGATGGCAGTTGGCGCAATGTGCCCCAAGCCTCGCTCATTGTGTATGAGCTGCATGTCGGCACCTTTACCCCCGAGGGCACCTTCGCCGCTATTATTCCCCGTTTGGGCGATCTGAAGACGTTGGGCATCAATGCCATTGAAATTATGCCGATTTCTCAGGTGCCGGGGGATAGCGCCAAAGGCACAAACTTGGCGTATCGCAACTGGGGCTATGACGGCGTTTATTCCTATGCGGTGCAGTGCTCCTATGGCACCCCAGACGACTTAAAGCGGCTGATCAATGCGTGCCATAAGCAAGGGATTGCCGTGCTGCTGGATGTGGTCTATAACCACTTTGGCCCAGAAGGAAACTACTCAAACCAAATTGCGCCCTACTTTACGCAGATTTACAACACGCCCTGGGGCAACGCAATGAATTTTGACGATGCCTACAGCGACGGAGTGCGTAATTTCTTTGTTCAAAACGCGCTGTATTGGCTGCGCGAGTTCCATTTTGATGGACTGCGGTTAGACGCGATTCAAACGATTTACGATTTTGGTGCACGGCCTGTGCTGCAAGAGCTGGCCGATGAGGTGGCGGCGCTGTCAAAAGAAACGCAGCGGCCCTATTACCTCATTGCCGAAAGCGACCTAAACGATGCGCGGATTTTGCGCCCGGCTGAGCAGGGCGGCTATGGCCTCAATGGGCAATGGAGCGACGACTTTCACCATTCGCTGCATCGGCTGCTGACGGGCGAGCACGACGGCTATTACCAAGACTTTGACGACTGCGTGGACTTTGCTAAGGCCTATGAGCAGACCTATGCCTATGACTGGCGGTTTTCTGTCTATCGCCAGCGCAAGCATGGGATGCCCTGCGGCGATCGCCCGCTTGAGCAATTTGTGGTATGCAGCCAAAACCACGATCAGGTCGGCAACCGCATGAAGGGCGATCGCCTGTCGCAACTGGTGTCGTTTGACGGGCTCAAACTAGCTGCAGGGGCGGTGCTCCTGTCGCCCTACATTCCGCTGCTGTTTATGGGCGAAGAGTATGGTGAAACAGCACCGTTTCCTTATTTCATCAGCCATTCTGATCCCGATTTGGTCGACGCTGTGCGCAAGGGACGCAAGCGTGAATTTGCCGCCTTTCAAAAAGAGGGTGAGCCCGCCGATGCCGCGTCAGTCGAAACCTTTTTGCACAGCAAGCTGAACTGGTCGCTGCGGCACCAAGATCATCATGAGAGTTTGTTGCAGTGGTATCAGCGGTTGATTCAACTGCGAACAACTCATCCCTTGCTACAAGGGCGCGATCGCACGCGCCTTCGTGCCACGGGCGACAATCAGAAGCGGACTGTGGTGGTGCAGCGGGGGAGAGATGCCCATAGTCTATTTTTAGTGATGAACTTTAATGCGCAATCGGTAAGCCTGACGTTGTCCACCACTCACCCTGCCAGCAAACGCCTCGACTCTGCCGAGCCGCAGTGGCATGGGGTGGGCTCCCGCGCCCCGGCCCAGCTCGACCCTCAACAGTCGGTACAGATCGCCCCGCTTAGCCTAGTGCTCTACGAAACCACCGCCTAATCCTACGCCCCATTTCTCCTCTTTTCCCTATGCGTCTTCCCATTGCCACGTATCGCATTCAGTTCAACCCCGACTTTGACTTTGATCAGGCGCGGGCGATCGCCCCCTACCTGTCCGATCTAGGGGTCTCCGATCTCTATGCATCGCCCATCTTCAAAGCGCGCACGGGCAGCACCCACGGCTACGACGTCGTAGATGCCGCACAATTCAACCCTCAACTAGGCGGCGAAACCGCGTTTAATGCGCTCTCGGCAGAGCTGCACCATCTGGGTCTGGGCTGGGTGCAAGATATTGTGCCCAACCACATGGCCTACAGCAGCGAAAACGCTTTTTTAATGGATGTGCTGGAAACCGGATCCGCCTCCAGCTATGCCGACTATTTTGACCTGTGTTGGAACTCACCCTTTGGCAGTAGTCAAGCGCGCATTCTGGCACCGCTGCTAGGAGATTTTTATGGGGCGGCGCTAGAGCGGGGCGAAATTCAACTGGCCTACGATCCAGACGGGTTGAGCGTCAACTATTACGATCTAAAACTGCCGCTGCGGCTGGAATCTTACACCAAATTTTTGACCCATAACCTGGGGCACATCACCCGCACACTGGGACGTGATCATCCCGACCTAATTAAGCTGCTGGGCATCTTGTACTTGCTTAAAAGCGTGCCCCAAGAGGCCAGCGGCAATCAGTTAAAAGATCAGATGGCCTTTATCAAAGGTCTGCTCTGGGAGCTGTATACCAGCAATGACATTGTGCATCGCTTTGTGGATGACAATCTGAACCGATTTAACGGAAACCCAGAGGATACTGAAAGCTATACGCTGCTGGATGAAGTGCTAAATGAACAGTTCTACCGCATCACCTTTTGGAAGGTGGGAGCGGAGGAAATGAACTATCGTCGATTTTTTACGGTTAATGAATTGATTTCGGTCAAGGTCGAAGAACCACGCGTGTTTAATAACACTCATGCGTTGATTCAAACATTAGTGGATGAGGAAAAGTTCACGGGCTTACGCGTCGATCACATTGATGGATTGTATGACCCCACTCAATATTTAGAACGACTGCGAGACAATATGGGGGATACCTACATCACCGTAGAAAAGATTCTAGAGTTGAGTGAATCGTTGCCCAGCCAGTGGTCGATTCAGGGCACCTCGGGGTATGAATTTTTGAACTATGTGAATGGGGTCTTTTGCCAGCGCCAGCATGAAGCCCGGATGGATGAAATTTACACGGCATTTCTAGGCTATCGCATAGACTATGCGGCACTGGTGCGCGAGAAGAAGCAGCTAATTATCGACAAAAACTTGGCGGGCGATATCGATAATTTGGCGGTGCTGCTCAAGGCGATCGCCAGCCGATATCGCTATGGCAACGACTTTACCCTAAACGGGTTGCAGCAGGCGATCGCCCAGATCCTAGTCGCCTTTCCGGTCTATCGCACCTATGTGTCACCCGAGGGCATGAGCGAGGGCGATCGCGCCTGCATTCAAGCGGTGATCTCGACCGCACAGGCACAAACGCCGCTGTTGCAAAATGAGTTTACCTTCATTCAAAAGGTGATGCTGCTAGAATTTGACGCGACCTTGACTCAGGCAGAGCGCGACCAGTGGCTTTACTTTGTGATGCGAATGCAGCAATATAGCGGGCCGTTGATGGCAAAGGGGGTAGAAGACACGACCCTGTATGTCTACAATCGGCTGTTATCGCTGAATGAGGTGGGGGGCAATCCGGGGCACTTTGGCATTTCGGTAAACGAGTTTCACGCGTTTAATCAGCGGCAGCAAGAGACATGGCCCCACACCATGACCACCACGGCAACCCACGACACTAAACGGGGAGAAGACATGCGGGCGCGGCTCAACGTGCTGTCAGAAATCCCTGATGAGTGGGAAGACCAAGTGAACACTTGGAGCGCGCTCAATCGGGATCAACGGGGCGATCGCCAAGGGCTGCCCATGCCCGACCGCAACGATGAATATTTCTTGTATCAAACGTTGGTGGGGGCATATCCCATAGTGGACGACCACGATGCCACCTTCGTGAAACGCATTCAAGAGTATGTGATCAAAGCCATTCGAGAAGCTAAAGTGCATACCGCCTGGCTACGTCCCGACCAAGCCTACGAAGAGGCATGTTTGCACTTCATCGAAGGAATCTTAGATCCCGCTCAGTCGGACGTATTCCTTAGCAAGTTCAAGCCCTTTCAGCAGCGCATTGCCCACTACGGCATGTGGAATTCGCTCTCACAACTGCTGCTGCGGTTGGCGGCGCCGGGCATTCCCGATGTGTATCAGGGCACAGAACTATGGGAGCTAAGCCTAGTAGACCCAGACAATCGCCGCCCGGTCGATTTTGACCAGCGGCAGCGCTGGCTTATAGAGATTCAAAAACAGGCCGCTGTCGATCGGTCGGCGCTGCTCACCGATCTGTTGAGCGATCGCTCTAGCGGCAAGGTTAAGCTATTTTTGTTAACGCAACTGCTTCACCTGCGGCAGCAGCGCTCGTCGCTGTTTCTGCATGGCACCTATCAGCCCCTAGAGGTGCAGGGGAGCTATGCCCATCATCTGATTGCCTTTGCTCGCCATAACCCCACCGATAACCAATGGGCGATCGCCCTAGCTCCGCGCTTTTTTACCTCGCTAATTGCACCAGGGGAGGTGCCGGTGGGCGAAGCCGTGTGGCAAGATACCAAAGTGGTGCTGCCCGCCAACGCACCGAGTGAATGGCACAATGTGCTGACTGGGCGATCGCTCAGCAACGCAGGCGCTCTTCCTGTGTCAGCGGTGCTAGAGCAGTTTCCCACCGCCCTATTGGTTCAGAATTAGGGTTTCAGGCCGTATGTTCCGACAGTATTTTCGACGGTTTTAAGGCTGATTGATGAATTAAGCCTCCTCCGATAGAACTTTGTAGAGATACTGCATGGATGCGTTTTCTATTCCCTGTACCAAAATCACCTGCACTAAATTAGTGACAGGTCAGCACTAGATTGCAATATTGCAACGAGATCAGCAACCGATTGATTGCCCCACTTAACAGACAAACCCTTGGAGCCATTGGAGACTCGCGTCGTGACTACTCAAATTTCTGCGTCCTCAGACACACGGCCAACGCCAACGCAAATCAAGTCCGTACGCGAGTACATCAAAGACACTTGGGTAACCTTGCGGCGATCGCATGATCACCTACTCGATTCGGCCAAGGACGAAAAGCTAGCGCATAAGCCGGGCGATCCGTGGATTGTCTACATTTCGCCGCGCGAAGACTGTCCTGAAGTGCAGCAGGTGTTAGAAAAATCTCTTTCTAAAGACGAGCTCAAACAAATTTTGATTCTTCGGCTGCCGGCAGAGCCCGAAGCCATCCGCAAGCACGGGCTGCTCTACCTCCCGGGTGACTATGTCGTGCCCGGAGGCCGCTTTAATGAAATGTATGGCTGGGATAGCTACTTTATTGTGCTGGGCCTGCTACGCGATGGCGAAATTGATCTGGCGCTAAGCCTAGTTGATCAAGCCCTTTATCAAGTCGGGCATTATGGCACCATTCTCAACTCAAACCGAACCTACATGCTGCAGCGATCGCAGCCTCCGGTGCTCAGCCTGATGGTGCTTGCGGTCTACGAAGTCACGCAGGATCAAGCCTGGCTCAGCGACGCAGTGCCGTTGCTAGAGCAGTTCTACTATTTCTGGGTGGTGCCGCCTCACCTCAACCCCGGCACCGGGCTGTCTCGCTATTACGCCCTGGGCGATGGCCCCTCGCCCGAGGTGCTGTTTTCTGAGCGCGATGATGAAGGTCGCAACCACTACGACCGGGTGAAGACCTATTACCAAACCTTTAACTTCGACGACTACGACATGTCGCTCTATTACGACGAAGAGACGAATGAGCTGACGGATTTGTTCTACAAGGGCGATCGCTCCATGCGAGAGTCAGGTTTCGACATCACCAACCGCTTTGGCCCCTTCAGTATCGACATTCTGCACTATGCTCCGGTGTGTCTCAACAGCTTGCTCTACGGCATGGAGCGCGATATGGCAAAAATTCGCCGCATTATGGGCAAAGAAGAGCTAGCCCAACAGTGGGAAGACCGCGCCGTAGAACGCCAAGGGCGAGCCGATCGCTACCTCTGGGATGACGAAGAAGGTCTGTATTTTGACTACAACCTGCAAACCAGCCGCCGCCGTCATTATGAGTTTGCAGCCACCTTTTATCCGCTGTGGTTGGGTATGGCATCGCCCGAGCAAGCGCGTCGCGTCGCTGATAACGTCGATCGGTTTGAAGCGCCGGGTGGCCTTCTGGCTAGCACCTATGTCACCGGAAACCAGTGGGATGCCCCCTTTGGCTGGGCTCCGCTGAATTGGATTGCGGTGGAAGGGCTGCGCCGCTATGGGTATTACGAAGTGAGCGAGCGCATTGCCCGCAAGTTTCTCACGATGGTGGTCGACGAATTTGAAAAGCGGGGCACCCTGCTAGAAAAATACGACGTGATGCGGCGATCAGGGAATGTATCCGAGGAAATTCGCTTTGGCTATAGCTCTAACGAGATCGGCTTCGGTTGGACAAATGCGGTAGTTCTCGAGTTTCTTGATGTCCTCGCAGAGAGGGCCGATCAGACGGCTGCCTAGAACCATTGCCTAGAACCTTGTGGGCAAGTCCAACGCTAGGGAGATTTCTCACAAGGAACGTCCCCGCTTTGGGCAGACAACCGTAGAGCTTTCGTTGCAGCAGTGTGTCAAGGTGATTAGGAGGGCGATCGCCTTAACACACTGCCGGGCTCTAAGCATCGCTGAATCGCTACCAGTCCCGGTATAGCCGCTCGACGTACGCCATGATGTCTTCATGAGGCAAGCGAATGTGCGGCGGCTGGCTTGGGTATAGCGACTCGATGGTCTTAGCATCTTGTTCCGTCACGACTGCAGTCGCCTTTAGAAGCGATCGGGTCATAAACTGATTCACCCCTGGGAGTTTGAACAGGGGATAGTTCCACGTTCCATAGCACAGAGCAAAGATTCTGGTTTGATGCTCGGTTTCGGGATACAGCACAAAAACCTGAGGCAGATAGCCCAAATCAACCTCTGCGCGAAACACCACAAGGGATGGAAACACATAGTCCAGTTCGCTTTGGTATCGTTTTGGGAGGCTCAGAATCGCTGGGTTTTCTAGGATTTCTTGAATGGTATTGTCTTCTCGAATAAATGTCAGCTCTACTCGGGCGATATGCCCCTGTTCTTCGAACAAGTGAACGGGGTTTTCTCGGACTCTAAACGTCTCCCGATGGCTGCCATTTTGATGATTGAAGTCATAGTTGATTTTGATGCAGCTTAAAAAATTGGCCTGAATGCTGCGTGCACCGGTCGCGCCCAAAAACTTTAGTCCATTGGTTTTACGCGGAATTAAATCTGGGACAGGTAAGCGCGGGCTAAATCCGCCGTAGGTCCAAATCAAATCCCCTTGAATCACCAAGTCGAGCGGTTTAGCAATGGGTTGTCCACTAGGCTTGCCCTCTTTGAGCAAGCGGCCATCTCCCGAAAACTCTAGCGCGTGAAAGGGGCAGGCAATGGACTGCCGCTCCTGACAAACCCACCCCTCTGATAAGGGCGCTTGCATGTGAGGACAGGTGTTGTCGAGCGCAAAGAGTTGCCCCTCAGCCGTCTGCCAAAGCACATAATCTCGCCCGTTTAGGGTGACTTTATAGGGTCGATTGATGCCCACCATGCTGCGATGGGCAATCAGCCAAGGGGCACCGGGGAGCACCGGAGTCACGGGTTTCCCTCCTGGCTTAGAGCCGGATTATGAGGCGGACTATTGGCCTTAAGGTGTCGTGCCAGGGTTAGCGCTTCTTGCTGCGTGGTGAGGGTGCCTTCGGCCTGAGCTAGCTGAATGGCATCTAGCAGTTTGCCGATGTGGGGACTGGGATGCAGCCCGAGCGCTTGCATCAAGTCTCGCCCAGACAGCAACGGCTGGGGATGGGCCACCGGATCTGCCGGATCAAGGTAGTGTTCAATGAGCGGGGCGATCGCCCCCAACCCCACTCCCTGAGCCAGCCCCAGTAATACCACCGCCGGAAACGCCGTCCCCACCTTTTGAAAGAAGTAGTACTGCGCTTTGCGGGAGGGCGGCACCGAGCCCTGCCAGGCATCGATTACCGTGTAGAGATGGGGCATCTGCCGCAGCACCGTGAGCACCGCTTGCACCTCGGCGCGGCAATACTTCAGCCGCCACAGTTCGGGTTCAGCTAGGGCCGGGTCTGGTGCGGTCAGGCAGGTCAGCTTGGCAATTCGCAGCCAACTGCGGCCTGCACCCGAGACTTTTTGCTGGTCTTTGACCCAGCCATAGAGATAGGTAGCCAGCGTAGGCCACTGTTGAGACAGGGCGATCGCCCAATGGTCAATCGCAGCCACCCAGGCTAGCCGAGGGGCCGTGGTGTGGGGCAGCCAGTCATGCAGCAGCCCATCGTGCCAGGCCGCCGTCAAAAAAGGCGTCCCTGCTGCGGATCCCAATAGATAGTTGAGTTCTGCCTGCACCCGCTCCGGCGCAATGTCCTGTAAGAGCTCTGCGAGATGCTGCACCGTGGCCTGCGTCTGCGGTTCTAGCACAAACCCCAATTGCGCGGCTTGGCGATAGGCCCGCAGCAGCCGCAGCGGATCTTCCTTAAGATTTTCTGGCGCGATCATGCGAATTAGCCGTCGTTGCAGATCGGCATAGCCCTGCACCGGGTCGATAATGCGATCGGTGATGGGATCGTAGGCGATCGCATTCACGGTGAAATCACGCCGCTGCAGGTCAGATTCCAGCGTATCGCCCACCTGCTGAGCAAAATCGACCGTGGCTCCGCGAAACACCACCCGCGCGATCTGCCGCTCCGCATCGAGCAATACAAACCCCGCCTGGTAATGTGTGGCGATCGCCCGCGCCGTTTCTACCGTGGCCTGAGGCATCACAAAGTCTAGATCCAAATACTCAGCCTGCCGCCCCAGCAGCGCATCACGAACATTGCCCCCCACCAAATAGGCGTTGGCGGGCAACCACTCGAGCGCGAACGGCCACGTGTGAGGCGACAGCACCGAGCAACTCGCTGAGATAGCATCTAAGTCAATCAACAACCAATCCAAACCTTATTCATGCAGCCTTCGGGCCCCAGAATCCTGTCTCAGCAACCTGTAGCAGCTCCTGGCCTTGCAGCTTATGCGTCTACTGCGTGACTCTATGGGCGTCAGTCTATTTACATCTTGCACCAAAACTCAAAAAGGGCAGGGGTTAGCACGGCATAGACCTGTAACCAAACCCAGGGTTTACGGCGATCGCCCGTATCATTTTGCAATATTCCCCTCGGCAGCCTGCGGTTTTCTAGGAACTTGGGTTAGAGTAGCAAAAAAGACGTCATCTTGTTGAGCCTGTTTCAAGGCTTACGAGGGGTTTCAATATGTGTATTTGTGTGAACTGCGCCTATGTCGATCGCTGCACGACCTACCACGAGGTCGAACGACTGCACCAGCAGCCTCACCTCACTGACGCGCCCGACTTTGAACCTACCAACACCGATATTAACTACAACCTAAAGCTGCCAGAAGTGGTAGTTCTGCCCGATGGACAGATTTCGCAAACGGGCGACTTTGGCGAAGAGTATGACGTGGTGGGTTGCGACAGTTATAAAGCAGACATGGGGCGCTGGGCAAAACTGCGCCCAGGGGAATTGGTGCCCACCTGATTCATGAGCCATTGCCTTAACCCGGTTTGTCCCCAGCCCCAAAATCCAATCGATGCTCGCTTCTGCCAAAGTTGCGGGGCGAGTTTGCTGCTAGGCGATCGCTTTCGGGCAGTGGCGGTGCTGGGTCAGGGTGGCTTTGGCAAAACCCTGCTCGCAGTGGATGAAGCAGCCGAGGGGAGCGATCGCCCTTCTGCTTCGCTCGAAAACCGCTGCCCCTGCGTGATCAAACAACTGCTCCCCATCCGCCAAGATGCGGAGGCCGCCCGCCACGCCTCTGAGATGTTTCGGCAAGAGGCAGAGCAGCTCAAGCGGCTCGGCAACCATCCCCAGATTCCCGCCCTCTACGCCTTTGTGCAGCAAGGCGACTGCGACTATCTCGTGCAGGAATACATCAACGGTCAAACGCTGGCGCAAGAGCTAGAGGACGAGGGACGCTTCAGCGATATCAAAATTTTGCGCTTGTTGAACGAGCTCTTGCCCGTGCTGCAACGGCTGCACGACCACCAAATTATTCACCGCGACATCAAACCCACCAACCTGATTCGCCGCAGCTCGCGTCAGCCTGAGGCCGATGGTAGCTTGGTGCTGGTTGATTTTGGCGCATCGAAATATGCCACCCGCGACATTCTGGCAAAAACCGGCACGGTGATTGGCAGCGCGGGATATGCCGCGCCAGAGCAAGTCATGGGCAAGGCGGAATTTGCCAGCGACATTTATAGCCTGGGCGTTACCTGTGTGCATCTGCTTACGGGCCTGCACCCCTTTGATCTCTACTCCCCGTTAGAAGACCGCTGGATCTGGCAAGACTATGCGCCGCCCGCGATGGATTCGGGGTTGGTGCAAGTGTTAGACAAAATGCTGCGACGGGCCACGGGGCAGCGGTTTCGCTCGGCGGCAGCTGTGATGAAGGCGCTCAACGCGAGCGATCGCCCGATTGTGCGCTTAACGAACCGGGTTCCTGCCTCCGAACCCACAGCCTCTTCAGAATTGGCCGTGCTGCGGCGGCAGGCGGTGACGGCGGTTCCAGCATCGCCTCCTGAGTCCCCGGCAGATACTCTATCCGACAGGCCGCAAAATGCCGCTCAGACGTCTCTACGCAACGCCCATGCCGCCCCGCCCTCAGAATCCCTCACCGCCACGCGGGGCTGGACCTGTAGCCGTACCCTGATCGGCCATGAGGGCAATGTGACGGCGATCGCCATCAGTCCCGATGGGCTCCTAATCGCCAGCGGCAGCACCGACTGCTCAATCAAGCTATGGCATTTAGACACCGGGACGCTGCTGCACACCTTTTCGGCCAAGTCGATGCTGTCGCCGGGGGGGCACAGCGATCGCATCAGCGCCCTCACTTTTAGCCCTGACGGGCGGCTCCTGATCAGCGGCAGCGACGATTGCACGGTGATCTGGTGGGATGTGGAAAGCCGCAAATCGTTCTTGAAGCGGCGCGGGCACGAATGGGTGATTTCGGCGATCGCCCCCAGCCAAAATGGACAGCTGCTCGCCAGCGGCGGCGGCGACGGGTTGATCAACCTGTGGGATTTGACGAGCGGCGAACCCTTAGCCCGCCTGCACAAACACCGCGATCGCATCACCCAAATTTTGCTCAGCCCCGATGGGCAAACCCTGGTGAGCAGCAGCTATGACACCACCATTCGGCTATGGGATTTGAAGGGCGATCGCCTGATTAGCAGCCTGCGCGGACACACCGACCGCATTACCGATTTGGCGATCGCCCCCAACTGGCTCACCCTCGTCAGCACCGGGTGGGATCGCACGCTGCGGTTTTGGGACTTGAGCCACAGCAAGCAGATCCGCAATATCCTGGCCCATCAAGACGAAATCACCTGTCTCGCCATGAACCCCAGCGGCACCCTGCTGGCCAGCGGCAGCGAAGACAACCGCATTAAGCTCTGGTCGCTGCGGTCAGAGGCCACCGGCATCACCCAGTTCACGGGCGATCGCCCCCTCACCCTGCCCTATGCTTGGTCGCTCAGTGCGATCGCCTTTAGCCCCGACGGGCAAACCCTGGTGAGTGGCAGTGCCGACGAAACCATTCGCATCTGGCAACGGCTGTAGGATAGGTATTAATAGATATCCAGAGGTATTCAACAGGCGTTCGCATCAAAACCCACGGGTAACCAGTGATCCCAAGCGCTCCCCGACGCAGGGTGCCCTAGGAGAGCTATTGCACCCGAGTTGCACCTAATCAGTTGATGTCGCCTTCCCCACCATTAAGCTACTAAGTACACATAAGTCCTCAAAGTAGACCTTCCCAGGAATTGATCCCCCCTAGCCCCCCTTAGCAAGGGGGAAATTGGTTTCAAAGTCCCCCTTGCTAAGGGGGATTTAGGGGGATCTCCCAGGATGTAGCCGATGACAACAAGATCTGTGTACTTAGGAGGTTTCTAGGAAAGAAGATACCAGCTTTAATCCAGCGACTATCGCCGCTGTAGGGTGGGCAGTGCCACCATTGGGAAACTAGTTTCCAGAAGCCGCCTTAGTAGCCACCATTAAGCCTAGGTTCCGTCTGCAAGATCAGAGTTGTCGCCAATTGTGTATTGCCTTACCCCTCAGTGTCGCCATCCTGCCAATCCCCAGGGGATGAACTTTTGCCAGAGCTGCGGCAGTCGATTGCGGCTGGGCGATCGCTATGCTGCCTTTCAGCCCTTGGGCAGCGGCAACTCGAGCCGCACGTTTTTGGGGATGGATACGACCCAACTGCTTGATCCCCGCTGTATTATCAAGCGCTATAGCACCAGCGAGGGTGAGGTGGCACCCCATCCCGATTTGCCGGGTAGCCCCAGCGATGCCGACCGGCTGCGGCACGATATCGCCAAGCTGGCAGAACTGAGCGATCATCCCCAATTGCCCGATGTGCTGGCTTATTTTGAGCGAGGGGCCCAGCAGTTTTTGGTGCAGCAGTTTGTGGAAGGTCAGAGCCTGTTGCAGCAGTTGCAGCAGCACGGCACCTTCGACGAGCCACAGATTCGGACTGTGCTGCGATCGCTCCTCACCGTTCTGCACTACCTGCACCAGCACAACGTCATCCATCGAGATGTCAAACCCGCCAATGCGATCGCCCTATCGTCGCAAAGCCCACCCGATTCCTGGATGCTGGTGGACTTTGGGGCCGTGAAGTTTGCCACCCAGTCGGCGCTGGCGAAAACCGGCACCGTGATGGGCAGCGCCGAGTATGCCGCACCCGAGCAGCTGATGGGCAAGGCAACCTTTGCCAGCGACCTCTATGGCTTAGGCGCCACCTGTCTGCAGTTGCTCACAGGGTTGTCTCCCTTTGATCTCTTTGATACGGCCAATGGGCAGTGGTATTGGCGCAGCATAGCAGGAGATATTGGGGATGACCTAGCCCGCATTCTGGATCGGCTGGTGGCGATGCCCCTGGGCGATCGCTATTCTACCGCCGCCGCCGTGCTGCAAGACTTGGGCGCATCGCCCACCCAGATTCGCCTGTCGGCCAGTTGGCAGCCCCCCCAGTGGAAAACCACCGCCGTTCAGTATGGCGGCCAGGCCAGTACCCCATCTGGCAGACAGTTGGGCGGCCAGTCGGGCAACCCGTTACAGGCCAACTCTTGGCGCTGCATCCATACCCTGACGCTGGGGCATTCAGTTCAGGCGATCGCACCCCTGCCCCAAGAGAATCTGCTGCTGGTCGCAGGGAGCGCTTCCTCTGGCCCCCTTGGGGCAAGCCCCTCACCGACGGCTCAGCAGGGGTGTTCTCTCAACGTGTGGGATGTGGATCGGGATGAGATGCGGTGGCAGTTCGTCGGTCATGATTACAGCATTACGAGTTTGGCCGTCAGCGTGGACGGTGTTCAGTTCGCCAGCGGCAGCGACGATCGCACTGTGCGGCTTTGGGATGTGAAATCGGGGCAGATGATTCGCGTTTTGGAAGGGCACGGCGATCGCATCACCGCGCTGGCATTGGATGGGCCAGGTCACCGGTTGGTAAGCGCCAGCCGCGACAAAACCCTTCGCCTGTGGGATACCCAAAGCGGCCACCTGCTGCATACCTTTACAGGACATCCGCAGTCTATTGAGGCGATCGCCCTGCATCCTGGCAGCAACCTGCTGCTCAGCGGCGATGCAGGCGGCACGCTCAAACTCTGGCACTTGGGCACCCGAGAGCTATTGCGTACGTTGCCCAGCCACGCAGCGCGAGTGAGCGCAGTCGCCCTCACTCCCGATGGCCACACCGCAATCAGCGCCAGTTGGGATGTAACCGTGAAGCTGCGTCAGGTGCAAACCGGGGCACTGCGCCACACCCTCACCGGGCACACGCTACCCATTGGGGCGATCGCCTTGCATCCCAACGGCACCGTGCTGGCCACCGCTAGCCCCGATCGCCACGTGAACCTGTGGAACTTGACTACCGCCACCCTTAGCGGCACATTCTTTTTGCCCGACGACACCGCTACAGGCGGGGCGATCGCTCCCCCTCGCTTAGCCTTTTTTGCCGACGGCACACTTATGAGCGCCAGCACCAGCGGCACTCTTCACCAATGGCGTCAGGACTGAACTGCCCGCTTATTTCAAACTCCCCAAAAACAAGCCCATGAGAAACTCAGGCTAAAAGAACCGCAATAAATCTTCGGTCAA
Organism: Elainellales cyanobacterium; assembly: GCA_041742695.1. Taxonomy (GTDB): domain Bacteria; phylum Cyanobacteriota; class Cyanobacteriia; order Elainellales; family Elainellaceae; genus Kaiparowitsia. The sequence continues at coordinate 2,053 of JBGTOF010000273.1, read as the reverse complement.
CTGCACTTCAATAACTTGACCCGGCTGAATGGTGGCAGGCTCTGCTGTGGTGAGCACCGTAGCAGCCGCGCCCCCCGCCGCACCCGCCAACACCCCGAGCAGACCAATGCCGCCGGTCAGAGCCCCCAGCACTGTCACCCCAGCTGCGCCAAACGCTGAATTGCGAATGAGTCGATCGGTAGACACCTGGCCGCCGCCACTCAGCCGAGGTGATTCTGCCCGCAGCAATACATTACGGCCTGAGAGGGAAACCGCTTGAGCCACAAATCGCGTGCCGCGACTGCTCGTTTCAAACTGGCCTAACACCTCGCTCCCCACTGGAATCACCTGCTGCCCAAACGGGTTGAACACAGGAGAGGCGACAATCAGCACATCCTGAAAGGGTTGGCGACCTTTGAGGGGCAACGGCACCGTGCCAGGATAGCGCAGCACCACCCGCGTACCCTGTGGCAGCAACGCATTGGGATTCGTTGAAAACCCAGTTGGAAAACCCGTCGGAAAGCCCGTCGGACTGGATGACGGTACATTAGTCGGCGGCGGCACCGTGGGGATGCGACCCGGAATCGGCACCGTTGGCAACGATTGCGCCTGTTGCGGCACGATATCCGGTGTGGGTGCGCCCAGAATCGGTGGCGGCACCGTGACCGCTGGAGCCACACCCGGTTGCAGGATTGGGGGCGGTAGTGGTGCCGGAGAGAAGAACTGTGCCACCTCTACGGGAATTTCTACTGCGCCGGGTTCTAGGGGCGACAGCCCTGCACTGGCGGCGGGAGCATTAAAGGCATTGGGCTGAAGCAGCAACCCGTCTCCCCCAACTGCCGCCGCTGCCGCAGGAGTGCCGACAGCAGATTCTGTTGATGCGGGTGTTGCGTTGAGTGATGCAGGATCGAGCGCTTGCAGTTGGGGCAACTGGGGCACAGGCAAGCTATCAGACATAGATGGGGCGATCGCCCTATCTATATCCCCACTTATAAAGTCTGAGGATGGCTCTGCAGCAGGTTCTGAGCCAGCGGATTCTGGGATAATCGCCGGTGTGGCGGCTGTTGCAACAGGCGCCACCGTCGCAAACAGCGGCTGTACCTGCCAGCGCATTTGCCCTGCAGCAGTGCGCTCGCCCACCTGCTGCAGCCGCACTTGCTCGGGCGCCAGCTCAGAATCGGGAGCCAGTTCTAGCACAATGCGGGTAGTGCCCGGTTCAAACTCACTAACGCGCACTTCGCGCACCGCACCCGAGTAGGTTTGAGGGGCGATCGCCGTAGCGAAGTCTGCATTGGGCACATCCAGCACAATGCGGGCGGGTTGCGCCAGCAAAAAGTAGCGGGGCACCGTGCCGGCTGGTAGCAGCATCTCTAATTGAGAGGTGGCCGGGTCAAAGTCTAGCCCGCTGACCTCAGCCGCATAGACCGGGCGGGTAGATGCAGCGATCGCCAACATCAGCGGCGTTCCGCCCATCGTCCAAGCTGATAGCGCCACACTCAGCCCCACATTGCAGACTCGTCTAACAGATGCCATATCACGTCTCAACTAGAGCAATACTCCAGCGCCTCACAGGATTTTGATGTGCGTGTTTCATTCTGATCCACCAGTGCGACCGACCATTTAAGCCATCTCAAACCGTTTATCACTGGCATACGCTTAAATTTAATTAATTTCTGAGAAAATGAAAAAGAATTTTGCGATCGCCCGTCAATCTAGCGCTATCTAGCACCATTCTTTTAACAAAGGTTCAACAAAATAGCCGATCAGAAATCTCAACGGCGATAGTGGACAACATTGCAGTAGAGTCTGCTATGATCGAATATCGATTCGACAGATTCGCTCTGATGGGTCACGCGAAAACGTGGCAAACCAGAAGAAAAACGAAATATGATGAATTCGACAGCCTGGAGAGGTGGCTGAGTGGTCGAAAGCGGCAGATTGCTAATCTGTTGTACGGTTAAGGCCGTACCGAGGGTTCGAATCCCTCCCTCTCCGTTCTTATAAGGCATCCCAGCTATTTGGCAGGGATGCCTTATTCGTAATCAGCATTAATTTCTGGTATCAGAATAGGGGT
>JBGTOF010000365.1:0-21808 GCA_041742695.1 Elainellales cyanobacterium | reverse complement strand
AAAGTCGTAGAGGGGAGCATAGCGCTGCGGGCTGTACTGCAAATACTGGCTGGCGTGGCGCAGTGACCAGTTGTCGCTAAAGTCGTGGTTGAAGCGATAGCCGAGGGTGAACTGATCTTGGGAAAACTCACCGAAGTCTTCGCCCACAAAGCGGCTGCGGGGCACATCCACGGGGCCATCGGCGGTAAAGGGAATGCCCTCGTCAATGGTTTCGCGATCGCGCGCGTACTGACCATAGAAATTGATGGCAGTATTGGGGCCAATATCCCAAGTTAGGGTCGGCGATACCAGCAGTCGCTCGCCATCGACAAAATCGCGGAAGCTGCCGTAGTTTTCGTAGGACAAATTGAGACGATAGCGCAGCGATCGCGCCTCGTTAATGGGGCCAGAAACATCCACATCGCCTCGGTAGGTGTTAAAGCTGCCGACGGTCGCACCAATGCCATAAAACGGATCGCTCAGGGGCTGCTTGGGCACCAGGTTGATGATGCCGCCCGGTTCTCCCTGGCCAAACAACACCGAGGCTGGCCCCCGCAAAACTTCAACTCGCTCGATATCGTTGGTGCTCAGGGGTGCCAGAGAGAAGGCTTGAATGCCGTCTCGAAAGATGCCGCCCCGGTTGGCAAAGCCCCGAATAAAAAGGCCAGGGCCAAACACGCTGGTACCTCTGCCTCCCACAGAGACAACACTGGCCGCCGTTTCCAGAGCATTTTCCAATTCGGTCACCCCCCGGTCTTCGATCACCGCCCGAGGAATCACCTGAATCGACTGGGGAATGTCGCGCAGGGGCGTATCGGTACGGGTCGCCGTGCTGGAATTGCGCGGCGCATAGCCCTCATCGCTCTCCCCCGTCACGCCAATGCGGATGACTTCCTCATCCCCAGAGGCCAAACCCACGCCAGGCGCAATCCCCAGCACTAGCCTGGCAGCTCCGGCGCTTACATTCACCGCTGGCGGCCCATCGCTGCCGGTGATTGCCACCCGCGCCCGATTCCCAGGCTCGTTGGTCACGCTCACCAGGGCAATGCCCTTAGCGGGGCCAAACTGCTCAAAACTCTCGCCCTCGGGCAGGGCCAGCACCGCATTAGAAATCTCGGCCACCAGCTCATTCCCCACTACCGAGGTCACAGGCTCCCCCAGCGCCCCATCAGCATCCAGCACCAGGCGCAGCCCCTCGCCCTCGGCCTCTACCCGCACGCCGGTAATCTGCGTCGCTGCCTGGCCCAAATTGAGATCCGCCCCCTGGCCGCTGGGCTGAGCAACATCGGCTAAAGACAACGTCGTTTCTGCCCGAGCTGCCATCGGCACCAGCGCCAGCCACCCCGCCAACAACACCAACCCAATAACGATGGCAATATCAGAATTTAGGGTTGGCAAAATTTCTGACGACGTTTGCAGCCACCGCATTTCTCCGACGGCCACAGGCTCAGGAAACACGAGCTGAAAGTCAATTTCTTCGAGTAAGTAACCGATTGTGCTGTTAGCGGCGATCGCCACATCAATCTTTTCGGGCGTTGCTGAATCGAGGAATGAACCGGCAAAACCTTTAGACTCTGCATAGCCCTCTAAATTCCCCAATTCTGGAAGACGTTGAGACTTTTTCACCCCCCAGAATTGGGGGCCGGGAGGGCAAATCATACTTGCGTTAAGCAACGCCAAAAATTAATAGATAATTACGCTGCAATCGGATCCGTGGCAAGCAGCATATAAAGCATTCATCGGGCATAGTGAACCCTGAAAACAGGCACAATGCCTGCTGGGCAGATGCCCCAGCACTAACCAAACAGGGAGGGGGAAATGGAGCGGTTTGTTGCGCTACTGGGATTGCTGGTTTTTATTGGGATTGCCTATTTACTGTCAAACAATAAGCGCGCCATCCGCTGGCCGCCCGTTCTATGGGGGTTGGCGTTGCAGCTAATTTTTGCCCTGTTTATTTTAAGAACGCCCGTTGGACTGGCTATTTTTCAGTGGTTGGGGGGCGTAGTCAAAGCCTTTTTGGATTTTTCAGATGAGGGCGCGTCTTTTGTCTTTGGCGAAAACTTCCGCGATTTTTTCTTTGCCTTTAAGGTGCTGCCTACCATCATCTTTTTCTCTGCGTTCATCAGCATGCTGTATTTCTTTGGGCTGTTGCAACGGGTGGTGCAGGCAGTGGCTTGGCTGATGATCCGCACAATGAAAACATCGGGCTCAGAGTCGCTATCGGCAGCGGCCAATATTTTTGTAGGACAAACTGAAGCGCCGCTGTTGATTAAGCCCTATATTGCCTCGATGACCCAGTCTGAGCTGTTTGCGGTGATGACCGGGGGCTTCGCTACAGTGGCGGGGGGTGTGCTGGCGGCCTACATCTCTTTTGGAGTGCCCGCAGAGCACTTGATTGCCGCGTCGGTGATGTCGGCCCCTGCGGCGCTGGCGATCGCCAAGCTCATGTATCCCGAGGTGGAAGACTCGCCCACGCGGGGAGAGGTGTCGATGAAGGTGGAACAGGAGGCGGTGAATGTTATAGATGCGATCGCTACTGGTGCCATCGATGGACTGCGGTTAGCGCTCAACGTGGGCGCGATGATCATTGCCTTTTTAGGCCTATTAGCGGTGGTGAATGCGCTGTTGGGCTGGCTGGGTGGCTTAGTGGGGTTCCCTGATGTGTCTCTAGAGCTTATTCTGTCGTATTTGCTGGCCCCTGTGGCATGGCTAATGGGGGTGCCTTGGGCCGACTGTGGGCAAGTGGGCGCGTTGCTGGGCAAAAAGACCATCCTCAATGAGTTCATTGCCTATTTAGATTTGCAGCAGCTAATTGAGACCAATGCCATTTCTGAGCGAGCTGTCATTATTGCCACCTATGCGCTCTGTGGTTTCGCCAATATTGGCTCCATTGGCATTCAGATTGGTGGCATTGGCGGCATTGCTCCGAGTCGCCAGCCTGACCTAGCCCGGTTTGGGGTGGCCGCCATGATTGCCGGAACCCTTGCCTGTTTTATGACCGCCTGCATTGCAGGCTTCCTGCTCTAACACCAAGCGAGGGCGGCAACCCCACAATGCAGACGGCTTCATCGTTGTGGTGATAGCCCTGTCATCTATATTCTTAAGCAGATTCATAGGCGTGGGCAAAGCCTGCCCCCATGAATCTGCTTAATAGTTTGGGATAGTGTTCGATCTTTTAGGAAAAAACCGCGCAATGCGGTGTGATTCTAAACCTGCCCCCTAGAATAGAGAAATGGAGTAGGTACATATACGGGGTAGGTAAGGGTCATGGCGATAGAAGAGACGCAACACGCTAGTACTCTTTCTGAACGAGAATTGCAGATTGTAGAACTGGTTGCCAGCGGGTTAACCAATCAAGAGATCGCGGAGCAGCTCGACATCAGCAAGCGCACCGTCGATAACCACATCAGCAATATTCTAAGCAAAACAGAAACCGGCAACCGCGTGGCGCTCGTGCGGTGGGCATTGCAGTGGGGAAAGGTGTGCATTGACAATGTGAATTGCTGCACGTTGCCAGTGGCGGGTGGCGATGATGCCCTATCTGATGCTCAATTGAAGCCGTCAAATGCTGGGTATGCTGAGGCGGCGACGGTCGATGGAGAGGCGATCTCCCCATAATGGCAGAAGCTATCATCCGCTGCTGTTGAACAGGTTTGACTAACGCCATGCATCCTCCATCCCCAACTCGAGTTCAGATTACGTGCGATCGCCTGCCGCTGGTGGTCTATCGCGAAGTTGCAGCGCATCTGCGGCAGCTTCCGGGTGTGCAGGCGGGGCTACTGCCCCAAACGTCCCAAACATTTGATTATTTGCAGAGCCAGGTTGGTGGTCTGTGGTACGACGTCGATAGCCAGGCCGAGGATGCCGTGGGCGATCGCCTTCAACAAATTTTGCAGCACTATGGCGATCGCTATGGCGCGTGGACAGTGATCTCAAACCAATGCCTACCGACTGTAACGGATGAGTCAGGTACAAATGCATAAAAATTGTCCTGCCTGCAACGCGGACAGAACAGTTGAACGAGGTTTCCGTCCTGCATTGGGGAGCGGAAACCCTTCTATCGAACTGACGTTCATTTAGGTAGATGCGCGATGGAGAGCAAAGAACGTGCGCCCCATCGTGCAAGATAATCTGAGATTTACCAGAGACCGGGTACGGGGGCTGGGGCCGGAGCCGGAGCAGGTGTTGCTGCAGGGGCCTGAGCAGGAGCGGGGGCCGGAGCCGGAGTGACGGGCTGTGTCTGCTGGGTCAGCACCGGACGGTTGAAGCGGGGAGCAGGTGCAGCTTCAATCACAGCGGTTTCACTCACCGACTCTACATCGATAATCTCTGATTGTCCGATAAAGCGAGCGGTGCAGTCGCGGTAGGCGACGCTCTCATCAATTTCTACAAAGGCTTCTTCATCTTGGGTGAACAAGGTAATCGTCTCGCCTTCATAGCGCGCGCCCGATGCGGCTTCTACCTGCATCAGGCTGATGGGGTCTTGCCCCGGCTCAAACGCCACTCGAGCCATATCGGTAAAATACTCAGCGCGGAATGTTTCGCCACCGTCGCAGACGTAGTAGACCGTCGTCACCGTCTCGGCTTGGGCTGTGTGGAGAGGAGCGATCGCCAACCCCATTCCCAGAGCCACTCCAGCGCAGCGCAGACCATTCATCAGATTTTTCATAGGTAATAACTCCTTCATCACCAGTGTATGTTTAAGCACCCCGATAGACAGATGCTGTCCGGATTCTGTGCTCCAGAACACAACCCTCGAATTCACTGTCACTGTATTGGACGAATGACCCCTCGCCAACTGCCTATTGGTAGAGACTTTTGGGAGTGGACTTAACCTAGGCTTGTGTCTTGACCTCTAAGCGTTGAGTTTGGGATCAGATCGGCGTGGCTGCTCATTCCATCGGTTGCCTTTACCGGCCTATCGGATTGCGGCAGATCCTATGGCCAACGCGACTTTAGAATAACCACCCAGGTTGGAAACGAGCATCAACAAATGCGATACGTTCCATAATGGAAGTTCGATAGCGTTGGTTCAGCCCTGTGCTTACTGTTGTAAACCCTTAAACCAGCGCGTTAAGCGCTATGTCAATGACAAAAGGCGGACAAAAAGGCAAAACAGCGCCGCCCATAATTGGGTAGACCATAAGCGTGCTTGGGTTGAACAATTGGGGTGGGCTTCTATAACCTTTTGCTGGCAAGGCCCAGACATGTCATGATCTGGGGTGAGGTCAGCATTGCAAAGTCGCAGTGCATTCGCACGGGAAGCAACCATGGGGGCAATTCAAGCCATTCGAGGCACACGGGATATTCTGCCTGAGGAAGTGGTGTATTGGCAGCAGGTGGAGGCGATCGCCCGCACAGTGCTAGGTCGGGCGGCTTACCACGAAATTCGTGTCCCCATTTTTGAGGCGACTGAACTGTTTGAGCGGGGCATTGGAGAGGCGACCGATGTCGTCGGCAAAGAAATGTATACCTTTACCGACCGGGGCGATCGCTCTATTACGCTACGGCCTGAGTTCACCGCAGGGATTGTGCGATCGCTGATTGAGCATAGTCTTTACGCCGGAGGCGTGCAGCGGCTGTGGGCTATTGGCCCCGTGTTTCGCTATGAGCGACCCCAGGCCGGGCGTCAGCGGCAGTTCCACCAATTGGATGTTGAGATTTTAGGCAGTGCGGATCCGCGGGCGGATGTAGAAGTGATCGCCCTGGCAACAAATTTCTTGCAGGCGCTGGGGTTAGAAAATCTGCGGATGGATCTGAACTCGATTGGCACAATGGGCGATCGCCAACGCTATCGGGATGCCCTAGTCGAGTATTTCACGCCCCATAAAGCCGAGCTAGATGCCGATTCGCAAGATCGCCTTGACCGCAATCCTCTCCGCATTTTGGATAGCAAAGACGCGCGCACGCAAGACATTGTGGCGGATGCCCCAAGCCTGCTGGTCTATTTAAGTGACGACTCACAGCGGCGATTCGAGCAGGTGCAGCAGGGTTTGACGGATATCGGTATTGCTTACCAGATCAATTCTCGTCTTGTGCGCGGGTTAGACTACTACACCCACACGGCTTTCGAGATTCAGTCAGATGATTTGGGCGCCCAGGCGACGGTCTGCGGCGGCGGTCGTTACGATGGATTGGTGGCGCAGTTGGGCGGCCCCGACACGCCCGCTATTGGCTGGGGGCTGGGGTTAGAGCGGTTGATTCTGCTACTAAAAGAGCTTCAACCTGCTGCTGCTGCCACGGTTGATATTTATGTGGTGTCGCGGGGCGATCGCGCCGAAGCTCAAGCCACGCAAGTTGCCCAAACACTCCGCCACAGCGGCTTTGCCGTTGAGATTGATCTAAGCGGCAGTGCGTTTGGCAAGCAGTTCAAACGGGCGGATCGCAGTGGCGCTGCCGCCTGTCTGATTTTGGGCGATGCCGAAGCTGAGGCGGGCACCGTGCAGATTAAGTGGCTGGCCTCTGGCGACCAAGAGCAGGTCAATCAAGATCAACTCGGGGCGATCGCCCCTGACTTGCGCCAGCGCATTGCTCAGAGCCGCGCTCAGGTCTAAGCAAACGTTGTCCCATCCAACACCCCATTAACCGGCCAGATCAAACAGCACCGTTGTCATGTAGCGCTCGGCCCAAGCATCGCCAAAGGCTTTTTCCAGAACGCGGCGCGTTTTGTCATTCTGCTGTTGCTGGGTGCAATAGCGCCGCTGACCCTCAAGGATGGTGTCACGCTGTTCGGGCGTGGGGGATGTGGCGATCGCCCGTTGGCAATGAATCTCGAGATAGCGCTCTACCTGCTGTAAAAATTGCGCGTTCTCGGCGTCGCCTTGAGGGCGAATAAACAGGCAAAACTCTGAGAAGATGTCAGCCCATTCGGGAAAGCTGCGGGTTTGAGCAAACGCGACATCGGGCAGAGCCGAAAGATCTTGCTGATAGGCGCTGGGAAGCGTGTGATCAGGACTCGTGGGCGATAGATCGGCGATCGCCATACTAATTTGGCCGCGTCCGCCCACCAAATCGCAGCCAAACATGGGCAGCGCATAGTCAGGATTGGGAAACATGACACAGTGCAAAATATCCAGCCCATTTCCTAACTTTGCTAATTCCAGATGCATTTTGCGAAACTGCGGCGCTTGATAGCAATGGTTTTCAATCATCAGCTTTTCGCCCTCTAGCCGCCCTTCCACATAGCCCAAGTCGTCGGGCAGATGGTAGGGCGACAACTCTAAGTGCCGCTGCCAGCACGCTTCAATGCAATCTGCCAATTGGTGGATCAGAGGGTGTTGCTGATGACGAATCGAATCGGAGGTTGCAGTCATAATAAGGACAGACTTTTGCAAAAAGAAAAAAGTATCACAAACCTCTAGTTTGACAGGATGCATCCCGCATTTGTCGCCCACTCCCAAAGAGGCCGCTCTGCATCTACACCCTACATTCCTCTGCTTGACGGAGATTGAGCCAGGGTGAGGGCAGACGCGCAACGAAGTATTTGGAATCTACCTGCTGGATTTAGAGACTTCGTCGTATGGCGGTGGTAATGCCCTGGGATCAATGCGGGCGATCGCTCTATCCTGCATTTGGGAACGATAGGGTAGGCCTGTCCTTTACATTTACCATCTTGGGGAATTCTGGTATACCCATGGCTAATAATTAGGTGGACTGAGCAGGTGGACTTTGCGTCTGTGCTGCGGGATGCGGTGCCGCCCCGAAACGCCAGAATGCAGGAGCCGACAGCAGATCAGTAGCAGGTTTACATAAACGTTTGTGCCTTTGAACTCAGTTGATACGTAACGGTTAGGTGTCTATGGCGGGTCAAATTTTGGGCGATCGCTACGAAGTGCAGCAGCAGTTAGGAAAGAAGGCTGGTCGGTGGACGCTGCTAGCGCACGATCTCATGACCAATGCGCCCGTCATTCTCAAGCTGCTCTTTATTGACGAAAACATGGAGGCCGATGACCTGCGGTTATTTAAGCGGGAAGTAGAGGCGCTGCAAGCGCTGGGCCATCCCTGCACGCCGCGCTATCTTGGCTATTTTGAAATCAACTTGCCTAACGGCGGTAAAGCGCTAGCGCTGATTCAGAGCTACGTCAGCGGCAAGTCGCTTCAGTCCTATCTCAAGGAGCAGAATCCTCTGACTGAAGCAGAAGCGGTACACATTGCTAGGGCGGCTCTCGACATTTTGCACTATCTGCATCAGCAAGATCCCCCTATTGTTCACCGCGACATTATCCCCAGCAACCTCATGCTGGCGGAGGATGCTGCACACCGCACCACACAGGTGTGCCTGGTAGATTTTGGCTCGGTCAAATCTTTGGCCCCTACCGACGGCACCACGTTTAGCCTGGTGGGAACTGAGGGCTACATGCCGCCTGAGCAGATTGGGCGACGGGCAGTGACTGCCTCAGATCTCTACAGCCTGGGCGTCACGCTGCTGGTGGGCATCACTGGCGTTGCGCCTGCCAACCTGCCACGCCGTGGCTTTCGCGTTGATCTGACCCAGTTTCCCCAACTCAGCCCAGCAATGGCAACGTGGCTCAAAACTATGATTGAGCCAGAACTCAGCCATCGGTTTCGCTCGGCTCAACTAGCGCAGATGGCGCTGGCGGAGATGGCGATCGCCTGACTCGATTGGGCTTAACCCGCTGCAATGCTGGGTGGTATCTGTTCGGTTAGCGACATTGGGTTAGAGGAATCGATACTGCCTTAAATAACTAACCAGATGACTCACCCATCGGAATCTATGGCACTGCCCTATAGTTGATAGTGACGGCGGTGTAACAGGAGCAAGTCATGTTTGGTCTCGGCTGGCCTGAGGTTGTAATTATTGGTGTAGTGGCAGTGCTGATTTTTGGCCCCAAGAAAATTCCCGAAATGGGCGGTGCCCTGGGGAAGACGCTGCGTGGGTTTAAGGACGAGATGAGTCGGCCTGATGAGGAGCTAGAGGATCAAGACTCAGATTTTGAGGGATAGCGGCGATCGCCCGCACGAATCGTTGATCGAGGTTGGTGTGCATTCCGGGAATGAGCTGGGCACCTTTGAGAAGAGTCCTAGAGCGCAATGCCGATGACTACGGCACAGCTTTGTAGGAATGACCCAGAGGAGATGCACCTATGACGATTGGAAAACGGTGGTTGATGGGAGGCGCGATCGCCCTCATGGGTTGTACGGTGAGCAGTGTAACGCTGCCGGAGTCTGAGTCTACGGCAGTCCTCTCTGTCACTGAGCAATCCATAGCTGAGCCTGCCTCGGCAGAGCTAGAAGCCGGGGCGATCGCTCAAGGCGTGAGTTCTATCCCTGCAGAAGACTTAGACGAGCTGGCGCAACTTGGCGTGCCGATTGTGGTGCCGTCGGCGCAATTGGCCCAAGCTCAGTATTCTGGCCTGATCGTGGTAGCAGACGACCCCTACTATCAGGACTATACGCTGTACTATCGAATGTTTTCTGCGGATTCAGCGCTGGCCACCTGTTTTCAGATTGAGTATTCATCGGGTGGCTTTGGTGGGCCGCTGCCAGTCAATCAGCGGGCGATCGCCCCGCCTGCTATTGCGGCCCCCGGTCAGGATTATTCCATCTATTGGACGGGCAACGACCCCCCCTCAGATGACTCGCCGTTTCCATCCAACACGGTTTTTTCGGACTGGATTGAGATGCACGGCGTGGAAGGCGGCTACCGCCTCAGCAGTGGCCTCATCGAAACAGAGCTAGTGCGCGCCTGCAATCCCCTTGATCCAGACACCGCCGCCGTCCTAGTGGAATCATTAGAGGTGTTGAATCCTTAACCTTCGGCTCTCTGAGCCTATTTGCCCGACGCATATTCTCCGATCTCTTGGCTATCTGTCGGATTTGCGATCCGGTCATGCTTTAGCGCAGCCGTTGCTTCATGGCTGTCTGCGCCGTTGGTGCTGGGGTGTGTCGTATGCGCTGTAGGGTCTAATGGAACGGGGGCGATCGCCTCATCTTGCGGATGACGAGCCTCAATGAGTTGGATGGCGCGCTGCACGCTTTCGGGTAGCACCACGACTAGTCCTCCATCTACAGCTTGGTCAAGCGCCAAGTTGATTGCCTCTGTTTCATTGAGCACCACCTCGTAGGCCATATTCGGCTGAATCTGACGAATGCCTTCCACAATCAGCTCAGCGGCATTGCCTCGTGGGCGTCCGCGAGTATCGTCATCTTCCTTCACCAAAATGCGGTCAAAGATCGCAGCAGCCAGACGCCCTAGCGTGATGAAGTCTTCATCCCGGCGATCGCCCGGCCCGCCGACTACCCCAATGCGTTCCCCATCCCAGTTCTGCACAAACCCCCCCAACGCCTCATAGCTGTGGGGATTGTGTGCATAGTCTACGAGAGCATGGAACCGGCCTAGATTGAACATGTTCATCCGCCCCGGGGTTTGTTCAGACGACACCCGGAAGGTTGAGAGCGCTGAGCGGATATCTTCAATCCGCACCCCCTGAGCAAAGGCCGCCAAACAGGCAGCCAGGGCATTCGCAATCATAAATGGAGCCTTGCCCCCCATGGTCAGAGGTACTCGTGCCGCCTCTGCGATCCGCAGAGTCCAGTCACCTTTCACAATCGACAAATACTCGTTTTCATACACCGCTGCCAACCCGCCCTGTTGGGTATGGCGCTTCAAAATCTCGTTTTCGGGATTCATTGAGAAGTAGGCTACTTGCGCCTTCACCCGCTTTGCCATGGCTGACACGAGCGGGTCGTCAGCATTCAGCACGGCATAGCCATCAGAGCTGGCGGCTTCAGCCACCACACTCTTAAGGTGCGCTAGTTCTTCAACAGTGTTGATGTCGCCAATCCCCAAGTGGTCGGCAGCCACGTTCAAGACCACACCAATGTCACATTCCTTAAAGCCAAGCCCCGAGCGCAAAATGCCACCCCGCGCTGTTTCGAGCACGGCTACTTCTACGGTAGGGTCTTGCAGAATCATCTGCGCACTCTGAGGCCCAGTGGTGTCACCCGGCTCTACCAGATAGTCGCCCAGATAAATGCCGTCGGTGGTGGTGAACCCAACCACCTTACCGGTTTGCTTATAGATGTGAGCAATCAACCGGCTTGTGGTGGTTTTGCCATTGGTGCCGGTAATCGCCACGATAGGGATGCGCGTCGGCGTTCCCGGTGGAAACAGCATATTCATAATGGCGTCACCCACCGGACGTGGAGTGCCCTCGCTGGGGGAAAAGTGCATCCGCAGCCCTGGTGCCGCATTAACCTCCACAATGACGCTATCCGTTTCGCGCAGGGGACGGCTGATGTCTGAGGTGACCACATCTATCCCCGCGATGTCTAGACCCACTACTTTGGCAGCGCGCTCAAAAATCCAAACGTTTTCAGGATGAATGACATCCGTGCGATCGATGGCAATGCCGCCTGTGCTGAGGTTGGCGGTGGCTTTGAGATAGCACACCTCGCCCTGCCCCAGCACGGTATCAAGATCAAAGCCCTGACGTTCTAGCATTTGAAAGGCGGGGCGATCGAGCTCAATCTGGGTCAGCACGTTGTCGTGCCCGGCACCCCGGCGCGGGTCGCGGTTCGTTGCCTCGATCAGCTCCATAATGGTGTCGCGCCCGTTGCCTACTACACGAGCCGGAACCCGCTCTGCTACCGCAACGATGCTGCCGTTTACGACGAGCACCCGGTGGTCACGACCGGTATAGTAGCGCTCTACAATCACAGACTTTGAGCGAGACTCAACCTGGGCGGCATCGTAGGCTTCTTCGGCGAGGGGCCAGTCGTTGATGTCGATGGTGATGCCGCGCCCGTGGTTGCCATCTAAAGGCTTGATCACGACGGGGAACCCGCCTACATCGGCGATCGCCTGTTCTAACTCGTCGAAGTAATAAATAACTGTGCCCCGTGGTACGGGGATTCCGGCATCTTGCAGCAGGCGCTTGGTGCCTTCTTTATCACTGGCTACTTCTACGCCTAAAATGCCCGTCATACTAGACAAGCTGGCCTGAATTCGGTGCTGATGCACCCCATACCCCAGCTGAATCAATGCCCGCGTGCTGAGGGGAAACCACGGAATGTTGCGGGCATCTGCTGCCTGCACGATGTGCTCTGTGCTAGGCCCCAGCGCTGCTTCTAAAGCAAATTCTCGCAAGTCTGCTAGGTCTTGCGCCAACTCGGCTGAGGAATACTGTCCGGTTTCGATGATGCTTTGGCACAGGCGTACCGCGGCCCGCGCAGCATAGCGCCCAGCCTGCTCATCGGTGTATTCAAAGACAACCTGATAGGTGCCCAAGTCAGCAGTTTCGCGCGTTCGCCCAAAACCAACCGGCATCCCCGCTAAGGTTTGCAGCTCTAGCGCCACATGCTCCACAATGTGCCCCATCATGGTCCCTTCCTGCACGCGGCTCAGGAACCCACCCCGGCACCCGGGTGAACAGAAGTGCTCTACTAAGCTGGGCAACGCCTCTACTAATCCGTCATAGAACCCTGAAATTTGGTTTGAGGGCTGATCGGCCAACTCTTCTAAATCGAGTCGGATCAGAATCAGCTTGGTATAGCGGATGCTCCAGTAGTTTGGGCCTCGAAGGGTCTGAGTTTTAAGGATTTTCATACCGAATATAGTGGCTGAGCCGCAAAGCGACCAGAGATTTTAGAGCGCAGTACCTTAGTTTCCGTCTTGATAAATCCGATTAACCGTTCATGGTGAACAGTTTTGGACTCCTCTGCCCATGCACTTGCATTAAGACTATCAGGTTCATCCCTCTCTGACCGCGCTACTTGCCTGGATTAAGTCAGGAAGCATAACGGTGCAACCACTACAGCGCGAAATCATTCCATCAAAACTAATCATCGAAACCGTCAGTTTTCCTCCATCGCAGGCTTGGAAGCCGCTGCACTGTAGAGAATTTAAGAGGTTTATCACAAAACACAACTTAAAGGGCACCTCGATTAATTGCCTCATTGATAATCTTGGGAGCCCAGAACCACTGGAATCTCATTGCCATTCTCAACAAGATTTGTATTTTTCGAGGTGCCCTTAAAGTAATCCTTTAACCATAGATGTGCGACAGGCCTGATCGCATCCCTCTGACGGCTATAAGACTGTCAAAGCAGGGTTGAGTTAGAACGATGGCTTTGCGTAATTGGGGCGATCGCCATCCATCGTTGGGGTGAATTTCGATCTCTTTACAGCAAATTCATTATTCTCCCCTAGGTACTTTATCTGAGATATAACAAGATGCTGATAATTTAGGTTGTATCGCTGAAGGGATTGTTCAAGACCTTTATTAAGAGCTGATGGGTTGCATCTTAGAGACGTATTCAGCACATACTTGGAGTGGTTTTTCGGTAGAGATCAGGATCTTATCCTTTGTTAAGAGTTGTGTTAAGAGTTGCCCTGGAGTTTCTGGATAGCCGCTCTTAATTTAGAGTTGTTGAGACTGCAAACCTGCTTGGGCTTGAGTCGGCAACTGCAAGCTGCTATACAGTGCGCGTTACAGAATTCAGATGGGCACCTCGATTAATTGCCTCATTGATAATCTTGGGAGCCCAGAACCACTGGAATCTCATTGCCATTCTCAACAAGATTTGTATTTTTCGAGGTGCCCAGATGTTATTTAGCCTGGCAAGTGGCTGGGTCTTCAGTAGCTCTCAACAAAATTTTTTAGAGCTTTCAGTGTTCTAAAAAAGATTCTTGACGCATCACTCCAATTTTTGAATTTCATTACACGGCACCTTGGAGTTTCTGTGCGACTTAAGCGCTAGAAGTTCTTGCAGGTATTAGGCTTTCTGGTTTACTTCGTTGGTTAAGAGAGCTTGAATTAAATAACAAGATTGCCTTGCAGAGCTTTTAGCCCTGTGAGCCCTTTCTGTTGATGCTACATTCATCCGTTTACCCTAATTTAGCGCTTGGATATGGAGGCGCAGCACCATGGCTGATAATGTGAATTACTTTGAAAACCACAGTTATACACCGGGTCATAAAGCTTATCCAAGCGCAGTGAGGGCAGGCGATGGAGCGATCGCCCCGTCACAGGTCTCATCCCATCCGCACGGGAGTGGCAATGCGTCAGAAAAGCTGACGTTGAATCTAATTTGGCAAATGGATGATAATTATTTGCTGGAACGGGAGTGGATAGTCTCGCTATTTCCACAATTTGAGATCAATTCAATCACAGACCAAGCGCATGAGGTTGTGGTTGATCATGCCATTGTGGTGAGCTTTGGAAAAGATATGAATAATATTTCGATGTATGACTATCTCCAAAAGTTCAAATCGCAGGGCTTTAAGGTTGGCGTCATCCATCTTGGAGATGAGTGGTTTACCTCAACCTTAGATTTTTATGAGCTAGCAGAGTTTGTGTTTAGGACATACTATCGGCGTGAGGCGTTTAAGTACCCTTATGTGTATTTTATGCCGTTGGGCTATAAGCGCGGCTTGCATGAGGTTATTGAGCCAAAGCCGATGCGCGATCGCCCCTACACATGGTCGTTTGCAGGCGCGATTCGCGGCAAAATCTCAAGACGCCAGATGTTGACAGAAGCGCGTAAAATTCTGGGTGGCATTACCTATATTGGGGAAGATGAAAGCCGCGCCAAAGAACTGGATTTTGAAGGATATGGTGCTCTAATGAGCAACACTGTGTTTGCGCTCTCACCCGGTGGTAACCGCTGTCTCGAAACGTTTCGGATTTATGAAGCGATTGAAGCGGGCGCAATTCCCGTCGTTGAAGACATCAATCGACTCAACATTCTTAAGGGCATTATTAAGGAATTGATTAAGCCGAAAGAATTTATTAAGCATCGGGCATGGTCACGGAAGTATTGGCGCAGCAACTTCCGCCGGTTGTTTGCCCCAAGCTATTGGACACTCGTATACGGGACAGATTTTCCCTGCCCGCGTTGCTCTAATTGGAAAAAATTGCCCGACATGATTCAATCCATCGATCCGGTGGTGAAGGCAAAAGAAATTCAGATCTTTTGGAGAACCTACCAGACTGGACTGCAGCAGCGCATTCGGCTGGTGACGCTGTCTACCTTCTTTCCAGATGCAGAGCCGTAAGAGTGTTTGATCGAGGCCTACAGTGACCTCAGTACCGTTACTCTAATCAACATTAGTTCGACAATTGCCCAAGACCGTGCTGCTTGCTATGCGGGCAGCACGGTCTTGCATTGTTTTGACTCTGCGCCGTAGGGCTGAAACAACGCTATTGAACGCACGTCCTAGTCAAGAACGGGGTTTAGCAGCCGAGTGAGTTGCTAAACCCCGTTTTTTGATGCAGCAGGAGCAATGGCAAGGAGAATGTTTGTTGCGAAACCTCAAGGCGCTATCCCGGCATGGGATAAAAAACTCTGACATAATAATTAATCTTGGGTTTCGTTGAATTGGGTTGCACGACTGCAACTCGATCGATTGCGGCTGATTGGGATAGTTCTCCAGCAAAAAGGTTTGTGTTTCGGCATAAATTTTTCGGGGTGAGATGTTATCTCTATTGCCGTGGCGGTTGCTGTGCGGCGCTTTGCTGGGTGGCAGCGAGGTACGTTCGGGGATGATGTCATTTTTGAGGAGCCTGGTTGAATACGTTATTGATTGCAGGGACAGATATTGCAGTGGGCAAGACGGTGGTGACGTCTGCCCTAGCGGCCTATTGGCAAACCTACGGTGCAGGGCGATCGCTCAGCATCTTTAAGCCGGTTCAGATTGGCGAGGGCGATCGCGATCATTATCTTCGGCTGTTTGACTTGCAGCAAACGCCGCAGGAGGTTGCTCCTATGGTCTACAAAACGGCGATCGCCCCACCATTGGCGGCTGCTCGCGGAGAATCCCCGGTGCCGTTGGATTTGCTGTGGCAGCAGTTTACGGCATTGACACAGCGTAGCGATTGCCTGCTAGTGGAGGGGTTTGGTGGGTTAGGCTCACCGCTCACCGCTGAAACTACCGTGGCTGACCTCGCCTGGGATTGGCACCTGCCGACTATTCTTGTGGTGCCCGTTAGGCTAGGGGCAATTGGTCAGGCGATGGCTCATGTGGCGCTGGCGCGGCAGTCTCGTGTGCATCTCAAGGGAATTGTCCTCAACTGCCCCCAGCCCTGTTCTTTGCAAGAGGTTGAGGACTGGGCACCGGTTAAGTTGATTCAGTCGCTGACGGGAGTGCCGGTGCTGGGCTTGGTGCCTCACCTCAGTGACCCGACGCATGTGATGCAGCTGGCGCAGGTGGCGTCTGAGCTAGAGCTAGAGCGCATCATGCCGCTGGCGTTTCAGAATTCCTAACTCTCCCAAAACATGGATTGTTGGGAGAGAAGGGCGATCGCTCCCTCCAACGACATCCACGCAGGTCGTAACGCTGTCTCACCCCGCATTCCACCAAACGACGACCCATGCCGCGATCTAAATCTGACCTGCCGCAAAAAATTTGCCCTGTGTGCGATCGCCCCTTCACTTGGCGCAAGAAGTGGGCCGACTGTTGGGATGAGGTAAAGTATTGCTCTGAGCGCTGTCGTCGCCGTCGCTCTCAGGCCTCTGAGGGTGCGCCAAACTCGTCTTGAAAGTCACGGACAGACCAGTTCGCTAAGACGAAGAGGCGGTTTTGTCTTGCACGACTGACGGTCATCTTTAATAGGGGTGATAGGTCGGATACCCCATTAATCTATAGAAACCTTAAAATACGTACCGTCACCACCACTAACAGGATTCACTATGCGACCGGGACACATTCAGCCCAAACTGATTATTCACGGCGGTGCCGGAAGCTCACTGCGGGGCAAGGGAGGCGAAGAGTCGGTGCGGCGATCGCTCTTTCGCACGTTAGAAGAAGTGTATGGCTTGCTCATCGCTGGAGCCAGCGCTGAAACTGCCGTAGTGCGGGGCTGTCAGCTCTTAGAGGATGAGCCCCGCTTTAACGCCGGAACCGGATCGGTTCTGCAATCTGACGGGCAGATTCGCATGAGCGCCTCGCTGATGAGCGGCAGTGAGCAGCGGTTTAGCGGCGTCATTAACATTTCTCGGATCAAGAACCCTATTGATCTGGCCCTATATTTGCAAGATCAGAGCGATCGCATTCTGTCAGATCACGGCGCAGCAGAACTGGTGCGCGAACTCAAGCTGCCGCCCCACGATCCCTTAACTGAAATTCGCCTGCAAGAGTGGATTCAAGAACGTCACGGCAACTTTCACCGAGAAATGGCGGGCGTGGTGGCAGAAAAAGAGCTGCTCACAGAAGCTGGGCGCGGCACGGTGGGTGTGGTCGCGTTAGACAATGAAGGCCGGATTGCCGCAGGTACCTCGACCGGGGGCAAGGGCTTTGAGCGGATTGGACGCGTTAGCGATTCTGCAACGCCTGCAGGCAACTATGCCACCCACCATGCGGGCATTAGCTGCACAGGCATTGGCGAGGACATTTTGGATGAGTGCTTGGCTGCGCGTATTGTGGTGCGGGTGACCGATGGCATGGCGCTGCAAGACGCATTTCAGCGCTCGTTTTTAGAATCTGAGACCAACCGTCGTGATTTGGGTGCCATTGGCATCGACCGCACTGGGGCGATCGCCTGGGGCAAAACCAGCGAAGTGCTACTGGCGGCATACCATACTGGAGAGGCCATGCACGACACCCTCGGCTTAGAAGAGACGATGGTGACGGGCAGCCATCCATCAAGCCACGACTAGGTAAACACAAAGAACGCCATGTAAGGAGATGCTGTGCATCTGTTGATCCCTGCGGCAGGGTCGGGTAGCCGCATGAAAGACGAGTGGACGCGCCAAGGGAAGGCGCAGCGCAATAAGCTGTTCTTGCCGCTGCTGGGGCAGCCCATTCTGGCATGGACGCTGCTAGCCGCTCAGAGCGCGCCCACCATTGAGTGGGTTGGCTTGATTGCCCAGCCTGACGATTGGCCTGACTTCAAAACTCTGCTGGCAACGCTGGCGCTCACCAAGCCTATTGCGTTTATTCCAGGCGGCGATACGCGACAGGCCTCGGTTTACAACGGGCTGCGGGATTTGCCGTCTGGTGCCGCTCGGGTGCTCATTCATGACGGCGCGCGCTGTCTGGCCACACCCGAGCTGCTAGATCGCTGTAGCGCTGCGCTTGACCACTGCCAGGGGTTTGTGGCAGCAATTCCCGTAAAAGACACGATTAAGGTGGTCGCGCCGGAGTCTCGGGTGGTGCAGGCTACGCCCGACCGTCGCCAGCTCTGGGCCGCACAAACGCCCCAAGGCTTTAATGTGGCAGCGCTGCGGCACTGCCATGACCAAGGGGTGGAGCAGCGGTGGAGTGTCACCGATGATGCGGCCCTGTTTGAGCAGTGCAAGCTGCCGGTAGAAATTGTGCCGGGGGAAGAGACGAACCTAAAGGTCACGACGCCGATGGATTTGGCGATCGCCCAATTTATACTGCACCAGCGCGGCCTTGATCCCCACCAGCTCGCTTTTTTTAAGACATGATCCAGCGATGTTAGTCGGCTAGACCCAAACCCAGTAGCAGCAGCAGGTTGAGATAGAATAGAGTCACGCCCACTACTAAGCCGCCATTAAGCCCAGTAACCAGCTTGCCCAATGACTGCGGACGCCACCAAGCGATCGCCGCGATCGCTAGCCCCAGCAAAACGGGACTGGCCTGGAGCAATGCCACGGGAATCGGCAAGAGCGCAATTTGGTACATCAACAGGGCAAATACAATCAGGCCGATGCTAAGCCCGCTGTTTAACCCAATCATGATGCGGCTAAGGCGATCGCTCCCTCGTTCTGTCAACTGCTGAGCTCCCCGCATTAACAGGACTGCCGCCAGCCAGCCAATGCCTGCGGCCAACCCGATCGACAGCAACAGCAGCGCAACGATGCCAATTCCGGGATAGTCAGCCATCAGGGATTCAACCATATAGCTAGGGTAGAAAGCACTCGAGCGCCTTTAGTCCACAGCCCCACATAGGCGATGGCAAAGCCTGTGATGCCCGTCGTCACGGCAGCCAGTTCCACAATCTCCCAGTCTGCACTCGTCCACACCAGCAGGGCGATCGCCAGCCCTAACAGTAGAATAATGCCATTTGTCAGCCGAAACCATTGGGGTTCGGTAAATTGAGCCGCTCGATAACGTCGCCGCAGCCCCCGAAAGTCCGAGTCACTCCACCCCAGCGTGTCATCAATTTGGACAATGGGCAGAGAGCCCGTTGCCAAGTCATACCCAACACTGCAGGGCACAGCGTTGCCGCCGTAGGTTGCAGTGCAGGCGACATCGGTAGCAAAGGTTTCTCGCCGGGCATCTAGATATTGGACCGTGATCCCCAACGGTTGCCCCTGCAGTGTGGCCTGGCAGCGATCCTCTGTCTCTGTTAACGTGCAGCGAAACGCCTGGCCGGGGATCGCCACTCCATCAGGTCTTTGGTGAATGTAAGCGCAGGCAATGCCGCCTTCTAGCATCGCCGGGGCAACTGTCAGCATCATGACCAAGACCCCAGCCAATAGGGCGATCGCCAGCCCTAATAACGCTTTCGACACAAACCGCAGCCGTCGCATCATCGTGTCATTGCCTCCAGCAACGCTTTGTCTTATTGATTCCACCTGGCTGCAAACTGTTCCGTATAAACTTTGTAGGTGCTAAATCCAGCAGCGCAGCATTTCGCCGTAGGATATGGGGATAGGTGCCGGTCGCAACGCACCCATCGACGCTAGGCACCCGCCCCTAGGTCGTGTCGTGACCTGTCAGCGGTGTAAATTCCCTATGGTGCAAAGGGTTTACACCATTCAATGGGTCTGCGTTGGGGCCAACTGATCAACAGCTATCTGTAAAAATGGGAGACGGGAATGCGAGTGCTCGTAATGGGTGGAACCCGGTTTATTGGTGTGTACCTAACCCGGCTTTTGGTGCAGCAGGGCCATGAGGTGGTGCTGTTTAACCGGGGCAACCGTCCGGCTCCGATTGACGGAGTGCAAACCATCGTGGGCGATCGCACCGATCCGCTGTTGCTCAACGACAAGCTCTCCCATGAAGCCTTCGACGCCGTGTTTGATAACAACGGGCGCGAGCTGAAGGATACGCAGCCCTTAGCTGAAATTTTCAAGAATCGGCTGCAGCATTTTGTCTACGTGAGCTCTGCTGGGGTCTATCTCAAATCGGATCAAATGCCTCATTGTGAGGGTGATGCGGTTGATCCAAACAGCCGCCACCGGGGCAAGCACGAGACTGAAGCCTACCTAGCCGAGGCAGGCATCCCCTTTACGTCGGTTCGTCCGGTCTACATCTATGGCCCGCAAAACTATAACGATATAGAAGCCTGGTTCTTTGATCGGATTGTGCGCGATCGCCCCATCCCCATTCCCGGCAATGGGCAGCACATTACCCAACTGGGCCACTGCCATGATTTGGCGACCGCGATGGCAGCCGTGTTAGGCAACGACAGCGCCATCGGCAAAATTTACAACATCTCGGGCGATCGCTTTGTCACCTTCGATGGCGTGGCACGGGCCTGTGCGATCGCTGCTGGCAAATCCCCCAGCGATCTCCGCCTCCTCCACTACGATCCCAAGGCGTTCGACTTTGGCAAGCGCAAAGCCTTTCCGTTGCGGATGCAGCATTTCTTTACCGACTGCCACGCCGCCACCGCTGATCTCGGCTGGCAGCCTCAGTACGATCTAGTCGCTGGCCTCACCGACTCCTTCACGCAAGATTACCTTGCCTCAGGTCGCGATAAAGCCGAGATCGATTTTTCTGTCGATGAAATGGTGTTGGAGAAGGTTAAGGGTTAGAACCGGGATGTGGGGCAGGGAGACGCGAGCCCGAGACTTTTCCGCGGTCTTGATTCCTTGACCCCACACATTTTGCGCTGATCTGAGAGATTTGGTAGCAACCTGCGCCACATGTAGCGAAATCGTGTGGAATAATGAATGAGCGGTTTTTCCCAGGCTCTCCATGGTTCCCCCAGTAGCAGCAGTGACATCAGCGCCCTATGCGCCCTTTACGACGGATGTCTTGAACGGTGCGACAGACGCAGAGCTGACATTTCAGTTGCCGAGTCCAGACGATCAGGGCATTTCGGATTATGACTTTGCCCAGATGATCGAGTCGGCATGGCAGGTGTGCGATCGCTTTGATTTACAAACTGACATCTGGCGGGGGCGCATTTTGCGCACGGTGCGCGATCGCGAAAAAGTAGGCGGCGATGGCAGCGGGCGCGGTTTCACGAAGTGGTTGCAAGATCAAGAAATCAGCAAGAGTCAGGCCTATGCACTGATTGAGCTAGCAGAAAGCGCCGACACGCTGCTCGACAGCGGCATGCTAGAGCCAGAAGACGTCAACCAGTTTAGCAAGCGAGCCTTTGTTGAAACCGCGCAATCGTCTCCAGAAGTGCAGCAAATGGTGGGAGATGCGGCCAAGAAGGGCGATCGCATCACTCGCCGCGAAGTGCGCCAGCTCTCTGATGAGTGGACGGCCATCACCTCAGATCTGCTCCCCGAAGAAATCAAAGAAAAAGCCGCTAACAACCTCATTCCGACCCGCTACATTGCGCCCCTAGTGCGCGAGATGGAAAAACTGCCGAACGTGCATCAGCAGCAAATTCAGCAAGAAGTGACCCTAAATCCCGACGTGGACACTGTAAAACAGGCCACATCTGAGGCTCGGTTTTTAGCAAAATACCTCAGCGCCGCGACTCAGGTGCAGGCGCTCAACCGAGACGGCATGAATCTAGAACTGGCTCTCGAAGAAGCGCTGCGGATTGGATGCCTCAGCCCCACTGCAGAACTGGTAAACAACGCCGCCCAACTCGAGCAAACCATCGCTCGACTCTACGGCACGTGGAAGAAGCTCAACAGCCTAGCCGAGCGCGTGTACCTCGACAGTGGTTCTAGTACACCCAACTTGCGATCGCTCCTTGCTTACCTCAGC
>JBGTOF010000337.1:0-13651 GCA_041742695.1 Elainellales cyanobacterium | reverse complement strand
ACGACCCAAAGCAGAAATTAAGGCAGAAATTAAGAAGGAGATGACTCTAAAGTGAAACGCCAAGTCGAAATTTTGCCAGATGTTGATGCCATCGTGGCGCGATCGCTGGAACTCATTCTGTCGCGCATTCACACAGCCATTGAGCAGCGGGGGCAGTTCACCATTGCCTTGGCTGGCGGCAGCACTCCCAAGCCACTTTATGGGGCGATCGCCCAGCAAGACCTCCCGTGGGACAAGCTGCATATCTTCTGGGGAGATGAGCGCTACGTGCCTGCCGATCATCCTGATAGCAATGAGGGAATGGCACGCCGCGCCTGGTTAGACCACGTCCCCGTTCCGGCGGACCACATTCACCCAATGCCCACGGCGGCAGCAGACCCAGCCGAGTCTGCTGCCACCTACGAGCAGACGCTCCAACGGGTGTTCCAGGTAAAGGATGGCGTCGTGCCAGCGCTAGATGTGGTTCTGTTGGGTATGGGTGATGATGGCCATACCGCCTCGCTGTTTCCCCATACCCCGGCCCTTGCAGTGGGCGATCGCCTGATTACAGTTGGCAATAAGGATGGGCAACCCCGCCTCACCTTTACAGCCCCGTTGATCAACCAGGCTCGCTGTGTTCTCTTTCTCGTGGCTGGGGCGAACAAGCAAACCGCTCTCACCCAAGTGTTTGCCGATACCGCAGACGACGCTCATTATCCCGCCCGCATGATTCGCCCAGAGGGCGAGCTGTGGTGGTTGCTAGACGCAGCAGCTGGTGCTGCACTAAAGTCCACATCTTTTTAACCAAGCGTGTTAGCCAACAATGCCACCTCCCTCAACGCCCATTGCCCAAGCGACAGAACACTTCAATCAGGGCCAGGACTCATGCGCTTCGTGCAGCGTCCAGAATCTTGGGCGATTTTGAGAAGGCTTAGCTTCCCCAAAATTGCCAAATTCGTAAGCCTAAGGGCGAAAGATAAGACAAAACTAACTCAAACGTATGCGAACCCATACCGCTTAAATCTCTGTGAGTTCGATTGCGTTGTTTCAACTTCGCATTGCAGGGCTAAAACAACGCAAAACCGTATGGTCTGCGTCGCGGGCAGCACGGTTTTAGGTATGGGGCAAATTGACACTAAAGCCCTACGTGTGGGTGACTGGCTCAGTCGATGTACTAGGAAATTGGGGTTTTTGTCCTGGACGTAGGATGAAGGGATAGAATTATATGCTTACGATCCTTTAGGCTCGTTCAATAGTGTTCAATAGAAATGCCCGATCGTAGAATCCTCATCTCATGGTGAGAAATGCAGAAACAGCCACCCGATGACTTAGACTTTGTCGGCCCCATCTAGAAACTTTCTAGAAAAAATGTCTACAAAATGCTGCGCTTAGACATTACGGCATTAAAAACCGAGTATGTTTTAGTGGAGAAATTGACATTGAGCATGCAGCCGAATGCTTTTAAGTTCGCTGTTGTCGCTCTATCTGCCGATTTATTTCCCCTGAACTGCTTCTCCTGAACTGACTGATAGAGTGCACCTTTGGCCTACACGATGCAACCCTATGATTGTTTGCCCTAACTGCAATCACCAAAATCCAGAAGGCGCAGTGCAGTGCGAAGCGTGCTATACGCCTTTGCCTAGCCTGGCTACTTGCCCCAATTGTGGTGCAAAAGTGCAGGCAGACGCCAGCTTTTGTGGACAATGCGGCTTCAACCTTCAAGCAGCTTCTACCCCCAGCAGGGCGCCTGTTGTTGAGCCCGATGAGGCATCTGTGCCAACTCTAGCCCCCGACTTCAGCATTCCAGATTTGCCTCCGATGGAACCGCTGGAGCCACTGATGCCGTTAGAGCCCGCTGCTACAAAAGCAACCTCCTCCGCGTCTGCGGAGCCTGCACCCACATCCTCTGCGTCTGCCGCCCCCGAGATGAGTGTGACACCCGATGAGGAGACGCCTGAAACCGTCGCCTACGAATCATCTGCTGAACCTACTTCTGGCAGTTCCGGGGGGGGGGCACTCGGCGCTGACGCTGGGGTAGGGTTTTCGGCCCCGGTGCAGCCTACCCAAATTCAAATGCAGGCGGCGCAATTGATGCATGTGCAAACCGATACGATGATTGAATTGCCCCCCCATCTTTCAGTAATTCATATTGGCAAGCCCAATGACCGCATTCCCCCAGATGTGGATGTTTCAGGCTTTCCCAATTCTGAAATCGTGTCGCGCATTCATGCTGACATTCGCGTGGAAGGCAATGCCTTTTATATAGAAGATGTGGGCAGTTCTAATGGAACCTATGTCAACAATCTGCCGTTGCCTAAGGGCAACCGCCATTGCCTAAGAGGGGGCGATCGCATTTCGTTAGGCAAGGGCGACAAAGTGACGTTCTTATTTCAGCAACGATGATTATCCCAGTCTCTCCTGGGCGATCGCTGCTGGATTATGGGCAGTCTAACGGGTGAATCTTACATTGAAGCGGAGTTGACTCTATCGTTAGCTCAGGCAGGTTTAACAGGCGAAGTGCTGGGTTAACCTATTGGC
The DNA here is from genome assembly GCA_041742695.1 of Elainellales cyanobacterium. GTDB lineage: Bacteria > Cyanobacteriota > Cyanobacteriia > Elainellales > Elainellaceae > Kaiparowitsia. The sequence goes on along the minus strand of JBGTOF010000337.1, from coordinate 11,134 downwards.
AGAATCTGCCGTGCAGTGGGATAAGCAAATCCAGATACGCAGCCGCATCCCTTAATCTGTGGTGCTGGTTCAATTGCTCTAACTGCGTGGTTTTGTTTTGGATAAACCATTCTAGGATGGGACATATCGGCTCTGGCGATCGCGCCATCATCCCTATCTAATCCAGTTTTGCGATTTCAGTTCTCTACAGTTTGCTCACTCGTGTGATTACCCTATCCCTGTTGCATCCAATAAAGCAAACGCCTGTTCAGGTGTGGACGTTTGAGAACGAATCGGTGATTCGAATCGGACGCTCTACTGATAACCATGTGATTCTTTACAGCGCGGTTGTGTCTCGGCACCACGTAGAACTGCGACGGGTAGGAGCCGACTGGGAAATTGTGAACCTGGGTACTAACGGCACCTATCTCGATGGCAAGCGGATTGATCAAGTTCCAGTCAGCGATGGGGCGGTGTTTCGGCTAGCGCGCTCTGGCCCCAATGTCCGGATTCGGCTCAATTCTGAAGTCGAGGTCAATCTTCCCACTGATGTTGAAAAATCATCGCTGTCCCGATCGACGGATCAATCCCGGTTTCCGACAGAGGTGACGGATCGGCGATCGCCCCCTTTAAGCCGCGAGTCCGACTCGCTAGATGCCGTTGGTGCTGAATTGTTGCGGATGCAGCATGTGATTCCAGTGCCGCCCCACTTGCGGTTGGATGACACTGAGGCGGAGGGCTTGCATCACGTGTCAACACTGGCGCAGTTGTCCTCTAGCCAGGCGGTTAACTGTCAGCATGAGCGGGGCGGGGATGTGTTTTGCGTGGAATGTGGGCAGCCCATCCACTCGCTAGGACAGGTGGGCGGGTATCAGCTGCTGCACTCTTTAGGAACGGGTTGTGTGGGGACAACGTATCAAGCCTGGCAGGGGGGGGACTTGGTTGTCGTTAAAACCCTCAATCCGCCATGGCGCGATCGCCCAGAGGCTCAGGCGGCACTGGAGTTTGAGGCAGAGACTCTGCGGCAGCTTAGCCATCCCCAAGTTCCAAGATTGATTGATTTTTTTTTCGAGCAGGCGGTGCCTTACCTAGTCATGGAGTTAATGCGGGGGCAAGACCTGGCAAGCTACATTCGGGTGCTGGGGGCAGTATCGGTAGAACGGGCGATCGCCTGGATTATGGAAACTTGCACCCTGTTGGATTATCTGCACCGCTTCGTGCCGCCGATTTTGCATCGCAACCTCCAGCCCGAGCATCTGATCTATCAGCCCGATGCACCGCCCCATCAAACCTTAAGCTTGGTCGGGTTTGGCGCGATGAAACAGCTTGTATTAGAGTCGTTACCCGGGAAGACTGCGCCAGACTCTGAACGAGACGCGGCCTATGATGCGCCAGAGGTGCTGTCTCTTGAGGCCACGCCCGCTGCCGATCTCTACGCTATCGCACCATTATTTACGTTTCTTGTGACGGGGCAAAACCCCGTCTATTTTTATGGCGATCGCGGGGATGGGAATCGCTTCTGGGCTGAGCGAGTGCCGGGCCTTCACCCCCAACTCATGGCTGTGTTAGACAAGCTGACTGATCCCCGTCCTGCGGCACGCTATCAGTCAGCACGGGCAGTGGCCGCGGCCTTTCAGTATTTTGCCGAGGGCTAAGCTCGCCATTGCGGCTGACAGCCGTTAGAGTTGAGATGACTCGATGGGCAAGCGTGCCGTACTGTTCTCCTTCGATTGAACCCAACTATGAGCAACCGTTGGCAGGATGATGACTTGGGCCTAAGTCCCAAATTGCGCGATCGCATTGGTCTACGCTGGCTGGCGATCGCCGCGATCGTCACAATTGCGCTCTGGCAAGTGCCCATTGGCAACTATCTGCTGTACCCCTTTAGCATTTTGGCAACCTGGTTTCACGAAATGGGGCATGGGGTCACAGCGATGCTGCTCGGAGGCACCTTCCGTCAGCTGCAAATTTTTCCTAATGGATCAGGCTTAGCGGTGCATAGCGGCGTCCAATTTCTTGGCCCGGTGGGACGGGCGCTAGTCGCTATGGGCGGGCCAATGGGACCCCCTATGGCAGGCGCAGCCCTGATTTTGGCATCTCGCAGTCGCCGTATGGCGAAAGCAGGTCTGCTCGTGCTGGCAGGGCTGCTGCTGCTATCGGCGTTAATTTGGGTGCGATCGCTGTTTGGGCTTGTAGCTATCCCCTTAATCGGGCTAGCGGTGCTATGGGTAGGCACATCCACGGGTGGGTGGCTACAGGCATTTGCGATTCAGTTTCTAGGGCTGCAGGCCTGCATTAGCACCTACCACCAGTTAGATTATCTATTCATGAATCGGGCGGTCATTGGTGGACAGCTGATCGTGTCTGACTCGGCCCAGATCGCGCAGAATTTGCTGTTGCCCTACTGGTTTTGGGGTGGCTTGATGGCGATCGCCTCTGCGCTATTGCTGGTGTGGAGTCTGCGCCTGGCGTATCGCAACGATTAGGGAGCACTGCTATGCCGCTCTATATCGTGGCGACCCCCATTGGAAATTTGGAAGACATGACGCTGCGGGCGATTCGCACCCTGCAAGAAGCGGATGCGATCGCCGCTGAGGACACTCGGCACACCGGTAAGCTGCTGCAGCATTTTCAGATTCGCACGCCTCAGATTAGCTACCATGACCACAACCGCATCTCGCGACTCGCGGAACTGCTGGCACTATTGCACCAAGGGAAAAGCGTGGCGCTGGTGAGCGATGCTGGAATGCCAGGCATCTCAGACCCAGGGTATGAGCTGGTATGCGCCTGCGTAGACGCGACTATTCCGGTGATTCCCATTCCGGGAGCCAGTGCGGTGATTACGGCTCTGTGTGCAGCTGGATTGCCGACCGATCGCTTTGTGTTTGAGGGATTTTTACCTGCTAAGGCCAAAGAACGGCGCGATCGCCTGACACTCCTGCAATCAGAATCCCGCACGCTGGTGTTTTATGAGTCGCCCCATCGGTTGCCCCAAACCCTACAGGATATGGCCGGTATCTTTGGGGCAACGCGGTCGATTGTGCTGGCGCGCGAACTCACCAAACTCCATGAAGAATTTTGGCGGGGCACGGTAGAGGGAGCGATCGCCCACTATCAACAGCGCCAGCCTCAGGGAGAATACACCCTTGTGTTGGCGGGAGCCGTAACCACTCAGCCTGAACTGTCTGATGCGGTTCTGCGAGCAGAGCTAACGCAACTGCTGCATGAGGGGATGTCGCGCTCTGAAGCAAGCCGCCATCTGGCAACACACACCAATCTGCCCCGTCGCCAAATCTATCAACTTGCGCTCAGCTTGCCCGATGTCTTGCCAGACGGCTAGCCTGATAAACCACCTCATGGCGGGATACAGCAAACCCTATTGCGCAGCATGAATACTAGCCGATCGCTGAATGCATTGTTCTAACACCACTTCACACTCTGCAGGGTTGAGCAGTCTATGATTCCGATTTTCTATTCTGATGTGTTCCTAGAGCACGAAACTGGGCGGTTCCATCCCGAAAATGCGGGTCGGCTGCGAGCGGTGGTGACGGCGCTGCGAGAAACGCCCTGGGCTAATCACCTAGACTGGCGATCGCCCACACCCCTGAATGCGCAGGGCGATCGCCTTCAATCTGCGCTCCACAGGGTGCATCCTGATGTATATGTAAAGGCGATCGCTCAATTAGCCCAGCAGGGAGGGGGACGCATTGACTCAGATACGATTGTGTCGCCCCGCAGCTATGACGCTGCGCTGCTCGCCGTTAGCGCTTGGCTTGATGGCGTCGATCAGGTAGTCGGGTCAGGAAATGCTGCATTTGTGTTGGCACGCCCGCCAGGGCATCACGCTCTGCCCACCCGAGGGATGGGATTTTGTCTATTTTCGAATGCGGCGATCGCCGCCCATTATGCTCTGCAACAGCCCACGGTGCAGCGCGTGGCCATTCTCGACTGGGATGTGCATCACGGCAATGGCACCCAAGCCATCGTCGAACCTCATTCCAACCTAGCGTTTTGCTCACTTCACGAGTCTCCCCAGTATCCCTATACCGGTGCTGCGGACGAACGGGGGCCTCACCACAATGTGCTAAATCTACCGATGCTGGCAGGCAGCACCCTAGCAGATTACGAGCCCCTATTCGTCAATCAAGTTCTGCCGTTCTTGCAGGCCCATCAGCCCGATCTTCTGATCGTCAGTGCAGGATACGACGCCACCCAGGCTGACCCCATTGGTGGCGTTAGCCTTCACCCCAGCGACTATGGCAAATTTACCCGCTACTGCCAGCAGGTTACACCCCGAATTTTGTTTGGGCTAGAAGGAGGCTATGATTACAATGCGCTAGCTGCATCAGTGGTGGCAACGCTAGAACCGCTGCTGATGCAGCCTGCTGTTATGTAACGCCATACCCTGGTCTAGTGGGATAGCCCTGCCTTTAGGGGAAGTTTGGATGATGTAGATTTATCTCTACCCTCCAAAGCTCCTCATTTAAGCCCATAATTTGTTGAGTATTGTTTGAGTAGGTGGATTTCGGAGACGCTATGCAAACGGTTAAAAATGTCGCCAATGTCGTGATTATGCTGGTGCTCATTGCTTTTATCATCAACAGCCTGGTTCGCATCGCGCTAGTGCTGCTTCAGTCCAATGCGGTGACGTGATCTCTGGCGATCAATCCCTCGCTTCTATACAACCGCTACATTAAACTCCCACGTTCATCTCACGACCCCCATTCAACGCCATGGCTGACATCATTACACCTCAGGTGAGCGATCGCATTTGCAAACACATGAACGACGACCACGCCGAAGCGGTGCTGCTCTACGCTAAAGCCTGTGGCAAGGTCGATACTGCTACTGCCGCCAGACTGCTCACCATCGATCCCGAAGGCATGATCCTAGAAGTTGAGGCCAATGGCACCATAGAGCCGGTCAGAGTGGCCTTTGACCACACGCTTCAAGATTCTGAAGACGCTCACCAAACCTTAATTGCAATGGTAAAGTCGGCCCGCCAAGGCAACGCTCCTGCCTAGCTGGAACCGAAGCACTGATAGGTCTAGCGAGTGAGCAGCCGGTTGGAAAGACAGCGTTACGTCACTGTTGAGCGATCGCCATACTTGACTAAGTCCTCAGGCTTCAGCGCCCCTTTCTCAGTAATCACCGCCGTGATCAATCTGGCAGGAGTGACATCGAACGCTGGGTTATAGAACGCAATTCCCTCTGGGCAAATGGAGGTTTCACCAATGTGTGAAATTTCAGCAGAGTCTCGTTCTTCAATGGGAATTTGCGACCCATCTGCTAAGCTAAAATCCACAGTGGAAAATGGCGCTGCGACAAAAAAGGGAATGTTGTGCGCTTGGGTCACAATAGCCAGACCATACGTGCCAATCTTATTCGCTACATCCCCATTCGCCGTAATGCGGTCGGCCCCGACCACCACAGCATCGATCATCCCTTGCTGCATGCAGTGCGCTGCCATACTGTCGGTAATGAGTGTGATGGGAATCTCTTCTTGAACGCATTCCCATGCGGTGAGGCGAGCTCCCTGCAAGCGAGGCCGAGTCTCGTCAGCATAAAGCCGCTCGAGCCGATCATTGAACCATGCCGATCGCACTACTCCCAATGCGGTGCCATACCCTGCTGTCGCCAATGCACCGGCATTGCAGTGGGTTAACAGTCGCAGCCGATGCGGCGTTTGGGGCAGCGCGGCAAGACCATAATCCCCAATGGCTTTGCACATCTGCAAGTCTTCGAGTTGAATGGCTTGAGCTGTTTGTAATATAACCTGCTTGAGATAGTCAACCTGTCCAATGCTTTGTCGTGTCACCCGCATGACTCGATCGATCGCCCAAAACAGGTTAACCGCAGTGGGTCGAGTGGCACGCAGGGTATCTGCTACATGCTCTAATTGAGTCAAGAACACCTCGCGATCGCCCGTCTCAATCTCTCGAGCACCGAGATACATCCCATAGGCAGCAGCGACCCCGATTGCCGGTGCCCCGCGCACAATCATCGTTTTGATGGCGATCGCCATATCAGCACAACGGCTAATCTGCACCAAGTCATACTCACCCGGTAGCCGGGTTTGATCGATCAGCAAGACATGATCATCTTGCCAAATCACCGGATAAACATGATGAGGCGCTAAAGACATTGGGCATTCCATCCTGCAGATTCATTGTTCTCAATATCCTATAGCAACCGCCAGAGTAAGAGAGCCCGTAAAACCCATAATTATTTGGCTTCCTCAAAAATTTCCCAGCGCAACGGTTCAAACTTCGTGTTCCTGAAGCACTACCTATCACGATCAGTTAGGCCTCTTAGCTAGCAAACACTGCGCCCTGCCGTTGCAAATATCGTTTCTGCTCTTGAGTGATGCCAGTGCTCGCATCAAATCGTGTACCTTCTACTGCGCAACTTTCAAAACTCACGTTTAGACAGCTCACGCGGCGCATCAAGGCGTGGGACAGATCTGCCCCATATAAGTTTGCGCCCTGTAAATTCGCACCTGAGAGGTCGGCATTGCGAAATTCTGCAGATGAGAGATTCGCTCCCTGCAATACCACCCGATGCAATCGCGCGTCTCTAAACTTGCAGTGTTGCAGAGTTGCGTAAGCAAAATTAGCGCCAGTCAGATCTGTCCCGACAAGCTTGGCATGCTGCATCTTGGCGTTCGTAAAATTTGTGTAACGGGCAGAGGCGCTTGTGAGGTCTGCCTGGTACAGCTTTGCTGCTATAAACGTTGACTGATCCAACATAGAAGCAGTCAAATCGGCTCGCACTAGCGATGCTCCATTGAGGTTCGAGCCAGCAATGCTAACTTGAACCAGCTTGGCATCTGTAAAATCTTTATTGTGAAGGTCTTGCCTATCCAGGTTGCTACCGGGCTGCAGCTGACGACCAGCAAACCCTTCTTCCAGGCTTAAACCTGCCTGCCGAAACAAAAAAGGGATCTCATCAGTCTGGCTGTTTAGGATTCGGGCAATGGTCTCACGCTGATGCTCCGAAAGCTGGCCGCCAACAGAGAGTAACCTCTCTAGTAAACGTTGGATTTCTGCATCAGACACGCTTAAGACTTAACCTGCACGCTTCGCCAGATGAACCTTAGGTGTAGCTTCCCATGTATTGAGAAGGATTTCAATCACTGAGCGCTTATTGGGGCTAATTTCCCGCAATAATGCCTCAAGTTGAACCCTATCCGACAGGATTTCGGGCGTTAAACCATCAGGGAGCGCAGATGCTCCACCAGCATTCGATGGTTTAAATGCATAAATATCCTGTACTGTCTCCTCAACACTCTGAGATTGAAACATAATTAAAGTACCTAAGGCTATCAGCAGTCGGACTCAGTCACATTGTCGTGTCAAGCAGCACTATTAAGTAAGCAATAGTACTTGCATGTTACTTATATGCGCTGAGAAACAGCTTGAAGTAATCCACTTAGCTTAAAATCGACGCTACGAGCGCTAAACATTACAGCGATCGCCCAATTGTATCGCTATGATGCAAAATATGGCACTGTGTTTCGGGAAACTGCAGTATTGCTCTTGTCTACAAAGCAACTGCAGCAGCTCAAAAGGTGTGCTCACATTTCCTCATTATAGTCCCCGAGTAGGGTCAAAGAATCACACTTCCGTAACAGGTTAGCCAGAAATTCACTAACATATAGCTTCAGTCAAGACGCACAGCCGACTCTAAAACGTGATGGGCAGTGACAATCCAGGAAAATCAATGTTCGAGAAGCTGCGATCGCGGCAGGGACTCGGTTTCGCGATCACTTTAGGCTGTTCTGGGCTAAGAACATCTGTAAGCATCGCTGAGTGTGCGTCAAGAGTCGAGAGACATGCCCCTTTCTCCTGACTCGATCCACATAGTTTTGGCTTGCGAGCTTGCTTTGCTTGATGCAGCTTAGCGTCTTGGTATAACAGAATCGGTAGTCTGCATTACTCAATACTACTCAGTTGTATTTCAGATATTACTGAGAACTTTCTACGCAGCAGGGGCTCCCAAGAATAAACACTCAAACCGGCGCATTAAGCGCTACAGCTTCAACATGAGATAGCGCTATTTCTTGCTCAATTCCACCCTATCTGACGGTTGGGCTAGTACTCGACCTGATGCCAGTTCCACCTAATACGCCTAAACGCGATACCTAGGACACTGAACGAGGATAGGTTTGCTGGATACAGCTTGATGCTATTAAAAAACCTACGGCAGTCCACAACAACTCTGATGTAGGGTCAACACTGCCACTCTGCGCCGTAAGCAGGAGTGATAGAGCCAGACCGGTACCCATGCCTCCTAAGTACAGACCAGTGCTCAATCCCGCTCGGGTGGCAGGCAGCATTCGGATAGCGTAGGGAATTTGGTTGATGAGTAAGAGAGCGAGCGCAATTCCTAAAAATGGGATGATGGCGATTGCCAGTTGGCGGCTATTGACCATCATCCCTAGTCCCATGAGGGTAGGAATAGCCGCAAGAGCAACCAGCATCATGCGCTGAACCCGGTGGTGAGACAACCAGCGTTGGAGTGGAATAGCGGCGATCGCTACAATTGCCAGCATCCCCGGTGTCATCCAAGCTGTTTCGAGTTGAGGAAGCTCTTGATGTAGAGCATCAGGGAATGCCCCTAGCAAAGACGTGATCTCAATACCAGCACCTAGCCCTACTCCAAATGTCACAAACACAAACGAGGCTCGCATCGAAGGAGTCGTAGCAGGTATAGGCAACAGGCTTTGCTTGGGATCTGAAGCATGCAGCAACCATGCACCCAGCATTAGCATCGCCGCACTGAGCAACAGCAAGGGTCCCAATCCTATCTGTGACACCTGCTGGCTGATCAGCACCCCAATGACTGCAACCCCCGCCACAATCGAAATCAGGCACGCGTTAGCACGGGCAAGATAAGGTGTTGGTGCAAATTGGGCGAGCAGTGCCATAGTCGACACACCGACCACCATAGCGCCCAACGCCCAAAGGACAAGTAGGGGTAGGATTAGCCAACCTACAGCCGCCTGCAAGGCTAGAGGCAGTAAGAGGGCGATCGCAGCCATACCCACCACAGTCACAACCACGCCTCCAATAATTAAGGAAAAGCGCTGCCCACGCGGTTGACTAAGGCGATCAGAAAATAAGCCAATTGCCGGCTCTAATGCTGCCCCCAACAGGCCTAAACCAATCCCCAGTTGCTCTACCCGTTGACCATATTGCGTCAGCGCAAGCAAATCAGGATAACTAAACTGAAATATAATCCACCCCAACAGAGTAGCCGCCATTAGTGCAGAGACTCCCCAGATTTGCTTCCAGAGAATAGGCGGCATTGTAGAAGTTGAATCGCGAGGCGTCATTAATTATTTGCAGTGACAATATCGGGGTTGAATAGTGGGTGCTGGAGTCGTGAATGGCTCAGAGCTTCTTGCTCAAAAGCTAGGCCGAAGCCGCAGAATGACCCCTATCTATTCAGCAACAACAGAGGCTGCAGAGACTTTTTTTGAATTGAGCATTACCGAGCATTGCTATGTTGACGCTATTTTGCCAGGAACCAGGGTATACACAACATCAATGATGATTGTGGAGCCTTCATCGCGAAGTCTCTAGCATAGAACTTTCATAGACTAAGAGCTTCACGCCAAGAGTAGACCCTATCATTTTTTAGCAGAAATTTCGCTACTATGCGGCAACTCAGGCAAGGGATCTAGGTCATATCTGGCAGAGCATTGTCCTGTATTGGGCAAACAGCCGTAACGCCTTTGGCTTGGCTACGCCAACGCTCCTACGAAGTAACCGCTGATTGACCAGAGCAACCCGACCTACTCTTGAATAGGGCTAGCCAGGAAAAAATTGGTTCAATGATCTGACAGACGTTCGTAGCCATACCCAGCATGTGGTCCTGGAGCACCCTTCACGGTAAAAAGGTTGACAGCCCTTAATACGTATCCTAAGTTAACCTGAGTTCGGGATAAGGAAAGGGGTGGCTTTGTAAGCTGAAGGGTGAAAAACCAAGTATCAGCAGGCCCCCTATGGATAGTCTAGACGCTCTGTTTTGCCATATTGATGACTTCTGCCAGCAGCTTGAGGCCCAGTGGCATCAGCGGCTAGTAAGCGCGGGAACTCAGCGGCGGCAGTGGCAGCGAAGCCTGAGCCTGAGCGAAATTCTGACGATTTTAGTCAGCTTCCACCGGCAGCAGTATCGGAATTTTAAGGCGTACTACTGCCAGCACGGCTGCGTATACTGGCGGTCTGCATTTCCTGGCCGAGTGAGCTACCAGCGCTTTGTGGCGTGGATGCCGTCTGCCCTGTTGCCCCTGTGCATGTATCTAAAGCACTGGTTTGGCACTTGTACCGGCATCAGCTTCATCGATAGCAGCAGCCTCAAGGTCTGCCACAACCGCCGGATTCAACGCCACAAGGTGTTCCAAAGCCTAGCAGCTCGTGGCAAAACCTCGGTTGTACGCCTTCGGCGGGGCAAAGCCCTATGGTTCTTTGGTTTCAAGCTCCATTTGGTCGTCAATGACCGGGGTGAGTTGCTCAACATCCCAGTGACGCCCGGCAATACCGACGACCGCAAACCGGTGGACGGTCTGCTCAAAGACCTCTACGGCAAAGTCTTCGCTGACCGAGGCTATGTCTCTAAAGCGCTTGCCCAACGGCTATTCGAGTCCTACGGCATTGAGTTCTTTGCTAATTACCGACAAGTTGCTGGCCCGCAAGCGCGTCATTGTCGAAACCGTCATTGACCAACTCAAGAATATTTCTCAGATCGAGCATTCTAGGCATCGCAGCCCCACCAACTTTATGGTCAATGTCATCGGTGGTTTGATTGCTTACTGTCACCAACCCAACAAGCCGTCACTCAACCTTGACTTCACTCCCCCTCAGCCTGCTTAACCCGAACTCAGGTTAAGTTAGGTCAATAGACTCAGCGCCACGTCTGTCTCTATTGCGGGTGGGCTGTATGGTGCAAAGAAACAAACGGCCGGACTACCGAGGGTTTCAGCTTTACCCGCAAAATTTGTTTCTTAGGAGTTCAGACCATGCCAAATCCTCTACTGCTCGCGCCGCAGACAAGCCACTATAGCGTTGTTTCAGCCCCGTAGCACGGGGCTGAAACAAAGCTATAGGCTTATGCTAATTTCCAGCTTTGATTGAGCTACTTGACCCAAGCA
>JBGTOF010000316.1:0-6664 GCA_041742695.1 Elainellales cyanobacterium | reverse complement strand
GCCCCCAAGCTGCTCCATTACGCCGCCACCCACGGGCTAACGCCGCTGGCATTGGCCGAAATCTGGTGGGGCGCATCCAGCGGCGATAAGCAGCCAGGGGCGTTCTATACAGCCTGTGCCGAACGCTGCCAGCCGTTAATGGGGTTCTTGTTATCGGGGTTGCGGCCCGCGCCAACCCCGATAACGCTTCCTAAGAATGAGGCTGAGTGGCTCCTGCCTATTCTCTATCAGGATGACTGGCTGATCGCGGTGGATAAACCTGCGGGGCTGCTGTCGGTGCCGGGGCGCACGAGCGATCGCCAAGATAGCGTGCTGAGTCGGCTGCGGCTGCATGTATCAGAGGGCGATCGCCTGATTCCGATTCATCGGCTTGATCAAGACACCTCGGGGGTGCTGCTGCTGGCCCGCGATGCCGCCACCCACCGCCACCTAAGCCAGCAATTTCAGCAGCGCACTGTGCAAAAGCTCTATGAAGCCGTCGTGCTAGGGCAAATTTCAGCGCCCTCCATTAATGAGCTTCAGGCTGACGCATGGGGCACCCTCGACTTGCCCCTGTGGAGCAACCCCACGCAGCGCCCCTATCAAACGGTGGATTGGCAGCGTGGCAAACCCAGCCGTACCCACGTTCGGGTGCTATCGGCCACAGAAACCCAGACCCGCTTAGAATTGCAGCCCGTCACCGGACGCACCCATCAGTTGCGGGTTCATGCGGCCCATCCACAAGGACTAGGGTCACCCATTGTGGGCGATCGCCTCTATGGCACATCCTCCCCCGAGCTACGACTGCACTTGCATAGCCGCGAGCTGTGGATTCTCCATCCCCACTGCAATACGCGCCTGCATCTACAGGCCACAACGCCCTTTTAGACGCTGGAATTGCCCTGTTGATGAACTTAATATTTGGCATCAGCGACTTGGGATACGCTGCTCATAGGTTCCGGCATTCAGACGATATGTGACGGTTCCCCGGAACATCTCGCCAATTCGTTGAAGCCATGTATGCTCCAGAACGACTGAGAGAGTGGAGCTGCAATAGCCTGAAACAAAGCGATTTGGCGATCGCCCTTCGCCCTAAATCGTTGAAAATATCCCTGTTAGAACGGGTTAATAATTTTATCTGAGCTTTAGAATTCCCCAACCCTCAGCGGGTTGCCCTAACGCGGCAGAGCCCTGTTCCCAATGCGTCGAGACGCAGACTAACCCCGTGCTCGACCGCTGATTTTGTTTAGCAAAGCTCACTTCAGGTTTCGTAACAAGATACAATTTTGGATGCTGTCGTTAGTCAACCGCACAGATCAATCCATTCTGTAAACTCTGAGTTAGGTGATCCTTAATCAGAGTCCCAGGCTGCACAAGAGACTAGAACTTGACGCTTAAGGATTGAAGTCAAGGCACTGGTCAACGCATTTATTAATGATTCACTGATCTGCACGGCCTAACGGTTTATTCTCACCCTAGTTATTCAGTCGGAAGTCGCCATCCATGATTTACGAAGTTTTCATGCCTGCCCTCAGCTCTACGATGACCGAAGGCAAAATTGTGTCGTGGTTGAAGTCGCCCGGTGACAAGGTCGAAAAGGGTGAAACCGTGCTGGTGGTTGAGTCCGATAAGGCCGATATGGATGTTGAGTCCTTTAACGCGGGCTACATGGCAGCCATTGTGGTCGAGGCGGGAGGAACGGCACCTGTGGGTGAGGCGATCGCCCTCATTGCCGAAACCGAAGCCGAAATGGATGCCGCCAAGCAGAAAGCGGCTAGTCTCACGGGTGGGGCAGCGAGTGGATCGGGCAGTGGGTCGGCAACTCCAGCCCCTGCCCCAGAAGCCACCCTTGAAGAGGTGATTGCAGCCCCTGCCGTAAGCAGCAACGGTTCTGCTAAGAGCGGACGGGTTGCCATTTCGCCCCGCGCCCGTAAGCTGGCAAAAGATCTCAAAATTGACTTGGCCACTGTGCAAGGCAGCGGCCCCTATGGGCGTGTTATGGCTGCAGATGTAGAGCAGGCTGCTGGCAAAACGCCCACGCCATCCATTGCAGCGGCAGCCCCCGCTCCAGCTACAGCCCCCGCTCCGGCTGCCCCCGCCGCAGCTCCTAGACCCAGCGCCCCAGCGCCTACCCCCGCTTCCCCTGGGCAACTTGTGCCCTTCACTACGCTACAGAGCGCGGTGGTTCGCAACATGGCAGCGAGCCTTGATGTGCCCACCTTCCATGTGGGCTACACCATCACCACCGACGGCCTCGACGCTCTCTATAAGCAGGTCAAGTCTAAAGGCGTGACAATGACGGCGCTGCTAGCCAAAGCGGTGGCGGTCACCCTCAAACAGCACCCGCTGCTCTATGCCAGCTATAGCGAAAAAGGCGTGCAGCACAGCAGTGCCATTAACGTGGCGGTGGCCGTTGCAATGGATGACGGTGGGTTGATTACCCCCGTGCTGCAACAGGCTGACCAGATGGATCTGTATTCCCTATCTCGCGCTTGGAAGGATCTGGTGAGCCGCTCGCGCTCTAAGCAACTTCAGCCAGAGGAATACAACTCAGGCACCTTTACGCTGTCAAACCTAGGAATGTTTGGGGTCGATCGGTTTGACGCCATTTTGCCGCCCGGGCAGGGGTCGATTTTGGCGATTGGGGCTTCGCGACCTCAGGTCGTTGCGACACCCGACGGGATGCTCGGGGTCAAAACTCAGATGCAGGTTAATATCACCTGCGATCACCGCATTATCTATGGTGCCCATGCTGCCGCCTTCCTTAAGGATCTGGCTGCTCTAATCGAGACGAATCCTCAATCTCTGACACTCTAGGGCGCGCATCTTGTATCCCCAATGTGCGATTGCGGGGGAGCGATGACCCAGAGGTGAGTGCGTGGGAATTCAGGCGATCGCCCGCTTCACCCGTGAGTAGTGTTTCCATCGCTGCTGGGCCACACTACAGTCGGCGAAGCTACGCTAGGCTAAAGCAGAAACACTTGCTGCTGTGTCTTTTCTTCGTGCTGCCATGCCTGCTCAAAAACCGTCCCGTCAGCCCCGCCGACAACCACCGCTACCGCCAACAAACCAACCACCAGTCGCGATGCCTATGGCTCAGCCTGCCTCTGGGTTACCTGTGGTAGCGTCACGGGCGATCGCTCACGCTCCAGCGCTGCGACGCATTCGCATGCTGAGCCATCTGCTGGATCATTCGATTCCGCTGCCGTTCACCCGTTTCCGTATTGGCATCGATCCCATTTTGGGAATACTCCCCGGTGGTGGCGATCTGCTCAGTCTAGGAATTTCGAGCTACATCGTGCTAGAGGCCATTCGGCTGCGATTGCCCCAAGGCACCCTCATTAAAATGGTAGTGAACCTGCTTACCGATACCGTATTGGGGTCAGTACCGGTAGCGGGAAATGTATTTGACGTCTTTTGGAAGGCCAATCTGCGAAATTTAACGCTGCTCGAAGCGCACATTGCCGAGCCCGAACCAACTCGTCCGCCCAATCTCTTATTTTTGATTTTGATGGCGATCGCCGTTATTGGCATTTTTGTTGGGGCTGTTATGCTGGTGGCGCTGGTGCTGCAATGGATTGGCACCCTGTTCATATCACCTGCAGTAGGCTGAGATCGAGGATTCCAGGCTTTAAAAAGCGCTAGGCCATGCCCGCGTCGTGGGCATGGCCTAGGTTTTGCCAAACTAGCCTTTAGAACGGAATGTCGTCATATTCCATCGGAGCAGGAGCCGGTTCTGGCGGTTTGCTGCTGCGAGCTGGTGCGGCGGCAGGCTTAGCGGCGGGACGAGCGGCGGCGGGTTCATCCTGCTCGGGCTTGGTCGATGTGACCTCACCCATCCCTACCCGATGCACCCGCGACGCAGTTATTTCTGCCTTTTTCTCTTTGAACCCATTGGGGTTATCAATGCTAAGCATGGTCAATCGCCCTTCAACAATGACGCGATCGCCCACATGAAAACTTTCTTGAATTTCTTGTGCCAGATTGCCCCAGCCCACCACCTTTACCTTAGAGGCGGCATCTTCAGCCCGAATTCCTGGAAACTCCACCACCATCTCTGTGATGGGCAGCTGATTATCAGAGGTATAGCGCAGTTGTGGCTCCTCCACAATTTCTGCCATCACGATGAAGCTATTCATTATCTCAGTCCTGTAGACGCCAAGGGAAACACGGGAGAGTAGTACCGATGCACCAATCTTTATTTTAACAAAACCCATGACAATGTATAGCTGATTCTACTGCAAAGTCTTGAGGGAAGAAAGGCGCAGCAAATGACATTCGCCGTCCGATCTGAATCTTGCCGTGGCCCGGTTTTGATGATCACGGTTCGCCTCATTGGAGGAAGATAGGCGGGCGGTGTTTCCAATACGGTATGGATTTTGGTTTTCTCCTCTATCAAAGCGTTCGGCGCAATACGGCAAACATGACTCTGGACTTTTGGGCACGAACCAGCGGCACCTGGATCAACGTCGGCACGATTATTTTGGGAACGTTGCTAGGACTGTTTTTTAGCGATCGCCTGCCGCCACCCATGCAGCGCATCATTACTCAGGCTTTGGGGCTCACCACCCTGGTCATCGGATTCACCATGGCTAACAGCTTGGTAGAGGTGCAGGCGGGCATCGTAGACGGCGTCATTTTGGGTCTGCTGACGTTGGTGATCGGCGGACTGTTGGGGGAATGGCTGCTGTTGGAAAAGCGGCTGACTCAATTGGGAGACTGGCTAAAGCGGCGCTTTCGCGGTCAGGGCAAATTTACCGAAGGATTTGTAGCTGCAAGTTTGCTCTACTGCGTTGGCCCCATGGCGCTGATTGGCAGCTTAAACAATGGTCTGGTGGGCGATCGCACCCTGCTCACCCTAAAAGCCACCATGGATGGTCTGGCGGCGATCGCCCTCACCAGCACCTATGGAATCGGCGTCGGTTTCTCAGCGCTGTCTATTCTCATCTATCAGGGGGCGCTATCGCTCACCGCAGGGCTACTGGCCCAAGCCCTGCCTGATCCTGCTACGTCTCCAGTGGTCATGCTAGTGACTGGGGTGGGTGGATTAATGATTCTGGCCATCGGGCTAATTCTGCTAGAGGTTGCCAAAATTCGAGTTGCCTCGTTTTTGCCAGCGCCGCTGCTAGCGCCACTCCTCTTTTGGGTGGCAGTTTGGCTCACGGGCGTTTAGCATTGCAGAGCATCACTTGCTACGCTCTACCTGCTCTTTGCCAAGTCGCGTTACCCTTCTAGAAAGTGAAAAACCGCGATCTGCTAACTCTTACTTTCTTGTCTACTATTTCTCGAAGGAGTGTCATCATGAGCGAAGACCCAGCCCCCTCCGTTGCGCGGGTGCTCATCGTCGAAGACGACCCCATGATGCAATTGGGGCTTGAGCAATCGTTATCAAGCCAGCCTCACATCACAGTGGTGGGCCATGCAGACGATGGCTACCTAGCCGTCGAAGCTGCGCTCAGCTTACATCCTGATATCGTCGTGATGGATATTGGCTTGCCCCGGATGGATGGTATTGCCGCGACGAAAAAGATCAAAGAAGCTCTGCCGGATGTGCGGGTTGTGATGCTCACCTCGCATACCACCGAGAATGAAGTGATTGCGGCACTCTCAGCGGGTGCCGATGCCTACTGTGTTAAAGGCGCCACGGTGGAGCGGTTGTTGGTTGCCATTGAAGCTGCGCTGGAAGGAGCAAGTTATCTTGACCCCCAGGTGGCGCGTTTAGTGATGGAGCACCTCAAATCTCCGACAAACGCGGCAGATGCAGCAGCGGTGAGTCAGCTCTCTCAGCGCGAGGTAGAAGTGCTGAAACTTGTGGTGGATGGCCGCAGCAATCCCGAAATTGCAGCAGCGCTGTACCTCAGCCCCAATACCGTAAAGACGCATGTGCGTGGCATTATGAACAAGCTGGCGGTTGATGATCGGGTGCAGGCTGCTGTGGTGGCCCTTCGGTCAGGGCTGGTGTAAGAGAGGGCGATCGCCCTCTGGTATTAGCTCTCAGACTTCACTTTTAGACCTTACAGCATCTTTCTCCCAATTCAAAAAATAGGGGTTTTCTGTGAATTCCCACCAAAAACGAGCGATTCAGTCGATAGATTCAGCATTGGACAGCCTAACGCTAACTGCGACTAACTGCAGAGACTTGTTTCACAGCTTGCGCCGTAAAAGGCTGATCTAAAAAGATAGATTGATGCTCCCTGTCTGACATGGATGATTGGCTCAATCTGCAGTTTGGTACGCGATGCAAAGTGTGCCCCTTAATCCCTGGAACATTGTTCAGCAACGCTCGTCATTATCAATTAGAATCTGTACCTATTCTTTGAGATAGTGACAGTGGCGTATCGTCTGAAATGCCCTCCATGAAGACACCCTATCAATTTTAGTACGATATCTACCAAGCTCACGTAGCGTGTTCCCAATGGGAAAGCAGCCTAATTCTTGAAGTGAAGCTCATGCTCTATTCAAGCTATGCCCCAGCTTACAGCTTGTCAGATAGTATTTTCACCGAACTAAAGCTTATGGGTGTGCAGGTTCGACCCCATTATCTGCTGTTACTGCGTCGGGTGTCAGCGAACGTTATGATGATTGCTAAGGGAGTTCAAGTGTGTCAAGCGCTAAGCCGATTTGATTGGCAGCCATTATAAAAGAACAAAAGAAATCCCCCTGAAGAGTGAACCCGATTATTAAT
>JBGTOF010000261.1:0-2616 GCA_041742695.1 Elainellales cyanobacterium | reverse complement strand
ATCATCGGCCTTATCCAGCGCCAAACCCTTGGTTTTTAGAATTTCTCGCCCAGCTTCGGTGTCGATGCTACCGACTGACCACAGGCGTACCGGCGTCAGGTCACCCGCCAGGGGGGCCAACTCTCTGGGGCATTCTCGGCTGGTGAGCAGCAGGCAGCTTTGGTGCTCAGTGCTGCCGATGCGTTGAATCAGTTCGCCATAGCCCTCATAGCCATCTCGGTAATGGCCCGCTGTTTCGGCTTGCAAGATCGACTCCAGGTTGTCGAGCACCACCAGGCAGCGATGTTCACGTAGGTAGTGCAGCAGGCGAATGATGCGCTCTCCTAACCGAGTCGGCAGGTTGATTTCGGTCTCTTGCTGGTCAGAGAGGAACTGAATCAACCGCACCAAAATTTCATCCAGGGGTGGGGCTTCTCGCAGGCTGCGCCAGATCACATAGTCGAAGCGATCGTAGACCTGGTTAGCCAGTTTTGCTGCCAGAGAGGTTTTGCCAATGCCACCCATGCCCAATAGGGTGATCAATCGGCACTGGTCACCATGCACCCATTGATTAAGGGTGGTCACTTCTGCGGTGCGGCCAAAGAAAAGAGCAGTATCGGGTTTCTCGCCCCAGTCAATTTTGGGAGTTGAGGAAGTATTGCTACTTGGGGAATGAGCTTCAGGGGTAGATGGGCATGGCTCGGGTTGGCCATAGTCAGCCGTTTCTAAGTCTTCCAACCCAAATGCACTAAATAATGCTCGTACAGAGGCTTCATCAGTGGGGATTTTACCTTCTCGGATTTTTTTAATCGTTTTGATGCTCAACTTTGCCCGTTCTGAAAGTTCTACCTGGGTGAAGCGGGAACCAAACTTTTCACGTTCCTGAGCCCAGAAGATGGCATCCTCTAACCGCTTGAGACCTTGCGGGGTCAAAAAAATACCTCGGTAACGCTTAGGGATTTGGCTCATAGATTTGACGGGATTGGGAACCGAAGGAAAATAGTTAGTCTATGGAAAGATCTTGTTCATTTTTATTCTTCACAAATCCTTCTGGGTCTATTAAGTATTCCACCTTTTATTTTGCAAAATCAGTTAAGCCCTAGGCTAGAAACTTTCAACCCTTGGTGGCTTAAAGACTAAATCTTGCTTTATAGATTCTTTGATAGTCTCTAACTGGTTCTGCGACCATTCTCTCATTGTCTCGTCAGGATCATTAGATGCGCGCTCTTTCAGGATTTCAAATACCTTAAGAGAATTAGAATCTAGCTTTATCAAGGATTTTAAGTAAGTTTTGCGAAACCATGGATTGCGCTTTTCACTTAGTTTTGTCCTTGACAATTCTTCAATATAAATATTGTATATTAATTCAAAAATTCCTGGCTCTTGCTTAAAATATAAGGCGAGAAAAGTTGCTGCAGCACAACTTACATTCCTGTACTCATCAGCCACGTTAATGCAGTCTTTGAGAAACGACAATGTCGATTCATCGTCTCGATAGTATTCTGCAATCGACCTAACTGCTCCCCATCTTGCAATGACTAGTTCACTCGCCACTAAGCTTTTCAACCATGAATAAGTGCCTAATGGATCCCTATGCCTATTGACTTTCGTTATTGTAGCAACAATAAATTGATGAACATATTCACGGGAGGAGGAGTCTTTGTCTAAAATATTTTTCAGATAAGATATATTTTCGGGAAAACAGACTTCGACAGAATCTAGAACCGCCTCTATTGCTTCAGTTGAAAGGGCTATATCGGGATTTTTTAGCTCCTCAAATAAAGCGTCAAAAAGGATTGAATTTACCGCCAACCTCTTGGGTTTTCCCCTTAGTTCCGAAAAACAGAGCGCAGCCAGTAAAATATTCAATAGGCCATCTTCTTTGACGCATTCTAAAGATCGTTCTTCTTGGACAAAATCCCTTTTTTCGAGCTTGATTTGAATCAGGAAAACAATCAGTAGAGCTGCAAGTTGTATGTCGATCATGCCACACGTTAGGCGCAGTACCTCATGCCATGTCTCATCATGCCAATGCTTCCCAAACACCTCATCGCGCAACTGATCAAAGCTGAGGGTGCGCTGTTTCTCAAAGCGATTGACAATCTCGACCGCGCAGAAATACTCCAAAAATGTGCGATGCACAAACCCATAGGTATCTGCCCCGCGATCGCACAAAATAAAATTCCGATGCCTGAGCTGATGAATCAGGCCATTCGCCTTCTCACGAGGTTCACTAAACCCCTGCTCTCGCAGATACTCCGTCAAAATCTGAGTCAGCCGATTCGCACTGATCAAATTTCCCTTCAGACCATCCTCCCCAGCCTGCATCTCATAGGCCACCAGGCGCAAAATCTCCTGCTTTTCACGCCGCCCGATCGCATCCATCGGTAGCTGGAGCCGCTTGTGGTCTACATCCCAGTGGTACAGCAACACCCGCGATGCCTGGTCGTAGAGATCGGCCCTGTCCCTTGGTAACTCCTGCCGCCGATTCAAAATCGCCATCATCGTTAGCAGCAGCGGGTTATCCGCCAGGTTTTGAATCGCCTTAGAACTAGCGATCGCCTCTCGCAGGCGCTGCTTCAGCCTCACCTTATCGGCATCGCTGCCCATGGCCAGGTCATACCACCGCTCAATGAA
>JBGTOF010000279.1:0-6686 GCA_041742695.1 Elainellales cyanobacterium | reverse complement strand
GCTCCGACGCTCCAACATCACTGCTGCGCGCTCGATTTGGGACGATCTGGACAATCTGTGTGGAGGACAACGCCTCTGTCTGAAGCCCGTGTGATTCGTCTCACTTTATTGGAGGGCGATCGCCCTTTCCCAGAGTAGCGCGAAGGGTTCTCGTCCTACCAGTTCCACAGCACCGAGTCTGCAGCGGTGGGGCTGCGCCCTAACGAGGGTCACCATTGGGGTCAACGGGGGCGCAATCGAGATGACTAAAGAGACTCGCATCCACATAGTTGATGCGGGCGAGGGGGTGCAGCGCCGCCAGCACCTGCTTGCCATAGCTGCGATGGTTAACGCGGTTGTCGAGCAGGGCCACCACGCCCTGGGTTTCGCGAATCGGGGCCACCGCGCGTTGCAGCTCGGTTAGGGCCTCGGGCAGCAGAAACAGGCGAAACCAATCTTGGCGATGCCGCTTGTAGTAGCTGACGCGCCCCGCTACCAGCGGCTCTTCCAGCGATGGAATCGGTAGGGTGGCAATAACCAGCAAGCGCGGCACTGGCAGCCGAGCCTGATGCTGCCGCCAAAACTCCCATCCCGCCACCAAAACGCCATAGCCATTCACATGGGGGTTTTCTACCTGAACCCGCGAGCCATATTCTGACGCTAGTGCTGAAGCCACTTGAGCCTTGAGGGGCAAATCGCCCACCAGCACAACCGTTAGCCCTTCTTGCGCCGTATTAACGCTGAGCAAGGCCCGAATTTCGCTCAGCAGGGCCGGCTGAAACTGTGCCGTATTGGGCATAGGCAGCCCGTCAGGCAGATAGAGCTGAATCAGCTCATGGTGGCGATCTGGGCAAAATTTGAGGCAGGTCATGTCTTGGAGGCCGATGCGCTGCCGATAGAGGGGAGCATCGGTCTCCAAATCTAACGCGCTGCCGATGAGGACGACGGGCTGCTGCCGCCAGATGGGGTCTAGCGTCGAGGCTAGTTCTGCCGGGCTGCTGTGCAGGCTAAATTGCCCATTCGAACGGCTGACAGTAGCCCACACGAGCTGGTTCTCGGTTTGCATCTGTTGAAAAAAGCGGAGCCAGGGTTGCGGCAGGGGAGCGATCGCCCGCCCAGGCTCATGGGGCTCATGGGGCGAATTGGAGCGCACCTCAGCACCGGGCTGCAACTGCTGATAGAGCTGGTGCAAAATCGCTTGTTCTGCCGCATCCAACAGGTAGCAGTTATAGGGATTTGGCGGATGCTGAAACGCATTGTGAGTCAGTCGCACCCGGCTATCGCGGATGGCATTTACCTGATCGGGGCAGGCCAGCATCAACTCATCCCAAGCGGCGGGCTCTAACCGCAGCGTGAGGTGGCGACGGGCGATCGCCTCA
Organism: Elainellales cyanobacterium; assembly: GCA_041742695.1. Classification (GTDB taxonomy): domain Bacteria; phylum Cyanobacteriota; class Cyanobacteriia; order Elainellales; family Elainellaceae; genus Kaiparowitsia. Next base: position 5,328 of record JBGTOF010000279.1, on the reverse strand, counting down.
ATATCGTCGGCTCCATCCACAATCACAGGCACGCCGTCGGGAAAGCGCCCCTGAGGATTCAGCCGATCGGCTAGCCAGGCGTCGGGCGTGGTGATCAGCAACCCCGCAAACTGAGGGTCAGGAAAGCGATCGCCCGTTTGCACCGGCTTGGGCACCGCCATCCAGTCTTGAATGCGGGGAATATCCACCAGCAATAGCTGCGGATGCATGGATTGAGGCACCGCCAAAATCGCAGGCTGCGGCCACAGCAACGCAGGCATCAAATAGCTCAGGCGATGGCGGCTTTGATATCCCGAGTAGGTGCCGGTTTGAATCAGCGCACTGCGTCCCAGTCGCAATGCCCGCGCCACAAGGCGCGCCATCGTCAGATGATGGTGCCAATGGGGTTCGCCTTGCTCTCGCAAAAAGGCGCGCAACTGCTGATGAACTTCTGCCTCAATCACAAATAAAACAGCCGTAAATCGTACATTGTTGAAACTCTAACGAACCCAGGTTCTTGGCCATGTTGGGGATGTCCTCAGAGGCAATCACAAAAGGGAGATCGCAGCGTTGCAGCGCGCTTGCGGCGTGACGGCATTCCTCGACCATTCCTTCAACCCAACAAAACTATCCTCAATGACTGAAGTTGAACCTCATTGTGACACAAACGCTAGGTCTCCTTAGAGGGGGCTTTCCCTTACCGCTTAATCTGCGTCGTAAGATAGCTAGAGCCCTCATCCTGCATAGATTTTATTTCTCATCCGCCACATCCCTCTAGGCCAGCGCAGAGGCTAGGGGGCAAGCAACCTAACCAACCGCAGACCTTGAGGCATAGCGCGCTTCTACAATAAGAGACCGGACACATAGACCATACGTAGACCAGATGCAGGCCGGTGTAGCGGGGCAACCATGAAAATTGGGATTGTGGGATTGGGGCTGATTGGTGGGTCGTTGGCGATTGACCTGCGGCGGCTAGGGCATTGGGTGATTGGGGCCAGCCGTCGGCCTGAGACCTGCCAACGGGCGATCGCTCTGGGTATTGTAGACGACGTGGGCAGTGGTCTGTCGGGCATGGCAGCCGCAGAGGTGGTGTTTCTGTGCACGCCGCTGGGGGTGATGGAAGCGACAGTACAGGCACTGGTGCCCCACCTTTCACCCCACACCATCCTGACCGATGTGGGGTCGGTGAAGCAGCCTATCGTAGACCTGTTGACCCGCTATTGGGAGCCTGTTGTGGGCGGGCATCCGATGGCAGGCACCGCAGACAACGGCTTAGATGCCGCACAGGCCGACCTGTTTGTGCAACGCCCCTATGTGCTAACGCCAACCCCCGCGACCCCCGCTGCCGCAGTGGAAACCGTAGCTCATCTGGCGCGATCGCTCCAAAGTCAAGTGGTGTGTTGTTCGCCTCAGGAACACGATCAAGCGGTCGCCTGGATCTCGCACCTGCCCGTGATGGTTAGCGCATGCCTGATTCAATCGTGTATGGCAGAACCTCACGCGGCGACCTTGAAGCTGGCGCAGCAGTTGGCAAGTTCGGGGTTTCGAGATACTAGCCGAGTGGGTGGCGGCAATCCGGAACTGGGCGTGATGATGGCTCGCTATAACCAATCGGCGTTACTGGACGCATTGACTCACTATCGCGCCAATCTCGATCAGCTGATTCAACAGGTCAACCAGTCAGATTGGGGCGCGATCGCCACGCTGCTAGAACAAACCCAGGGCGATCGCCCGTCTTTTCTATAACGCTAATCCGCGCTGCTCCGTCACAGGCAACACGATTTTGGGAGTTTGCCGAACTAGCGTTTCTACAGGTTTATAAACCTACGGCCTGGTTCTACAGGTTTTATTCACGCCTAATTACCCAGCGAGCCTTAGGGTAGTCAAGGTAGGTTTGGTTTTCTTGTTTTGAGAGGTTTTTTCACTAGTACTGAGAGGCTATTTTGAGGGGTGCCATTGCTCGCAGGGGTATGTTACGGTTACGGTTGCATTCAATGCCGGGGGAGGGCGATCGCAATCCAGCATGGCGTCAGGATCTAGATTATTCCAGGGCTACAAGGTCTCGCTTAGCCGTCCCAAATTCTCCTAAATTCTAGGATGCTACCTCCGGTAGATTCGGCCCACCTGTTCAGACCAACTATTTAGAATTAATTGAGGTCATCCTGACTGAGAGCGGGTCTCTTAGAATGATGAATAAGCCATTCATCTAAGAGAGGCGATCGCAGCAGGGTTTCTGAACCTCAGGGGCGCTGCATCAAGGGCCACTCAATCCTTTATTTGCTGACTCAAATCGTTAAAACTCTGGTTGTGACACTGTGCTAACTCGTTTTACTGTTCTTGCTTTGCCTTTGTGTGTGGGTCTGCTAGCGCTGGCCCCACCCGCCCTCAGCCAAGCACTCATCCCCCATGTGCCCCAGCTTGACGAAGCGCAGCTAGAGGAGCAAGGGCTGATTCTGGCTCAGGAAGCGGCACAACTATCCCAGTTTCAGCAGTTTGAGATTGCTCTGATTCGGGCTCAACTGGCCAGTCAGTTATTGCCTCGAAATCCCCAGGTGTGGGGGCTGCTGGGCAGCATTCATCTTCAGCTCAATCAGCAGGAAGAGGCGATTGAAGCGTTGCTGCAAGCGCGATCGCTCGAACCCGACAATACGGCTGTGCTGTTTGCCTTAGGCACGGCCTACTTCCGCACTGAGAATTACCAGCGCTCGGTGCAGTTTTTGCAAGAAGGGATGCGGTTTAGGGATGATGAACCCGCTGCGTTCTTTGATTTGGGCAATGCCTACTACATGCTAAACCGCAGTGAAGAGGCGATCGCCGCCTATCAGCGGGCATTGGAAATAGATGAGTCGTTTTGGCCTGCTGTGAACAATATTGGCCTCGTGCAATATGAAGCGGGCAATATCGATGAAGCCGTAGAAAGCTGGGAGGCCGCACTGGCCATTGATGAGTCGCAGCCTGAGCCCAAACTGGCGCTCGCCGTGGCCCTCTTTACCCAAGGGCAGCAAGACGATGCGATTCGCCGGGGAGAAACCGCTCTGCGCGAAGACATTCGCTATGCGGATCCCGAATTTTTGCGAGAGAACCTTTGGGGCGATCGCCTAATGACCCAGGCTGAGCTATTTCTACAGCTCCCCCGCATTCGCGACACCCTGGCAGGGCTAAGCCCGCCGTCTGGTCTGTAGCCTGTTCTTCTGCAAGTACCACCGTTGATAGTCCAAAAGGCGTGAGCCATGCTGGATACATCCCCCGCGATGAGTGGCTCAAAGTTCACCTTAGCGGTGTACCGCTAGTCGTGGTTGGAAGTAATTGGCTGGCGATCGCCATTGCGAGCGGCATTTCAGGGGCAACGCTGCTGGCGCTGTAGCTTTGTGCCTGCGGCGTTTTTGCTGATTAAGCGGAGGGCAAGGGACGGGGGGCGATCGCACCCCAGAGACCTCAGCTGATCGAGTACTGCCAGAGTCGTCTGCGGTATAAGTCTATGCTGCTAGCAGAGAAACTTGCTCAGGCTGATAGCCTAAAAAATAGTCATCCTCAGAAAATCGCCCGAGCTACGGTTGATTGGTTGACGACGGCAACGACAGCTCAATACCGATTTTGCTCCCCAGTTCAATGACCTCATCAGCAAAGGTATTGGCCGCTGATACCCCGCCCGTCAGCATGGAGGCAGCGGCAACCAGGGCCACTAGGCGCTTTTTTAGTTTGGGCCGGCTGCGCTGGTCGTCGGGTTTTTGAAGTTCGACCTCCACATCGTCAATGTCGATAATTAGATCGTCGCGGATCTCGGGGGGCAGTTGGGATGCAGTTTGGCGCAGGCGATCGACGAGTTGAAGTAGCTCGGCGGTGGAGATGCCGCTGGTTTGGCTAAAGCCGATGGCGCTGACTTGGGCATTGCCGCTGGCTTCGTTGACTACATTGCCAATGTTGCCGCCGTTAATCTGGGTGCCCATCTTTTGGCCCATGACTTTGTCGCCTGCAATGTTGTCGCCGCTGCCGTGCTGGTTAATGATATTTGCCATAGTCGAAACCTATCTAACTGAGGACTTGAAGGACGGTCTCATTGGGGTCGAAGAGTTTACGCGTTGAGGCATTGAGAAACTCAATGCTGACTGGCTCAGCGTTTTCGTCATAGCTGACAATTACCCCGCCCGGTTCAGCAATGGCATCGCAGGGTGGCGCGTCTCTCATGATGAAAATTAACACATCGGCTTCAGCATCATATTTGACATTCATGCTAGTTCTTCCAAACTCCCGTAGGGTGGGCACTGCCCATCATCTTCCTCCCCAATCAATCAAAACATTCTCGCCAGTAGCTTTTGTAGGGTGGGCACTGCCCACCACCAGAGAAAATATTGACCAAAAGTTGCCCACATCAGATAGGAAAGGGAATAGCCGAGGGGTTGCGTAGGGGAAAACATGAGTGAAGGTGGGCAGTGCCCACCCTACGGTCGGCTGTGCTTGTCGCCCTGTACTCGGTCGCCAGCTATATTGTCGCCGCTGCCGTGCTGGTGGGTGGCGCGGCTGCCCTGGTGAATGTTGAGGTGAATATCGCCGTAGCGCTCTTCTATGTCCATACCGCGTTCTTTGAGGTCGCGCTGGCGGCGGGCTTCTACGGGTTCGTAGCCGTCGAGGAGCTGGCGCAGGTTGAGGCGCAGACGCAGCTTGCCGATGGGATATTCTTGAATGCCCATGCCTTCTTGACCCAGCAGCTCTTGGTAGTCGAGCGGGGGATGATTGGGGTGATTGGGCACGGGCACCCATTCGGTCACGTCTAGATCGGCGAAGCTGCGGTGAATTTTGGTGAAGGTGTCGCGGATGAGGGAGAGGAAGACCCGGCGAGTGGTTTCGCGACCGCTGATGGCGATGAAGATTTTTTTGTCTTCGGGGTCGGCTTTGACGCAGGCGATGTTGTAGACTTCGTCGCCTTCGCGGTAGGCCAGCATGACGCCGCTGCGCCAGTGGATGCCCTGGTAGATTTTGTCGTGGCTGAGGACGATGAACCGAGACAGCACGCTCTCGGGCAGGATGGGGTAGTGGTACTGAAACTCTAGGGTATCGCCCTTCAGGCCAGTGTCTTCGGGTTCATCTTTGGGGAGCAGGCCGGGGATGAGAAAGCGGGGGCAGGGGCAGTCGGGCAGCTCGAAGCAGAGCTGGAATTCCTGCATGAGTTCGGTGAGGTAGCGGTGGCGATCGGGGGGGTAGCGATCGAGCGGTAGCACCCGGCTGAGGTCGTCGTAGTCGAGTAGACCTTTGCCCTGGGTTTTGAGGGTGTCGTCGCTGAGCAGGGCGTAGATGCCCTGGGTGACCCAGTCGGGATTGAGGACGTTGGTGCTGTTGAGAATGGGGTGCTCA
>JBGTOF010000253.1:0-2663 GCA_041742695.1 Elainellales cyanobacterium | reverse complement strand
GCAATTGTGCTGGTGATCAAAGGCAAAGCAGAACAGGTTGAGCACAACGGTAAACTGGTCTACGACAAATTGCCTCTGCCAACCGTGATTCGCTTGAGGCACTACGTCCGGGTGCCCTATAAAGAAATTCCATTAACGCGCCGCAATCTGCTGCATCGAGACAGCCACACCTGCCAGTATTGCGGCTATACCGGCGATGACCTCACGCTAGATCATGTTATCCCCCGGTCGCGTGGCGGTGGTGACACCTGGGAAAACATTGTGACGGCCTGCGTGCGCTGCAACGTCAAAAAAGGCAACCGCACCCCCAAAGAAGCCAGTATGCCGATCAATCGCCCACCCCATAAACCCCACAGCGGCCTCTATTTCGAAGTCACAAAGCACGTTAAAAGCGGCGTGCACAAAGAGTGGCAAAAATATGTAATTGGGATCTAAATCCCTAGAACTGAACGGTGCAAGTTTAGCTATCGACAAGTAGCATTGCAAGACGTCTATTGTAGAGGCTCATTGCAATGAGCCTATGCCGAACTGGACTGCTTGAACCGATCTTTGGCGGAGGCAAAGGCCTCATTCATCACCTGCTGAATTCGTTTGGGGTCAGGTTTTTTGCCGCCCATCAGGTCACCAAAATAGACGCAGGCTCCTTCACCCAGTGCCCACGTATAGGCCGCAGCCCAAGAGGCTGCAATCACGCTGCCAAAGACGGGCACAAATTTGATTAACTCTCGCCCGATAGCCTGGGCTACAAATCCTCCGGCGATCGCACTGCCCACGCCCCCCGCCTGAGATGGCGTCAACACCTGCCCATAGAGCTTGCCTAGCAGCGTAATCATCGACACCTGCAACGCGGTAAGCACCGGCATTGTTGCAAACGGCAGCGGCACTGCCGCCAGAGTCGCCGCCATCACCGCAAAGGCCGAGATATAGCGCCGGGCCACATCCCGATAGATGGTTCCCAGTTGGCGACTTGCTTCATCTTGCGTGTCCAAAAGTTGATACATGGCTCGGGTTTCGGCCTCGGGCAGCAACTCCGCCAGCCCATCCCGAAACGCATCCAGCCCGTAAAACGTGGGCGTAAAGTCGTCTTCCTCGAGCGTAAAATCGATGAGCACGGCCTGGTCATAGAGCCCGGCAAACGTCTGCTGCAAGGCCGCTGCTGCCCGCACCACATCCGGCAAATCGGGAGGATAGGCGGGATGGTCAGCCAGGGTGGGGGGATATAGCTCATGCAGGCAGGTCATCACCAGCAGGCACGGCAGGTTAGGAAACTGGGTGCGCAACTGCTGCGCCACCTGCTTGAGAGAAGCGACGGCAAAGTCGGTGATTTTGACGGTAAGCACCAGCACTCGGGCGCGATGGGTATCCGCTTGGAGTTCGGCCACCAGTTCCTGAATCACGGCCTCGGTATTCCGATCCACATCCCCTAACCCAACCGTGTCGGTAAACATCAGCAGCGGCAGGTCGCTAGAGGGATAGTCGTAGCGCTGAATATGCTGGGTATGGGGTCTGAAGCCTTGCCCCACGATATCTGCCGATACTCCGGTAAGCCCCCGCACGATAGAGCTTTTGCCCGCTTGCGGCTTGCCCAGCAGCACGGCTTCGGTAGTAGGAAGCTGTTGCCGCACCGTGGCGAGAATCTCAGCAATGTCGTTGTCGTCAACACTAAACCAGCGGTCAATGCGGCGCGATCGCACGTCACCCGGCAGCAGGCTGCTCAGCTTTGTCACCATGCCATTCCACGCCTGAACCACGGGATGCGGCGGGGTCGCAGGGGATTCCGTGGCAGATCCGACCGCATCAGGAGCGGGCGATCGCTCACTCAGGCTATCGTCAGTGAGGGGAACTTGCTGATTAGGGTCGGGATTGGGACGCTCTGACATGGCAGCACGGATGATCTCGCAGTTTTCCCGATTTTAGTCGATAGGGGCGATCGCCTTCGAGGCAAGATTTCCCACCCAATGGAGGGGGATTGCCTCCTCTTCGGCTGTGGCACCAGTGATCCGCGCCAGAGATCCATGCTAAAGATCCGTGCTAGAAATCAGCGCCAGCCGGTTATAGCCGTTAATCCCGAGTCAACAGCGCTACCGCATACACTGCGATGCCTTCTTCTCGGCCTTCGGGGCCTAGCTTTTCGTTTGTGGTCGCTTTGACGCCCACTTGATCGGCGTCCAGGTTTAGGGTTTCGGCGAGGCGATCGCGCATGGCTGCAATATGGGGCTTGAGTTTGGGGCGCTCTGCCACAATCACCGAGTCCACGTTGCCAATTTGCCAGCCCTTTTCTTGAACCAGGTGGTGAACCTGGGTTAGTAATTGCAGGCTGTCGGCCCCGGCCCATTGCGGGTCGGTAGGCGGAAAGTACAGCCCAATGTCGCCGAGGCTGAGCGCACCCAACATCGCGTCCATAATGGCGTGGGTCAGCGCGTCGGCGTCGCTGTGCCCCAGCAGCCCCAGATGATGCTCAATGCGGACGCCGCCCAAAATCAGAGGGCGATCGCTCACCAGCCGATGAATGTCGTAGCCGTTGCCAATTCTGATGCCCATACTGTTGGCCCCCGCTGCTTGCTTCACCACGATGATCCCAGAAACCCTGACCTGTTGCCACGAATTTTGGCAGAAAAGGGCCGACTCCTGGGGAGACAGCCCTCTGACATCAGGCTCCCTGA
>JBGTOF010000219.1:0-17878 GCA_041742695.1 Elainellales cyanobacterium | reverse complement strand
GCCCCCATATAGCCCACCACCAGATCGGCCAGGGAGTTGACATAGTCAAAGCAGCTCATACAGGAGGGCGCAAACACATCCTTGAGCTGATTTGTCTTGAGCCCAAAAAAGGGCACGGTTTCTGTCGAGCCGTCTTCGTGCTTAAAGTGAACGCGGAAATCCTGCATGAACTCGTAATACACCACCGTCTCGGGCGATCGGCTAGTGGTGTTGAGAAATTTTTGCAGGCCGGCGCGGGTCACATTATCTACGCAGGGGGTGCCCAGCACATAGAGCTTTTCTAGCCCAAGCTGGTCTTGCACCGCGCGCAATGCCTGAATCTGACATCCCACCCCAATCACCAGCAGGCGTTTCATGCCAGATTGCTCGATTTGTTCAAGCACAGACAAATTGGGCGACAAGGTGGGCTTGTTGACCCGTGCCGCCAAAATATCTTCGGGTGTTCTCGCGATTACGGGCATGGGCTGAAAGCGATCGCTCTCCGTATTCTGCACGCAGACCACGCCTTCCACGAGCCCCCGATTCAGCATCTCAATGGCAATACTGCTGACAATACCCGTCCACTGCGCCCCTTCAATCGGCTGGGTCTTGCGGGCGGCCATCATCGTATTGTGGACGCCGAAATAGAGATCGTCTTCTTGCTCTAAATCACGACTGCGGCCATGGGCCTGTTCTTCCAATTCAGGAATCTGCTGGTTGATGAATGCACAGGCTTCTTTGACATAGTGGACATAATACGTGTCGCAGAGTCCACATTCGCTGCACAGCTCTTTGGCAGGGCGACGACTTCCGGGCTTAAGGGCTTTGGCTTTTTTATGCTGAGGCGAATTGGGAGAAACAGCAGTCATTGCAAAAAGAATGATACAACGCGTCTTTTCTCACAATACCGCAGTGCGGCAGAGTGAACCGCACAATGACAGCCGCACAATGACAGCCCTACGCCGCTAGCCTAAATCCAGGCTGATCAAGATTTGATTGATAGCAGATACATAGGCATGGGCAAACGCATGCATCATATTAATGTGGCTCGCACTGGTTTCAAAATAGCGGCGATCGCACACTACCGTAATCATGGCTTTTGCTTCTGCTTCTGCCCCGCCCACCGTAGGCGGCACGCTAAAATCTACCATCCGTCGAACAGGTAGCTCTAGGAACGCATCGACACAACGATCGATGGTGCGATAGATGGCATCGCAAGGCGTCGCTCCTACCGCAGACTCCCGAAAACATTCCCCCTCCCGGGTGCCCAGGCAGATTGTAGCCGCACACTCGTCTCCACTACGCACCTCAAGCTGATGCAGATGGAACATAGGCGGCACCTGTGACACCTCTGGCTGCATCATCTCTCGCATAAAAGATGACAGCCCGTAAATAGCAATGCTCGATAATATCGGTTCATTTTCATCGGCCAAAATAGACTCCGTTGACCGATTGAAATATCCATACTGTTCAACGGTTTGGCGACCCCGGGTGCTCTCAGCAAACTGATAGGCCTCCCAGGTCACAATCAAGTCCAGCGGCGTTTCAAACGCGCAGGCCAACCGCAACGCATCGTTGAAATTTAACTTAAACTGTCCTGCAAACTCCAGCAGATCTTCTGTGATTGGTAGCGTATGGATCCTAGACTCCATCACCTGGTAGATCGCTTGGCACTCGGCACTGCCTCCCAATTGATACATGCGCCAAAAGGTAAACGCCTGGTCAAAATCGGACTGCAACATGTACCACCGAACTGACAGAGACGCCAGTCGTCGCAGCCATTCCGTGCAGTAGCCAGAGGTCTCTGGGTTACGTGACAATGAGTTTTGAAAGATGTTTGGCGTAATTAAGGCGGAGATGCAAGAGCGCTGACTCATAGAGAAGAGAGGTGAATAAACCACGGTGGAGCAACCTCTTCATTCGCCACTGCTTGACATGAACCAGCACCCAGACAGGAGTGCTCAGTTATCGCTCTGACCCGGCATTGGTTGCAGATTGAGCGGAGGGAGCGGTGTCATCGGCACTTTGCTCCACCTGAGCCAATCGGGTTTCTAGCTTTTCTAGCTTTTCGACCAGATAACGCCCCAACTCCTCAAAAGACGAGGTCGGTACAGGCGCTGGTAGTGGAGGTGCCAACAGGGCAGCATAGAGCGGCGTGGGGGATGGGGACTGGTATGTATTACGCTCGTGCTTCAGATCTTGAACTTGCTGGACCAACGTGCTAACCAGTTTGTCTAGTTCTGAAGTGGCTGAGGAAAGCTTGCCAGACTCCTGCGGCTCTTGCCGCAATCGGCGACATACAAGCTCAGTCAACGAAATACCGTCGTGATCAGCCTGGTCTCGGAGGGATTCAATCAGATCTTCGGGCAGTCGAAAGCTGATCAACTTCTTGTTACTCATAACACCACGCCGTTTTCGTCTCACGTTAGGGACATGTGCTGGATTCCATTTGCACATGACTACCTAATGTATATCAAAAGTCTTTCATCTGTCCACTCCTTTACGAAAACTTGTCATATATTTGATAGTCATTTTCTGTAAGATAACAAATCTTTTTAGTTTTGCAAGCAAGAATCCCGCATCTCTAGAATTTGGCAATGTTTAGGACGAACAGTTTGCGCAGCAAGCGACGGTCGTTGGCAGAGGTGTGACAAAGGGACGTGCGATCGCCTCACCTCCGCGTGTATCTATTTTGTATATACAATCTGTTTCTTTTTCCAGTCAATTGTGTTACAAGATTGCTATGCCTGTGTTGTGAGAGATGACGATTCTGTGTGTACTCGCCCTCGCATCTATTGTGGAGAGTTAATACCTATGCCACGTCCCAACCCTAATCGCCCCCCACATGATTTGACGATGATCGCCTGGCTGGCTGCTGTCTATACCTTGGCGGTATCTGGAATTAGCCTGGTGATCGTCATCAATCACTACATTGGGCAACAAACTGCAAATCTAGAGAACTTCATTGAACTCCTGAATGAGCATGCACAAGACGGTCTGTATGACGAGTGTATTAGCGCGGCAGATCGATTCCTGGAGCTTCCTAAATCTGTGCATAGTGGACATGCCCGAGTACTCGTTGAACGAGCCTACTGTCTGCAACGGCAACAGGCTGAACGCCATCAGCAGGAGGCAGCGCAGATTAGCCAAGCCTGGCCCGAACTCATGCAAATTGTTGATAAGGGGGAATTGGAACGGGCGATCGCCCGGATGGATGAGCTGGCTCCCAATCGTCACCACCAAACCCTCACCGAATACCGCGATCGCCTCTGTGAGCAGGTCGTCGGGTTCGCCCAACGCGAATATTGGCAAGATTCACCCTTGTATCTCAATCATTCAACCTATCTGATGAATGCGGTATCGCAGTATTGCAGCAATCACTCATCTGTCATACAGATGAAAAGAGAGTGGGCGTCAGAGTTTGCTACGAATCAGCGGCTTCTAGAGGCAGCTGATGTGGCGCTCAGAGGGCACAATCTGAATGCGGCGGCTAACTCTCTAGCGCAAATCTCGGATCACCCCTACTGGCAGACGCAGGCGAGACCCTATCAGGCGTATCAGCGGGCTGTAGAGTATGTGGGAAATGGTGAATTTCAGAATGCGATCGCCCATGCTCAAGGCTTGCCAGACGACTATCCTTGGCAAGATCGCAAAGCCCAACTCATCCGCGAAGCAACCAGTCAGGTGCGGAGCCGTACCCTTTGCGAACGGTTGACGTTTGGGGCTTGGCCGGGCTGCTATGACTAAGTAGAAGTTAATGCACTGCTTTGAATGTTTGGGTGAGCACCCTTTGCTGCATAGAAGGTGCCCACCGCTGGCGATATCATCCTGTATTCGGTTTTGCTGTGGGGCATGCCGTTTTTTGGTGGGTTGCCGCATGGTCTTAGGGCTAACAGACTCGGCGATCGCAGCTCAACCCTTGGCGGGATCTACTGAGTATGCATGTAAGTCTTCCAACTGAGGATTCGCCTGGGTTGATCCCCCCTAGCCCCCCTTAGCAAGAGGGGAACCGAGTCCAGAAATCTCCAATCCCCCTTGTTAAGGGGGATTTAGGGGGATCTCAACGGATTTGCCATAGTCAGGGCAATTTGTGTGTACTTAGTAGCCTGGCGAGATAGCAGGAGATCGCTCCGATAATTTGTGCCAGCAGTAGACATAAAGTCAACCCAAGTCAACCCTAACCAAGTTGAAAGATTCGACAAAGTTGTAGAGTGGAAAGCTGCACGAGTTTGCTCTCCCTTCATAATGTAAGTGTTTTTGCGGAGGCGTTAGCCCCAACGATTGAGCCCCCAGAAACGAGGGGCGTGCCCTCACAGGGGAACCGCCCAAAAGCACGGCAAAATGATTGCCTACTTGGTTGGACCACTCATCTGACATGATCAATCGTTGGCTAGATACTATTGCACAGATGCGGCATGAGGGAGGGGGCATCGCTCGGCTTGGGGGTAGGCTGCTGCCCGGGCTGCTGGCGCTGCTGCTGCTGTGGCTGCTGCTGCTGCTGGGCGTCGGGCGATCGCTCGAATATCTCGCCTATGATGCCTTGTTTCAGGTGCGGGGTGATCTGGCTTGGGACGAGCGCATTGTGCTGATTGAGCTAGAAGAATCACAGACGACGGACAGTCAGTTTCCACGATTGCGCGATCGCCTCACCGCGGTGCTAACGACCCTGGCCTCTGCCCAACCCAAGGTCGTCGCTATCCCACTGCTGCTGCCCGAGTCCGACCCCAACGATGCAGCACTGGCAGCGGCGCTGGCCCAGTTTGACGCGGTGGTGCTGGCCCAGTCGTGGACGGAGGAGGGAGAAGCGGTGCTGCCCAACGATGTGCTGCGCGCAGCGGCTACCGACCTCGGGCACATCAACCATCGCAAGGAGTCCGATGGCGTCGTGCGGCGCATTGATCTAAGGCAGCGCGAGGTGCCCGCTTTAGCTCTCGTCGCGGCTCAGCAATTTTTAGAAGAACCAGACACAACTGACCTGCTGCCCAACGCGGATTCGCGACTCTGGGTGAACTGGATTGGCGACCTGCGCCATGCCCCCCATTACAGTTTTCAAGAGGTGATGGGGGGAGACGTGTCGCCCGAGGCATTGCAGGACAAGCTGGTGCTGATTGGCCTAGCCAACGGCGGCCTAAATGCGCTGCAAACGCCGTTCAACCGCGACCAACCTACTGGAGAAGCCTATCTTGACCTAACAGCCATCAATAATCTGTTGTCTGAAAATTCCCTACGGCTGCCGGGGGTGCAGTGGTGGCTGGTGCTGCTGCTGCTGGGCGGGCCGGGGCTGAGCTGGCTGTCAGACCAATGGAGGCTGGAGCGTCGCCTATCGCTATGGCTGCTGTTAATGCTGGGCTGGGGTCTGGTGAGTCTGCTGCTGTTTCAGTGGACCTACTGGGTGCCAGTGGCCATTCCCCTCATGCTGGTGAGTCTCACCAGCGCCATGGTAGAGCTTAAAGAGCAGATGCGGGTAAACTGGCTGCTGCGGCAAAGCGAGGAGCGCTATGCCTTGGCGGTGCGGTCTTCCAATGGGGGGCTATGGGACTGGAACGTGCGGACGCAGCGGATCTACTATTCGGCACGCTGGCAGGAGATGCTGGGCTACGAAGCAGGAACCGCGGGCGATCGCCTAGACGATTGGTATAGCCGGGTGCATCCCGATGATTTGGCCACCCTGAAAGAGGCGATTGATCGGCACCTGATGGGCCAGAGCGAGCAGCTTGAGCAGGAATATCGAATGATGCATCGCGATGGGTATTATCGCTGGATGCTGTGTCGCGGGGTGAGTGCGCGCGATCGCCGCGATCGCCCCTATCGCATGGCGGGCTCGCAGTTGGATATCACCGATCGCAAGCAGATTGAAGAAAAGCTGTGGCGCAATGCCTACTACGATGATCTGACCGATTTACCCAATCGCGTCTTTTTAATTGAGCGGTTACGGGAGGCGATCGCCCATGCCCAAAGCACGCCTCTCTATGTATTTGGGGTCTTGCTGGTGGATGTGGATCGGTTCCAGGTTGTTAACAACAGCTTGGGGAACGCTATTGGGGATCAGCTATTAATTGCGATCGCCCATCGCCTCAAAGGCTTTCTCCCCAGCAATGCAGAACTGGCACGGCTATCAGGGGATGAGTTTGTCATTTTTCTGGATCAGCTAGAGCACGCGCGCGATGCCACGCGCCTAGCAGAGCAAATTCAGCAAATGCTGGCGCTGCCCTACAGCATCCGCGACCACGAGGTGTTTATTTCCGTGAGCTTGGGCATCGCCCTCAGTTCGGGACGATACGACCAGCCGGAGCGTCTGCTGCAAGATGCAGACACCGCCGTTCATCGCGCCAAAGCGCAAGGCAAGGCACGCTATGAAGTATTTGACCCAGCCATGCACAACCGCATGCTGGCTAGGCTCAAGTTAGAAAACGACCTGCGCCGCGCCATCAACCATGAGCGCCAGCCCGCGCTCACTCCCAGCGACTCAGACGCAGATTCAGACGCAGATTCAGACCCAGACTCAGACTCAGAGCTATTGCTCTATTACCAACCCATCGTGCAGTTTGAGACCCAAACGCTCGTCGGGTTCGAAGCGCTGGCGCGGTGGCAGCATCCGCGCAATGGGTTTCTTGCTCCCGGCACGTTTATCAAAATGGCGGAAGAAACGGGGCTGATTATTCCCCTGGGCTGGTGGATTTTGCGTCAGGCCTGTCGCCAACTGCGGCAGTGGCAAGACCAGTGGGCGATCGCTCAATCCCTTACGATGAACGTGAACCTGTCTAGCCGTCAGTTTGTGCGCTCCGATCTAAGCCAGCAGGTGCAAACAATCCTGGCTGATACCGGACTATCGCCCACAAACCTCAAGCTAGAGCTGACCGAAAGCACTATCATGGACAGCGGCAACCTGGTGATTGATGTGCTGCATCAGGTGCGATCGCTCGGGGTGCGGTTGGTGATTGATGACTTTGGCACGGGGTATTCATCCCTCAGCTATCTGTGCCGTTTCCCCATCAACACCCTCAAAATTGACCGCTCCTTTGTCTCCAATATGATCATCGACACAGACAGCACCGAAGTGGTTCGTACAATTGTGACCTTGGCTCACAACCTCAAAATGGATGTGGTGGCAGAAGGGGTTGAAACTGCAGATCAGGCAGAATCTCTGGCGGCAATGGGCTGCGAATACGGGCAGGGGTTCCTGTTCGGCAAGCCTCTGAGCGCTACAGCAGTTGCAATTTTGTTACAGCAACAGGCCGATGCGGCTGTGTTAAGCTCTGGCTCAACACAGCCAGAGTAAAACGCAATGCGAACCCTAATTTGGTAACTCTGGTAGGGAAACAATGCCTCGGGCTCAAGTCCTGTTACGGCAGAAGAAAGCGCCGCCTCTCTGCAATCCAATTCCTGGGTCGTATCGTACTTCATTGAGTAGCAACAGCTGTATACGATGGCGCAATCCTTCAATTCCATTCTGCTAACGGGAGCCACTGGCTTCATTGGCAGCAATTTGGCCGCCCGTTTACTGTTAACCACAGAGGCGCATGTGTTTTGTTTGGTGCGATCGCCCAATGCCCAAGCGCGCCTGATTCAGGCAGTTCGGTCTGCAGCACGGGCCGCTGCGCTCGACGATCAGCTCCTTCCTCAGCTCAATCGACTCACGGCGATCGCTGCAGACTTAACCCAGCCACAGTTGGGGCTAAGTTCAGCCCAATGGAGGGTGCTCCAGAGCGCTGGAATTGATCAGCTGTGGCACTGTGCGGCCTCACTCCGGTTTGAACCCCGGCATCGAGCAGATATTTTTGAGCGCAATGTAGTAGGCACCCAGCGGGTGTTGGATCTAGCCACCGCTTTGCAGATCTCACAGTTCAACGCAATGAGCACCGCCTATGTGGCCGGACAATGCTCGGGCCTAGTGGCAGAACAGCCCGGCGATTACCCCGCGGCCCCCAATAATGACTATGAAGCCAGCAAGCGACAGGCCGAGACATGGTTGCTTAACGCCCATCAGCAGGGCACCTTTCAGGTCAATATTTTTCGCCCATCGATTGTGATTGGCAACTCCACGACCTATGACAGCACCTCCGACTCAGGGCTTTATGGGTTTATGGCATCTATAGAGCAGTTTCGGCAGCAGCTGCGTCTCAAAGGCAGCTATGTTCAGCACTGCCCGCTGCGCGTCCACACCCCCGATGGCACCGCCAGTGGACTCAACCTGATGCCCATTGATCAGCTGTTGACCGAGGCGATCGCCCTAGCCCACTCTCCCACTCCCGATCAGGTGGTGTATCACCTCAGCAATCCCTTTCTCGTATCGTTAGACTCGCTTCAGCAAGCGCTCACCTCCCTATACCCTGACCTTGATCTCCAGGGCGTTCGTGAGTTGAGCGAGCTGCAACCGATTGATCGCCTGTTTCACCGCCGCCTGCGGTTTTATCATCCCTACCTGCACGACACTAAGCAGTTTGAGCGACGGCGCGATGCCCATCCCCCGGCTCACCTCCGCTTGACCGTTCCTCAGCTCGAACACTACCTGCAACGCTTTATCACTCGGTTTCGCTGGCGCAAAGCGCCCCCGCTCAATGAAATTGCCGTATAGCGCTCTTCAGTTGCCAATTATTAACCCCTTGAGGACCTATCGTGAGAAATGTCGAACCCGCTCCTCCCAGTCCATCCAACTTTGCGCGACTCGGACAATTTTGTTATCACCGTTGGCGCTGGGTGCTGGCGCTGTGGGTCGGGCTGCTGATTCTTAGCCTGATCTTGTTGCCTCGCCTCGATCAAGCGCTGACCGGCACGGGTACCTTCTATGAAGCCGGTCCCGCATACCAAGCCGAGCAACGGCTACAGCAAGAGCTAAGGGTCACGCCAGATGATTTAAGCGTGGTGTTTGAAGCGTCCCAGGGCCAAGTTGAGGACTATCAAACCGCCATCGATCGCATGATTGACGACACTCGCAGCCTGTCTGCCGTCAATGCCGTCACAACAGTGGCCGAGCAGCCCAATTATCGCAGCGACACGGGCCAAGTGGCCTATAGCATCATCAACCTAGCCGTAGACGGCAGTGACGCCTTTGCCGCAATTGACCAAATCCAGCAGATTCTGACCGACAACCAAACTGAGAACCTCAATACCTATCTAGTCGGGCAGCCTGTTGTCGATCAAGAAGCACAGAGAATCAGTCGAGAAGACTTGTCCCGATCTGAATTGCTGACCTTGCCGTTGACCCTAATTGCGCTGCTATTTGTGTTTGGATCGGCGATCGCCGCCACAATGCCCATCGCCATGGCCCTGATGACTGTCTCGGTCACGCTGGGGTTGCTGTGGGTGGTAACGCTGGCGATGGATATCTCAATCTTTGCGCTGAGCATTACCACGATGCTGGGCTTGGGCGTTGGTATTGACTTTTGCTTGCTGATTGTCAGCCGCTTTCGCGAAGAGCTGGTGTCTAGCTCGGTAGAGCAGGCCGTAGTGCGAACCGTAGACACAGCCGGGCGTGCCGTATTCTACTCAGGGTTAACGACTTGTATCGGTCTGGTGAGTTTGCTACTGTTTCCCATTGTCTTGCTGCGCTCGTTGGGGGTTGCGGCGTCCTTAGTTGTCTTCATGTCTGTGGCCGCTGCGCTAACGCTAGTGCCCGCACTGCTCAGCGTGGTTGGCACTCGAATCAACTACTGGCAAGTCGTCCGGCCTGCGCCAGAGCGAGGGAGGATGTGGTCAGCCATTGCCCAGACCATCATGCGCCATAGCGTGGCAGCCGTGGCGTTTGTGCTTGTGGTGATTGGCGTGCTCACGTCACCGTTCTTCAATGCTCAGTTTGGGCTCGGAGATGCGGACATTCTCCCGACGCATATTCCTGCACGGCAGGGCGTAGAAGTCATCCGCGAGGCATTTGGAGAGGGAGAAACCGCCCCCATCCTGCTGGCCGTGAGCACAACGGCTGGGGACTCTATTCTGACTGCCGAGCATCTTGAAACGCTCTACAACTTTGTGGAAGAGCTCGAAGCAGACCCGCGGGTTGCCACTGTCAGCAGTGTGGTTAACCTCAATCCAGACTTTGACTTAGTGACCTATCAACAGCTCTATCAAACATCCAATGCGATTCCCGACCCGGTGCTCCAAGAAGCGGTAGATCGATTGAGCACTGATTCCACAACGCTGGTTGCTGTCATTAGCCAGACCAATGGCAACGACCCGCAGAGTCGGGAGCTGGTGCGAGACTTGCGCGATCGCCCCCTAGAAGACCTGCGACTGCAAGTCGGCGGACAAACGGCCCTAGCCCTCGATACGATACAGATCGTCTACCAGCGCTTTCCTTGGGTGTTGGTGTCAGTGCTCATTGTGACGTTTGTGTCGCTCTGCCTGCTGTTCAACTCGGTGGTACTGCCCATCCAGGCCTTTTTCCTTAACCTCATGTCGATTGCGGCATCCTTTGGTGCACTCGTCTTTATCTTTCAAGACGGCAACTTTCAAAATCTGCTGGACTTTGCGCCCCTTGGCTATCTCGACGTGCTGTTACCCGTTGTCCTATTTTGCGTCCTGTTTGGGCTGAGTATGGATTATGAGGTGTTTCTATTGACGCGAATCAAAGAAGCCTACGACAGCACAGGACACAATCGGCACAGCATCGTAGAAGGACTGGAGCGCACTGGGCGGATTATCACCAGCGCCGCCCTACTCATGATTATCGTCACCGGGTCGTTTGCGTTTACCAGCATTATCTTTGTGAAGGCCTTGGGGCTGGGCATTGCTCTCGCCGTTCTGATCGATTCCACCTTGGTGCGCGCGATCTTGGTGCCCGCCAGCATGAACCTCATGGGACGGTGGAACTGGTGGGCACCCAAATTTTTGAGACTAGATCGGGTCAATATCAAAACAAACTAACGATCCTGACGTTGGGATATAGCGCTTAACGCGCGCTCACTGGAACACGGCTGAGCAGTGAGCGTCGCACACTGCCCAGCTGTTCTAAATTTTGTGATGCCGCTTAAGAATTTCTTTGACGTCTTGAGGCTGAACCTGCCGATACCAGATCTCCTCAGGAAGTACCACTACCATCGGCCCGTTTCCGCAGCGCCCTAAACAGCCCCGAGCTTCTACAGCGATCGCAGCCGGAGTCTGAGCCAAAAACGATTGGAGCACTGCGGCGGCGCCGCTTTTGCGGCAGGTGTGGTTTCGGCAACTGAGGATGGTTTGGGGAGGGCATCAGTCCCCAATCTAGGGCCGAAATCTAGGGCCACAATCTAGGGCAGGCAGTCGAGATACATCTCCGTATCCCAGTCGGTCGTTGTGGCGAGAAACTTCTCCCACTCGTCCCGCTTATACCAAGTATAGACACGGTACATTTCGCCGGGCAGCGCGGATTTGATCACCTCATCATCCGCTAGCCGCGCCAGCGCATCGCCCAGTGACATGGGCAGCTTCTTCACCTGCTTGCCTGCTTCCATCGCTTCGTAGAGGTTGCGTTCTTCGGGTTCTCCAGGGTCAAGATTGCGCGTGATGCCATCGTCAAAAGCTTTGAGAATAGCCGACGCCATCAGGTAGGGGTTCACCATCGAATCTACCGCGCGGTACTCAAACCGACCCGGTGCCGAGACGCGCAGCCCACAGGTGCGGTTTTGGAACCCCCAGTCGGCATAGACGGGTGCCCACAGACCTGTATCCCACAGGCGGCGGTAAGAGTTGACGGTCGAACAGCCAATAGCCGTCAGTGCGCCCAAGTGCTCAATCACACCACCAATAGATTGCAGCCCGATGGGGCCGGGTTTGGTTTTGCTCAATTTTGGATCGGGGAGGAAGGTGTTTTCGCCGCCCTTGCGATAGCTAAAGACGCCGGGCAACCCCGGCAATGTCTCTTGACCCAGCTCGTTTACCTGGTCGTCGCCGCCATACCACAGGGAGAGGTTATGGTGGCAGCCATTGGCGGACAGTCCCATAAATGGCTTGGACATGAAGCACGCGATCAGGTTGAATTCGCGGGCAACTTGGGCGCAGATTTGGCGGTAGGTGGTGAGGCGATCGCTCGTCCGCAACGCATCATCAAACATAAAGTTGAGTTCCAACTGTCCGGGCGCATCTTCGTGATCGCCCTGAATCATATCGAGACCCATCGCTTGGGAATATTCAATCACCCGCAGCACCACCGGGCGCAATTCCTCAAACTGGTTAATGTGGTAGCAGTCGGGTTTAGTGACACCCCCTGCGGGCTTACCGTCTGGCCCTTTCTTCAGCCACATCATCTCGGGTTCGGTGCCATGGCGCAGGTGCAGTCCATCATGATCGGCTTGGAACTGAGCGTGGATGCGGCGTAAGTTGCCTCGGCAGTCGGCGGTAAGGTAAGCGCCCGGATCTTCCGGTTCTTCTCGGTTGCGAAAGCAGGTGCAAAATACTCGGGCTACGCGCTTATCCCACGGCAGCTGACAGAAGGTATCGGGGTCGGGAATCGCCACCAGTTCTGAGGCTTCTGGCCCATAGCCGATGTAGTCGCCATAGCGATCGACAAATAGGTTTGCCATGGCGCCATACACTAGCTGAATGCCGCGCTCGGCAATGGATTCCCAATGGGCCGCGGGCACGCCCTTCCCTGTGATGCGCCCGGTGACTGATACAAATTGGTAGTAAATATATTGAATGCCCAGTTCATCAATTTTGGCGCGCACTTGCTGCACTAGGTCGGCTCGTCCGGGTGCGGCGACGTAGGCCTCTAGGTGGGTTAACGTGTCTAGTTTGGGAACAGTTGCAGTCACGATGGTCTTGCCTCAGTCGTAGGTCTCAAACAGGGGTGAAAGTTTTATGATTGTGGGGGAAGGGCGATCGCCCTTCCCCCACAATCATTCCGGCTGGGTCGCCAAAAACGTAGCCATCGAATCATCCATCGCCTTAATCCACCGCGTATGATGCACCGGCCCCTGAGACCCGGTGCAGGGCGAGGTAAAGGACTTATCTCGATAGCCCAAAATGCTGTGTTCTTTGTCGTGCTCCCAGGCTTTGAACATATCAGCCGTCATCTCCCAATCGCAGGGGGCATAGTCCACCGTCTGCACCAAGTCGAGCACGTAGTCTTTTTGGAAATCAATTTGTTCGTCGGGGCCGCCCAGGGCTTCCTCTCGGGCCTGCCACTGGGTGATGTCATGGGCGATCGCCGCAGCATCCGGCAGGGCGATTCGCCCCAGCACCACATCCCGCGCGTACCATGCCTGCACGTCAAACATGCTGAAGGTATAAAACTGATCCTGCATCCCCAAGTACATCAGCTTGGGATTGTCTTGCCAAAAGATGCCCTTGTAGAGAGACCCTGGATAGAGCCGATTCTTGGTCTTCAGCCGGAGCGAGTCGGGCAAAAATGGGAAGCTATGCTGATAGCCGGAGCAGAGTACAATCGCATCCACCTTGCGGCTGCTGCCGTCTCTGAAATAGGCGGTTTTGCCCTCTAGGCGCAGGAGCAGTGGCACCTCTTCAATGTCCTCGGGCCACTTAAACCCCATCGGTCGGGTGCGATGGCTAATAGTCACAGAACGCGCACCATACTTGTAGCTCTGTAGCGCAATGTCTTCGGCAGAATAGCTGCTGCCCACCACCAGCAGATCTTTTCCAGCGAATTCACGCGCCTCGCGAAAATCATGGCTGTGCAGCACCCGTCCCGGAAACTGCTCAATGCCCTCAAACGTGGGCACGTTGGGCACAGAGAAATGCCCCGTGCAGACGATCACAGCGTCAAATTCTTCAATACGCTCCTGATCGGCGGCGAGATCTTTGACGCGCACTGTGAAGGTCTGACTAGCGTCAGAATACGCAATCTGTTTAACCGCCGTGCGGAACCGAATGTAGCGGTCTAGATTGCTCTTCTTGGCCCGTCCGGTGATGTAGTCATACAGCACCTCTCTCGGGGGAAAGGAGGGAATAGGCTTTTGAAAATGCTGATCGAATGGATAATCAGCAAATTCCAGGCACTCCTTTGGCCCGTTCGACCAGAGATAGCGATACATGCTGCCGTGGACGGGCTCGCCATACTCATCTAGCCCAGTGCGCCAGGTATAGTTCCACAGGCCACCCCAGTTGTCTTGCTTTTCAAAACACACTAACTCGGGAATATCGGCACCCTTGAGCCGAGCCTGCTCAAAGGCATGAAGCTGAGACAGTCCGCAGGGCCCAGCCCCAATGATTGCAACGCGAGAGGTCATAGGTATCGAAAATATCCAACGCGATGCAGCCGTTATATCCTGTTTCTTTCGATACGTTTTGCTAACATCGATACCGCTTGAATGTCTTTATCAAGGTGTTCCGTCAGTCAATCCTTGCCGCTCTCGCAAAAATTTTGATGGCGATCGCACCTAACTGGTTGATTCGCATGGATTCGATAGCGCAACATTAGCCCTGCCTACGAACAGCAGAGCTTTCATCATCCGCCAAACTTACATCGGGACAACGTGAGGTCGATAGTGTTATCTCAGCCCTAATCTGAAGGGTAAAACAACTCTATGCTGCTTGCGGCATGGCTCCAGCTATAAGCATTTGCTCAGACTGACGGTCTGGATAGGGAAATTAATTGCCATAGTACCCGTGCTGTTCCAGAGATTCCCAAAAACCGCATTGGTTAGCGCCTAGAACTTGTTAAGTGAACCTGTTATGGATTGCCCCAGAGCTTGTTGAGGCGAGCCGGGCGACCACAATACAGTTCAACAAGCTGATAGCGCACTGGATGCTTGCGAGCGTAGTCTTGGTGATGCTCTTCAGCAGGATAGAAGGGTTGGGCTGGCTCAATGGTGGTTGCAATAGATAAGTCGCGAAACTGAGGCAGTTCTTTCAAGCGCTGCTCTGACTGGGTGACCCACTGCAACTGCTCATCATTCTGAACAAAGATTTTGGAGAGATACTGGCTCCCCTGATCGCAAAACTGTCCACCCTCATCAACGGGGTCTATGTTGTGCCAGAACACGTCCAACAGGTCGTCATACCTGAGTTGTCTGGGGTCATACACGACCTGCACTGCTTCTACATGCCCTGTAACTCCTGACGAAACTTCAGAGTAGGTGGGGTTCTCTGTGGTGCCCCCCGTGTAGCCGGATGTAGCAGAGATGACGCCTTCTAAATCCTCAAAGGGTTTTTCCATACACCAAAAGCAGCCCCCAGCAAACACAGCCGTGGCTTGATTGGATTCTACGATTACATTACTTGCGTCTGACGGTGTATCGGTTGCGGCATAGGCGGGTGTGGCGTTCCAGACCAGCAGCACGAGCCCCAGAGAACACAGCCCCATGAGCAGATTGCGCACGGTTTTCATCACGTCTCTATTGCTCCCAATGAATAATGAATAAATCAACACTCCCTCATCATTCTATTGAACTCGGTGAATTGAACCTACTGAACCTGAGTTCAAGGTAAGCTCAAAATCCGTCTTAAACCGAACGGACGCTAGTGAACCAACTGTTGTAGAACATCCCGCTGCGCTGTGGCCGTTTGGATTGCTAGGTAGGGTTGAGCGTCCCAGGTATGGTGCCAGATCAGCACTGCATAATTCTCAATGCGAGCAGGCACTGCACGATCGAGCGGCAGCGGGTCTAGGGGGTAGAGCGGTTTGGTTGTAGCAAGGTTTGGTAGCCGCTCTAGACCCTCAGCCCGTGGAAGAAATATTGTGGCTAGCGTAGTGCAGGGCTTGACCCACAGGTTTAGCTCTAGTGCTTGGATGGCTACATTTAGTGCTGCCTCTTGAGGGAGGGCAACGCGAAAATTTTGCTGGCACAGCCGCAGAACTGTGCAGGGCTGCTGCTGCCAGGATGTCGAGAAGGACTGGAAGGGGGCAATGCGATTGGCCTCGGGGCCAAATACCTGAAGCGCAGCTTGGAGCCCGTCGCGGCCTGCGAAATCCCAAAGGGTGTAGGCCGGGGAGGAGAGAAGGGGAGACGATAAGGGTGGCATAGGATACAGGCTGCACTAGCTGCGGACACGGCTCTTGGTGGGGTCATAGAGGGAGAGGGGGCCGACTTGAGCCGGAATGCGGCGCTTGATGCCATCCATAAAACCAACCTCTAGAACGGTGCCGGGTTGAGCATATTCGGGCGCAATCTGAGCCAAGGCAATGCTGCGGTTGAGGATGGGGGAGAAGGTGCCGCTGGTGATATGCCCCACTCGCCAGGCATAGTGCTCTTTGGAAGACGCGCCCTGAGGATAGACACACTGCCCGCCACAGGCTACCTCATTCCCTTCCAGTATCAGACCCACGGCAACAAACGGGGGCCGCTGCTTCAATGTTTCTAACGCGGCACGACCGATGAAGTTGCCTTTGCTTTTGAGCCCCACGCTCCAGCCGATGCCTGCCTGGTAGGGAGAAATCAAGTCGGTAAATTCACGCCCGGCGGCGAGCAGCCCTGCTTCAATGCGGGCACGATCTAGCGCGTGCATGCCCAGCGGCAGCAGTCCGTAGGGTTTGCACGCCTGCATTAATCCATCCCACAATGCAGCACCCTGTTGGGGATGGACGAAGAGTTCATAGCCCAACTCCCCGGTGTAGCCAGTGCGCGACAGCAGAATGGGAATTCCAAAGATGTGGGCGGGGGTGCAATGGAAGTAGGGCAGGTCGTTGAGGTGGGCGATCGCCCCCTCTTGCCCCTCTGTTGCCTCGAACTGCACCAGAGAACTGAGCAGGTCGCGAGAGTGAGGGCCTTGAATGGCCAGATTGTGAAGGCGATCGCTGCTGGGTTCCACCGTCGCGGCAAACCCCTGCTGCTGCGCAACCGACTGCAGCCACGGCCCATCCGCATCACAGTTGCCCACATAGCGATAGGCACTGTCGGCCAACCGGAACACGATGCCATCGTCGATGATGCCGCCGTGAGGATTGAGCAAACAGCCGTAGGCCGCCTGCCCGACTGACAGCCTCGCCACATTGCGAGAAAATGCCCACTGCAACAGCGCCAGCGCATCTAGCCCCGTCACCTCAAACTTGCGCAAGGCTGACAGATCTATCAACGCCACCCGCTCGCGCAACGCCCAATATTCTGCTTGGTCGCCCTGGTGGGGATAGCTCATAGGCACCCAGAAGCCGTTGTATTCCGCCAGATGCTGGGTCAGTTTCCGAATGCTAGGGGTAAAGGCGCTGTCTTGGGTCAGGCGCAGCGGGAGATCGGGCGCGACCCGTCGCCCCATGGCTGGGGCAAACGCCGCCGCCGCATCGTAGATGCGTACATGAATGGGCGTGGGGTGCCAGCCGTTGGCAGGGTCAATGTCATCGGGGCAGGCAGAACTGGCGCAGAACAAGTCTTGACAGGCTTGCAGCAGCACGTAGTCCCCTGGGCGCGACCAGGATTCTGCAGCTGATATAGTGCCATCTGACTCAACCTGGGTATTAAAGAAAAAATTGATGGCAGGCCAGCCGGGGCGCGGCGCAATGCCGTGGGGTGCCAGCACGTGATTGAAATTGTCGCTGCAGCTGGGGTGGCCGGGATAGCCTGCGTCTTCGTAGTAGCGTGGGGTGCAGGCCAACATAAAACTGTCATGGCGACCACAGGTATCTTGCACGACGCGCACGAGCGGCTGCATCTGCTGAGAAAAGTAGGCGCTGAGCAGGCCCGCCTGGGGCATGGCCTGACCCAATAAGGTGCGGGTGACTGTGCTATCTAGCTCGTCGCCATAATCCTCACCCGCAAAGGCCAAAAAATCTGAACACTGCGACCCTGCGACGTCGATGATTTGGATATATTGCCCCGCTTTAACGGGATAGGCGATCGCCCGACTCGCCTCAACGCGATACTCTGCCACCACTGCCCCCAGCGGCGCAGGAATATCGGGATATAAAGACGTCAACATCGGGGAAGAATGCATGGGCGATCGCCTACAGAGCAGCAGGCGTTAGCGGAAAGGGACGCCAGGGAATCCACTGCTGCCACAGGGATTCCAGCGTGCCGTCGGCCACTAGAGCCTCTAAGCC
>JBGTOF010000216.1:0-5398 GCA_041742695.1 Elainellales cyanobacterium | reverse complement strand
ACGGGAGCCAAATCGACGTAATAGCGCTCTAGCCCCGACCCAAACAGGGGATTGACATCACACAGCCGAAACGCTTCTTTTAATGTTTTTGCCCGGTAGTCATTCATAACGGCTCAGCACAAAGCGCATCGGTACCCAGAGTGGTCTTCACTGTACCCTAAGTTTATCGCCCCGTTTGACTCTCGTCCCCATGCTTTGCGGGGAACGTCGCCCCTGGCGCTCCTGCGCCCCGATATAGATGACGCTGGAGCGTCTGGAGTGCGTCTCGACGCTGAAGCGTCGGGACGATGAAAAAATCCCGCACTATCATGCGACAAACCCAAATGCTTAGTCACAGGCCGCAGGTAGCCCGCGACCAGCCCCTGCCCCTCATCAAACGAAACCACCGTTAAGGCCAAAGCCGCCAAAACACCCTGAACCTCATCTTCAGGCATCCCCTGGTCGGTTAACTTTGCCACCAACTCGCTGGCATTCACCGCGCTTACCAACGACCGAGGCAGCAACTCCGCCACCATATCTTGCCCCGGCTCTTGATTGACCAGCGCCAATAGCGCTGAAGCATCTAAAATGCAATCACTCACGCTCAGCCTCAGCCCGACGATCGCTAATCAGCTCATCCACCAAAGACTTACCTTCCGGGACGTATCTACGAACCATGGCTTGCACCTTCGCGATCGCATCAGGTTGTGGCCTTTCTGCACCGTCCACGCCAGATGATTGAAGATGCCCCAGTTCTACCGTCTGGGTTTGCGGTGTTAACAGCACAATGACCTGCACGTCAGATCCTTCGGGGCATTCTGGTGCAACCAGCTCAATTTTGCCGCCAGCACCTACCCGAACCGTTTGTTGTAGTGCTTTCAGCATACCCCTCTCCAAAGTTGCAAACTGCCTCGATACCTATCCTAGGTCTCTGACCAATCGCTGTTCGTCTGATCGCAAAAACTCCCGCACCGCAATCTTGCAATCGGGAAATGCCAGAGGTGCAATGCTGTCTCCCTCATACAGCTTTTGCTCCATCCCATACCCCCCGGCCTCTGGCTGCCGAAACACGTACAGACAGCGCTCCTGCACATCTAAAATCCAGTATTCGGCAATGCCCGATCGCCCATACACCGGCACCTTCAGGTCACGATCGCGCCGCAAAGTACTATCAGCCACCTCAATCAGCCAAAAGATTTCCTCTGGTGTTGGGTGATGGTCTTCGTAGTCCAGCGGGTCGATGTGAACAACCGCCACATCCGGCTCTGGCTCAGAAAAATCGCTCAGCTGCACCGGGTCTTGAAACCGCAGCAGCGCCCGCCCTGCCAGCAGCCGCGACAGCACCCGATCAATGCGCGTCACCGCCGCACTATGGGCCGTTCCCTTGGCTGCCATCGTGTAGAGCTGTCCTTCGATTAGTTCCACCCGCTCATCTGCCGCCAAAATCCCCGCTGCTACCATGCGGTGATAGTCTTGCACGCTCAGCGATCGCAGGTCTGTAGCAGCTGTCATAGGGCTAAGTAGAGGTGAGGCTTGCTCCCATTGTGGCACAGGGGTTTTGGCTTACAAAGAGACAAGTGGCCAGGGTGCAGCAGGCTTAACCTTCCTGTCGGTTAGCGCCTCAGCCCGCCAAACACCTCCCCCTGCTTCAGCGCGATCGCCTATTGCAGCACCCCACCACTCTATTGTCAGGGCGGCATCCTCTAGTGTGAAGCCGCAACGCTTTTGATTGCTTGCTGCCAACAACGGTCTTGAGTTCCAGGAGTATTGGTAGGAGGTGGGCAGCCTAAAGCGCCAAAAGATATAGACCAAATTTTCAAAGCTCTAGCGATAGAAGGATGGTTCGGCCTGACTTAGCGGTATATAGATCAGTTACTTTCAGGTCGATCATACCTAGTCACTTGACTTGCACTGGCTGAGACATCGCATTCGCGGGCAGCTTTGGGCTTGATTGCATCTGGATAGATTGGCATATTTTTTTAGCCAGAAGTTAGCTGAACGCTATAGGGCAACACAGCCATGGATCTTCAAAATATTAATCCCCAAGGGCAGCAGCCAGAACAATGGATCGAACGACTAGCTCGATTTGGTTACGCCGCCAAGGGAGTCGTCTACATAATTATCGGAGTTCTCGCCTTTATGGCCGCCGTTGACTGGGGTGGTCGGGTCACTGGTACCCAGGGCGCTTTTCAAACGATCGCATCTCAACCCTTTGGCAAGGTGATGCTATTTCTGGTTGCCGTTGGATTGTTGGGATATGTGCTCTGGCGATTTGTGGAGGCCGCGAAAGATCCAGAACACAACGACAGTGGTGCGAGCGCGATTGGCAGACGCCTTTCCTACGCAGTCAGCGGCATAATTTACGGTGCTTTGGCTTTTTCTGCTCTAAAAATAGTGTTTGGGAATTCTGCTTCTGGCAGCGGCGGTTCTGGTAACCAGAGCCAAACAGCTACCCTGCTGTCTCAGCCCTTTGGTCGGTGGCTGGTGGCCGCTGCGGGCGTAGCTAGCATAGCCTATGGGTTTTACTGCTTTTACCGCGCCTATTCCACCAAATTTCGCCGCAAGCTGAAGCTGTCTGAAGTAGACATTGCTACAGAAAAGTGGATAACTCGCATTGGGCGCTTTGGGCTGGCCGCCAAAGGGGTTGTCGCCCTTATCATTGGCTTCTTCTTCATTCAAGCCGCCCGCACCCATGATGCCACTCAGTCCGCAGACACGGAAGGTGCCTTGCAAGCGCTTCAGCGGCAGCCCTACGGCGCCTGGCTGATGGGTATTGTTGCCCTCGGTCTGATTGCCTACGGCATTCATCTTGGGGTTCAGGCTCGGTATCGCCGCATTTCTCCGTAAATCTCAGCTGAGTTCCTGTGCCGCTTGGTCCGGTAAGCTGGGCCAAGGCATCAACGCAGGCCCGCTACGATCACCATGGCTATCGGAAATTGAATTCGGTATGGCGCGTTGGACAACGTCTCAGGTTCTCAAACGGGGTTGGTATCAGTTTTGGCAGGATAGTCGCCAGGTGCCTCAAACGGTTTGGCGGCGGTGGGCCGGTACCCTGGCGATTGGGTTGGGCCTGTGCGCGTTGATCACCCTGGCCCTGACGGTGGGGGTTAAGACCTACACCGACCAGGGGCTACAGGCCTGGGATGCCCGCATGCTGACCGTGCTGGCCGATCGCCTGCCGCTGAGCTTTTCTAGATCCATTACCTGGGAATCGCCCGGCAATTTGCTCGGCATGGTGCCTGTGGTAATAGTGTTTGTGGGCATTATGGTGGCGCGATCGCAGCCCCTGCTAGCGGCCACAATGATGATGGCCTACGGGCTACAGTTTGCCCTGGTGTGGATCGGCTGGGGCTACTGGAACCGCGATCGCCCCGATCTAATTGCCAATGGGGTAGCGGCTTCGGGGCTACACTCGTTTCCGTCGGGGCACACGGTGGTGGTGATTACGGTCTACGGGCTGCTGGGCTATCTGTGGTGTCGCGCCTCGCGCAGCTGGGTTGAAAGGCTCCTGATCACCCTGGCGATCGCAGTCTGGATTAGCCTAATCGTCAGCTCGCGCCTGGTGCTAGGAGCCCACTGGCCCACCGACGTCATCGTCGGAGTGGTGATTGGTCTACTGTGGCTGACAGCGGTCATTGTGGCCCTGAAGCGGGTTGAAGATGCTTGATGCCAAAGAACGACCGGCTCGAAAGACTGCTAGCGCTCACCTAAACCCTGCCGCCAAAGAAGAACAGTTTCAGCAGGATTCTCAGCTCGACTTTATCCAACTCAATCGCGAAACGATTTAATACCGAATCCGAAGTCCATACCCCCGATTCCCAATCTGCCAACCGGTAGGGGCGCATGCCATGCGCCCTCCGGAATCGGGGATAACTAAGCAGCATTTGGTACGAAGCACTTTTCCGATCTTGAATCGGCATTGTCCATTTGTACTAGCTGCAATGGTGTCATAGTAGCGATCGCGTCAGAGGCTTATTTCTAAAACATTCGCCTATTGCAGCACTCCACCGCTCTATTGTCAGAGCTGCATCCTCTACTGTGAGGCCGCAATGCTTTAGTGCGAAGCCGCAACATCTTAAGTTGCGGCGCGACAATGCTGCTGCAACAGCACAATCCTTCAAGTAGTCAATACACAATGCTTCTGTCATAGAGTAACTTCGAATAGTCGCCCGCTGCGCCCTTACCTGCTCAATGCACAGTGCTTCTGTCATTGCTTTAAATCAATCATTCCCGCCCTGCATCACGACTGCTGCCCCACCCCTCGCTTCGACCCGTTGCAACATTCATCCAGGCTTCATCAAAACCGCTGATGTTTGGTCACAATCTTTCCAATTGAGGCCGCAATATGCTTCCTGCACCGGGCAATCTTGGCAATAGACGAGACAACTAGACGCTGCGCCCCAACCGTCGTCTCTAATCGCCTGACCTGAGCCCCTTCGTCGCTGCCCCAAATTTCCGTCACCATTCCTGAAATCAGTTCAGGCAGGCTGTTTCATCCTGTTTATCAATACAACTACCAGCAGAGGTCATCACCATGCCCGTTATCAACATCACCCGTCGTCTGCCCGTCAAAACCATCAGTACCGACATCGACTCTCTCATCGCTCTCGGCACCGTCGAAGGCTATATCCCCGTTCGCACCGATGCGACCCCTACAGCCCTTAAAGCCAACTACGAAACCATGCTGGCCATGCAGCAAAAAGAAACCGAGCTGCAAGCCATGGTCAAAGCCGCCTCCGATGACGCCCGCCAGGCCGAATGGGAGTTTCACAACTCTATTTTGGGCATGAAAGAAGCCGTGCGGGCTCAGTTTGGCCCCGACAGCAACGCCGCCCAGGCCATCGGCTACAAGAAAAAGTCAGAGCGCAAGCGCCCCCGCCGCCGCAGCGCCTAGCGATGCGTCCGTGCCGCCGCCGCAGCGATCGCCCACAAAATACCCTCCTACAGACCTGTGGCCCAGCCCACGGGTCTTTTTTGATCGCTAGTCACCGTTGGGCGCATCGCCTAGCCATATCGGTTGGGAGCATCGCGAGACATACGGTAGCGGCTGAAAAACTTTCTTCCTACGGGTGGGCACTGCCTACCCAGCCCTGTCAAGGTGGCCAAACTATTCCCGAAATGCCTATTAGGTTAAGGGACTCCGGCCACAACCACCAGAGAGTGAACTCCCTGGCTCATAGCGAAAGTCTGCTAAAGCAGACTGGGGAACTCAGCTCCCAATCCTCTTCAGTTCTCGTAGGTTGGGTGCAACGAAGTGAAACCCAACAGCAGCAGGCCTTTGTTGGGTTTCGCTCCGCTGCACCCAACCTTGTATGTAAGCGGTACGCCCCTGGATTTATCCTAAAAGCATATCGCTAAGGGGAGGACTCCGAACCCAACCTCAAGCCTCCAAGCTTGCTTCGTAGATTCATCAGAGCCT
>JBGTOF010000215.1:0-3826 GCA_041742695.1 Elainellales cyanobacterium | reverse complement strand
TCAGCTTTTGGGGTTTTGAGGCTGCTTAGCGCCAGATCGATACATTCCTGCATCTCAATCGGCTCTAGATGCCACTCCACCCGACCGCTCTCTAAGCGCGACAGGGTGAGGAAGTCTTGCACTAGCTTGCGCATGCGTTCGGCGTCGGACAGGGCCGTGCTGAGCATCACTTGGCGCAGCTCTAAGGGCATATCCGGTTCCGTCGCCAAACTTTCTAGGCACACCTGAATGGTAGATAGAGGCGTGCGCAGTTCGTGCCCAGTAATCGCAATCAGGTTGCTGCGGGTGCGCTCGAGGGCTTCGAGCTGCTGATTTAGCTCGTCTAGGTTGGCGTAGGCTTCAGACTGAATGATGGCGACCCCAAGCTGACTGGCGATCGCCTCGACCAGCAGCACATCCGATTCAGGCCACAGGTAGGGATCACTCTTGCAGTGGTGCAGTTCTACTACGCCCAGCAGCCGTCCCTGGTGGGTCACCGGCACCATCATCAGGGCGTTGATCTGCCAGCGGTCGAGCTGAGGCTGAATCGGGCGGAGGTCAAGGGTGGATTCGGCGCTCAGGCTGGCGATCGCCACCGACTGCCGCGCCTCTGCCATGGCCTGAAAGATGGAATTTGTCGCTAACGGCCACGGTTCATTGAGCAAAGACGGAATGGCGTCGCTGCGTCGGGCTTCAAACCCCAGCACCGCCGTGTCGTCGGTTGATTTGCAGCGGTAGACCAGGCAGCGGCAGACCCCCAGTGCCTGCCCCAGTTCCTGCACGGCCACCCGAAAGATAGAATCGGGATCAAGGGATTGGCGAATCGCGGCGGTAATAGAGTTGACCAATCGCTCACGCTGCTCTTGGGCCGTAATAGAGCGATAGGCTTTGAGCAGCTTATAGTGCCCAGCCTGAAGGTGGGTGATGAGCCGTTGGGCAAAGGGGTCTGCGGCCAGATCTTGCACGGGATCGGGGTGGAGGGCGAGCAGCGCTTTGGCTTGGTCAATTTTGGCGGCTAGGGTGGGGCGATAGCGCTGAATGCGATCGAGCAAAATCTCGGCGGCCTGCAAGCTCACCTGGCGGTCAAAGGTCCAAATGCCCTCAAAGCGGCGGCTTTGATCCATCGAGCCTTCGGGCACTGCCGGGCGATCGCCCCCACTCTGCCGCTCTCGGCAGATCAAGCAGGCCGCATAGCTACTGCCAATTACCACCAAATGCCACTCTTGACTCAGCTGATCGGACGGATCAAAGGCAATGGTTTCATACTGATCAGACCCGCTCATAAAGCTGGTTTCAGGCGCAGCCAGCACATAGATTTGCGAAGTTAGTTTGGCGATGCGGTCATAGCGATGGGCCTCTTGTCGATAAAATCGCTCTCGCTGAAAGCTCGCAATCACCAAGGGGTCGCCATTTGAGGCCAACACTTGGTCTTCCATGGCGTGAGAAAGCGCCGTCAGCGACGACTTGAAGTAAAGCTGGGGTCGCAACTGAGGCAACCGTTGCAGCAGTTCGTCGAGCACTGAAGAGGAAATGCTGATCATTCGCCTTATCAAACCTGGAGTTGGGGGCGCGGTGTGCCCATCTTCGGCAGCCGCAACAGCCATCAATAGAACAATGACTCCGCTCGTTAGAGCAGACATTCTCCATTGTCAGATAAACCCGGCCAGTTGGCACACTTTTACTGGGTCAACGTGAGTCTCTAATGCCAGGGGGCAGAAAGATGCAAAGAAATAAAGGATCTGACGACCAAAGGTTTCAGCCTTATATCAATTCCGAAAATTTGGGCTACAAATGGGGGCAAGGGGGCGAAGCCCCCTTGTGGGGAACGCAGTGCCCCAATCCCCTCCTCAAACAATCCGTCGTTCTGATTTAGAGAATTGATAGTACCCATGAAATTTGTTTTCTAGGACGTCAGTTCGGGTTAAGAGGGTTTGAGCGTATCCCGAACTCAAGTAAGGGAGGAATCTCAACTGGATCACTATTCCCTTGGAACACTCCTAATCGCTAAATCTGCTACAAGACAAGAGCTTCAGAAATCATTGACCAATCAATCTTGTGTCAATAAGGCTCGCTATTGAAAGTTTAATCCGGTTTCCTTCACAAAAAGTTCTTATTCACCTATGGCTGAAAAGCTTTAATTTCCACACTCTTTATTCTGAAAGACTTTCAGGCTTTGATTCTTGTCGAACTCACGCTTTACTTTAGGGTTACCAACCTAACTGTTACATCCAATACCAACGTTCAGTCGTAATACTTCATAGATGCGTCGGATACATCGTCGCTGTTTGGCTTTACCATTCTGCGCTTGTCCGACGACAACAGTTCAACTAAGAAGGATACAGTTTATGAGAAATCGAATTTACAGTCTCAGTGCAACCGTCGGGGCTTTTGCCCTAGGACTTGGCCTGCTAGCGCCTCAGAATGCCAACGCTGGACACGCCAATGCTGTACTAACGACAACACTACACGGCAGCGCCGAAGTGCCCAGCAGTGGTGATATGAGCCAGATGGTGGGTGACCCCACCGGTACCGGCAGCGCCTACGTATTCGGCATCGACGGAGATGATACAACCCTCTGCTATGTCCTCGAAGTTTCTAGCATCCAGCTAGTGCCAGTGGGCAGCGGTATGGCAGCCCATATTCATGAAGGTGCCATGGGAGAAAATGGCCCGGTGGTCGCAGCGATGGCTGGCCCAGAAAACGGTAATGCAGCTGACTGCCTGACGGAAGGCGAAGAAGGGAAGTTTCCCACGGGTGAGGCTGGCATTGTCCAGCGGATTCTCAACAATCCCGCCGATTTTTATATCAATGTCCACAACCCCCAGTTCCCTGACGGAGCCATTCGGGGTCAGCTAACCGCCCACTAAGTCACCGAGCAGGGCCAGATCGCCAGCCGGTAAAGCAAACTCTACCTCAGGTATGCTCCAGCCTAAGTTTTGGCATCAGCTCTGCCTGAAGCTAGGAGTTTTATACCTCCTAGCCGGATGTTTGCAGCAAATACTGCTAACACTGCTCTACAGCTTCTAGCATCCACTCCGCTGCTAGGGGACTATTGCCTGCCTCCAATAGTGAGTCACCGAATACACCGGGTTTTGCTGCACCGCCTTGAGCGATCGCACCCCTCATCCTCTGCCTCATTTCCCAAGCCCCCAACGGGCACTGACGCTGACCGCGAAACCCGATTCGCCAAACTCATCACCTTTGGCTTTCTTGAAGTGTGGCGGCAGCCCAGCCTGCGGGCATTACTGCTGATCCGCAGCCTATTCTACCTGAGTCTCCAATGATAGGGGGGCTGTCATCAATTGCATCAATTGACCGCTGATGGCCCAAAAATCAGCAGTCGCAGCCCCCTAGCCTGTTGCTTGGTAGGGCGTGGCAACGTTGACGAAATGATGAAATCTAGCGATGGCCATCGCGCTTAGGACATTGGCCCCTTCCAGTGGCAAAAACTGGGACAGTGCAATGGCCTATAGCCATCAGCGCCAGGGGGTGCGGAATAGCTTAAGAGTGCTCCAATATAACAAGCGTCCAGCGTCAAAGCCCATCGTCAGAGATGTTTCGCTTCGCTCAACATGACATTGCGTGTCATTCCGACCGACGGAAGGAAGCTTAACTGGATAACTAACCTGAGTTCGGGATACGCTCAAACCCTCAATGTGCCGTGCGCATCGCGCACGGCACATTGAGGGTTTTAGGGCACCGCGCGTCGCGCGGTGCCCTCAAACCCCCTTAATCTCACTTCTGAAAAGTTGGGCTACGACGGAGGGGGAGGGGGAACTGAGTTCCCTATCCCCCTCATCCAACAAGCCGTCGTTCTGATTTAGAGAAGAGAATTGATATAACGCTG
>JBGTOF010000185.1:0-6874 GCA_041742695.1 Elainellales cyanobacterium | reverse complement strand
TGGCAGATAGAACGTGAGATGAGCCAGATCACGGTTCGACCGACGGCCGCCGCCGAGGAATTGCCCGCGGTAGTGGATGTCACGCTGGAGGAGCTGCATACAGAATCCTCGCAAATCCAAACGGCGGCGGAAACCGACGCTGGTGCGGCGGTCGCGTCAGACATCGCTGCGGAAGCGGCCCCTGAGCCTCTGTTGGAGCAGGCGCAGGAGCAGGCGCAGGAGCAGGCGCAGGAGCAGGCGCAGGAGCGGGCGCAGGCGCAGGAGCAGGGGCGGGGGGGGTGTTGACCTCAACGTTGACGGGGGGGGGCGTCTGCACGTTGCTTGGGACGGGTACAACAACTTCCCGAGTACGCTCAATGGTGCGTTGAATGATGGTGGTGTCGTTGTTAGCCGGTTGGGGCGTGGTGGCCTCGGGTGTAGGCGTCACAGTACCCTGATCGGCAGTGTAGACATAGATTGCACCACCAATTACCGCCGCTACGGCGGCTAGTGCCAAACCCAATAACAAGCCGGAAGAGACGCCATTGTCGGCCCGCACTCTGGCGTTTTCCTCATATACGCGCGCGTCAGCGGCGCGGAGGCGGTCTTGCTCAATCTGCTCGGCTGATTTGCCGCGCACGTAGCCGTCACGATAGGCAACTTCGTCGTTGGTGACGGGACGGGCATTAACTGACTTGTCAAAGTCTTGATCTTGAGGATCGGTGTTGCGAGTAGGCATATTATCGTCCTTGAAATGAAGAGTGCCCAAAAATAAGTAGGTGCCTAAATTGCCCAAACGTTGTAGGTAAGCTTGGGCCAGATAGGTCTAGTGATTAGGTCAGGGTGATTAGGTTTTGTCGATGCCCCTTAAGTCTTCCCAAAGTCAGAGAGTTTCACCCAACATAACAAAGGTAAGGGCATAGGCCTCTCTATCTAGGTGGAGACAAATAGAGTGCCAAAGGGCTGAGATCGGGGCTGGGGGTGGCTAGGAACGGTTAGCAGCGATCGGGCGCGCTATCGAATAGTGCTACGAGAACCGTCTCCAGGTTAGCCGGGTCTCGCTCCAGTAACTGCCGTTCGTACCCTAACGCCTGGTTCAGCACTCGGGTCAAGCGATGAATCCATTCATTCGCCTGGGCCTGACTCATCTCAAAAAGGAACCCCCGCACCGTCTGGGTGGGATAGAGCCGAAAATACATCAGGATAAACAGCATCAGGTGTGCTTTGCGACCGGCTCCCATTGCCCGTATGCGCCCCTCACGCTGGAGGGTCTCTTGAATGAAGGTGTCCCAGGCCATAGCAAAGCTGGGCAACAGCGCCTCAAACTCTTGAACCTTCAGTCCTGGCAAACTGCATAGAATCCCAGACTTCGTCCGCAACCCGGCATAGGTCATTTTCATCGGATGCACCTGGTCTCTGCTCCTGCTATTGATTCTATAGGTTCAATTTTCGATAAGGTTTATTCAGTGAGTGCAACCGATAAGACTCTAATCAAACAGCACAGGTTGGCGGGTTTCGGCGGCGGACGTTGTGGCCTGCACCACTTCAATGGCGTCGAGGATGGCTTCTGGAGTAGCAGGCGAGGCGAGGGGAACGGCGGACGCTTGACCAAAGGCGGCGATCGCCCCCCGAATTGCTTCTCGTACTGATATCGCCAGCATCAACGGAGGTTCCCCCACGGCTTTGCTGCCATAGATCACGCCCTCTTGAGCAGCGCGTTCTAATAGATGGACCTCAAACTGCTCAGGAATTTCGCCAATCGTGGGGATCTTGTAGGTGCTAGGGGCGATCGTGCGCAGGCGGCCCTGCTCATCCCACACTAAGTCTTCCATCGTAAGCCAGCCCATGCCCTGCACAAATCCCCCCTCGATCTGCCCGCGATCGACCAAGGGGTTTAGCGACTCGCCCACATCGTGGACGATATCTACCTGACGCAGCTTAAAGCAGCCGGTGAAGCCATCCACCTCCACTTCGCTGACCGCCGCACCGTAGGCAAAGTAATAGAAGGGGCGTCCTCGATTGGTCTCATAGTCCCAATAAATGTTGGGCGTGCGGTAAAAGCCGGTGGCAGAGAGCGGCACTCGGTCGTCATAGGCTTGCTGCGTTACCGCCTCAAATCGCACGTGGCGGCTGGGATAGGTGCGGCATAGGGCCCAGTCGTCGATAAAGTCAATTTCTTCAGGGCCGTCTAGCTCCAGCAGTTTGGCCGCCACTGGGGCCAGTCGCGTCAACAGGGTGGAGCAGGCATCCTTCACAGCTTGCCCATTCAAGTCGGAGCCACTCGAGGCCGCTGTGGCAGAGGTGTTGGGCACTTTGTCGGTGCTGGTGGGCATCATCCGAACGCGCTCAGCCCGGACACCCAAGGTGCGCGCCGCCACCTGCAGCATTTTGGTATGCAGCCCTTGCCCCATCTCGGTGCCGCCGTGGTTGAGCTGAATGCTGCCATCGGCATAGATCAGCACCAGCGCCCCTGCTTGGTTATAGACTTTTTTGTTGAAAGAAATGCCGAACTTGACGGGCGTAATCGCCAGCGCGCGCTTGCGGTGGGGATGCGCGGTGTTGAATTGGGCGATCGCCCCCTGCCGTTCTGTTAGGTTGGCTTTGGCGATCGCCTCGTGCCAAATGCAAGCCAGCCGATTATCGACCACCTCTTGCCCGTAGTGGGTGGTGTTGGTTTCGCCGGTGCCTCGATAAAAATTGCGCTCCCGTACCAGCTCCGGCGGCAGCCCCAGCGCCCGCGCCACCCGATCCACCGCATCCTCAATGACCAGCATTCCCTGGGGCCCGCCAAAGCCGCGAAAGGCCGTATTTGAGACCTTGTTGGTTTTGGCGATGCGCCCCCGCACCGTCATGTGAGGAAAATAGTAGGCATTATCGGCGTGGAGCACGGCCCGCAACAGCACAGGCGGCGACAAGTCCACACTCCAGCCGCCATCGGAGCAAAGATCCATATCCACCGCTGTAATCAGCCCCTCATCGGTATAGCCGATGCGGTACTGCCCTAAGAAGCCGTGGCGCTTGCCCGAGGTCATCATGTCGTGATCGCGTTTGAGCTTAACGCGCACCGGACGCCCAGTTT
This sequence comes from Elainellales cyanobacterium, assembly GCA_041742695.1. Lineage (GTDB taxonomy): Bacteria > Cyanobacteriota > Cyanobacteriia > Elainellales > Elainellaceae > Kaiparowitsia. The sequence goes on along the minus strand of JBGTOF010000185.1, from coordinate 3,816 downwards.
TATAAGCGGCGATCGCCGCGACTGCCGCATAAGGGTTCGCCTGGGTTTCTTTGCCCCCAAAGCCGCCGCCCATGCGCAGACAGGTGACCACCACGCGATTGCTGGGCACCCCCAACAGCCGCGCAATCACCACTTGGGTTTCGGTCGGATGCTGCGTGGACGAGTACACCTGGTAGTTCCCTTCCAGATCGGGAATCACCCAACTGGTATGGGTTTCGAGATAAAAATGATCTTGCCCGTTCATCTCTAGCTCGCCCTCTAGGGTGTGGGGCGCGTCGGCCAAGGCGGTTTGGGCATCTCCCCGCTCTACCGTGACAGGAAACTCCAAGAAGCTGTCTTGGGCGATCGCCGCTTGAATCGAGAGAATCGGTTCTAAGGGCTCGTATTCCACAATCACCTTCGATGCCGCAAGTCTTGCCGCATCTTCTGTTTCGCCCACAGTCCACACGACCGGCATGCCCCAATACTTGACGAACTCCGTGGGAAATAGGGCTTCATCCCAGACGATCGTGCCGGTGTCGTTCTCTCCAGGAATATCGTCGGTGGTGAGCACCGTCACCAATCCTTCGATCTCATAGGCCGGGCTCGGGTCAATGCGGGTGATGCGGGCATGGGCATGGGGAGCCACCACCGGCCATAGTGACAGCATCCCTGCGGGCTGCCGCTGCTCATCGGTATAAACGGCGCGCCCAGTCACATGCCCTTCAGCGCTCTCGTGGCTCTTGGGGGTGCCAACGGTACTCATGACTGGTTCTCCTGAAAAAACTTTTCAAATAAATTGGCGACCAACCGCCGTCGATAGCTGGCGCTGCCCCGCAGATCAGACAGCGGGGTAAACGCATCATGCAGCATGGGTTTGAGCGATCGCACTGTCTCTGCACTCCAGGGCTGGCCGATGAGAGCCTCTTCCACGGCGATCGCCCGCACTGGAGTTGCAGCCACACCGCCATAGCCCAGTCGTGCTTGCACCACGCGGTCTTCACTATCCAAATCCACCGTGAAGGCTGCTGCCACAATGCTGATATCGTCGGTGCCCCGCTTGCCCACTTTATAGGACTCGCTGAGGCGACGCACCGCTCCATCGGGCACGGTTTGGGGAAGGGTGACATGGCGAATCACCTCGCCGGGTTGCCGCACGGTCTCTCGGTAGCCGGTGAAAAAGTCGGCCACAGGTAGGGTTCGTTCTTGCAGGTCGGCTTTAGGATGCGGCTGGCTGACTAGCGTCAAGGTCGCATCTAGCGACAACAGCACCGGCGGCAAATCACCAATGGGCGACGCAGTGCCCAGGTTGCCGCCCATCGTGGCGCGATTCCGCACCTGCCGCGCCGCAAACCAGTAGAGCATCGTATCCAAGCTAGGAAATACGCCCGTTAGGGTCTGCTCGATCTGGCTGAGGGGCACGGCTGCGCCAATGGTCACGGCATCGGGCGTTTGGGATATGCCCTGCAATTCTGCCACCGCTTCTAGTGAAATCATCACCGGATACAACCGTCGCTGATGGCTGAGTTCTAGCCCGAGGTCGGTGCCGCCTGCGATTAGGGTGGCGGTGGGGTGCCCCGCCATCAAGTTGAGGAGCGATCGCACATCTCCAGGCCGAAAGAACGACTGCTCTTCTTGAATCAAACTCCAGGGTTCTAACACGGGGTTTGACTGGCTCAACTGTGCCGCAAACGCATCGCAGGCCTGCGCCCCTGTCACCTGCTGCGCTGCGCGACGAATCGGCAGATAGCCGGTGCAGCGGCAGAGGTTGCCTTCCACAGACGCATCATCCACTACGCCGTCATAGTAAGCTGCGAACAGGCTCATGATAAATCCCGGCGTGCAATACCCACATTGAGACCCGCCCGTTTCGACCATAGCCGTCTGAACGGGATGCAGGACTCCATTCGCCACACCTTCTACGGTAATCACGTCACGCCCCGCCAGCGACCCCAACGGGATTAGGCAGCTATTCACGGCCTGATACTGGGGCTTGCCATCGGCCCCTTTGCCCACAATCACCACTGTGCAGGCCCCACAGTCGCCGTCGCCGCAGCCCTCCTTTGTGCCGGTACTGCCGCTTTGATTTAAGTAGTGCAGCAGGGTGGTCGTGGGCGACTCTTGCCGCAGCCGCACGGGTTTGCCATTGAGAGTAAAGCTCAGAGTAGGGGACGAAGGAGCGGGAGAAGATTGGGGCATAGATCAACCATCGATTAAGACATGTAGCAAGAAAACATAAAACCCGATGCAGCCCGGTAGGGGCGATCGCCATCCTACGGCCTTTCTTCAGGTTAAAAAAGTTTGCTACGGATCGGAACTGCGTCTTCCATCAATCTTACTGTTGGCAACTGGCCCTATTGTCAACCCAGGCTGTACCCAGACCGTCTAGGACGCGCCGAGTTGTAGCCCGCTAGGTACCTGCCACAATGTCGGAGCTGGTGTTAAATCCTGAACCAATGTGCGGAATTATGAATCTATAGCCATAGCCGACATCATTAAGACATTTTGCGTGCAACGAGCCCTGTCTGTCATTCCCGTGGAAACGGGAATCTATTCGAGAGCAATTAGTGGCTAGTGGATTCCCGCCTACGCGGGAATGACGGCTCTGTCCTAACTTGAGTGGCTATAGCTATATCTAAGGGTATGTTGAGGCGATCGCCCTCAATCTGGCGCTGGCAAAAACTTGAAGCCTACTCCTAAAGCGCGTCATCAATTGACGTAGTCCTTTCTTCTTTTATCTGAACGCCCCGCAGTAAGACTCCAACTAGATTCTGTACGCATGGCAACTTAAATGGCGACCCATCAGACGTGGCTGCGTTCGTTATTATCGTTGGTGCTAAAACCCACTTGCCCGCTCTGCCAGCGGTCGGCAGCAGCCGACTGCTGTGATGCCTGTTGGCAGCAGGTGCAGGAATGCCAACTGACGCTCGAGCAACAGCCGTGGGCAGGGGAGATGCCGCTGTTCGCGGCGGGGCGCTATGATGGCGCACTTCGCCGGGCGATCGCCGCGTTGAAATATCACAACCATCCAGAATTGGCACAGCCCTTGGGGTTTTGGCTGGCCGACCGCTGGCACGCGTCTAAAAAGCAGCGCGTGGGCATTCCCCGCAGTCCAGTCGTGGTGCCTATTCCCCTTCATGCAGACAAACTCAGCATACGTGGGTTTAATCAAGCTGAGCTATTGGCCCAAGCATTTTGCCAACGCACGGGTCTACGGATGATGCCGCAGACGTTGGTGCGCAACCAAATGACAGCCGCTCAGTTTGGCTTATCCACAGCAGAACGAGAGCACAATGTTGCGAGTGCATTTGCCATTGCGCCAGGGTTCTCGCGTCAAGTGGGCGATCGCCCGGTGTTGCTGCTTGATGATATTTATACGACCGGCGCGACCGCTCGAGCCACCTGTCAGGTACTTCGCCATGCCGGGGTGTCCGTGTTAGGCATGGTAGCGATCGCCCGGGCAATCAAAGAACATCAACCTGGATCCAATTCGCCGATTAAACCAAGATGAGATGAGTTTGTCATCGTAGTAGACCCTAGTGGAGTGCCGGTTAAAACACCCAGTCGTGAGGATATATCCCTAACCTTATGGCCAGCGCAATCTACTAAGTACACAGATTTTGTGGTCATCAGCCATATCCTGGAAGATCCCCCTAAATCCCCCTTGAAAAGGGGGACTTTGAATCCAGTTCTCCCCTTTCCAAGCTAATCCTGTAGGGGTTTGGAAACAGCCGCCGCGCCCTGCTTGACAAAGAAGAATCGTTCAATGGCGGTAGCTAAGACTTTGACCCCCGGTAGCGGTTGCTTCTGAGAGGGGGCAAACCCAACTAACTGAGT
>JBGTOF010000183.1:0-2216 GCA_041742695.1 Elainellales cyanobacterium | reverse complement strand
CGGCTCTGTGCTGTCAACTCACATCATTGCGCGCCCCAATGAAAACTTGGAGTATGTGCTGCCCATTCGCTACACCGAAGCAGTCGAGCAGTTTAGATCTATGATGTAAACTTCCATTTCAAGAAAAGAGTCTTTAGGCTTTGTATAGAGTTTAAATCCAGCACTCGGCGCAACTGAACTGGTTGGTCTCATCTTTAACTATTAGAGTAACTTTTGAAACTAAGCCATCAGAACCCGTTCTTGGGTAGATGAAGAGAGGTGGCGAGAAAAGTTTATTGTAGGGGGCTTGGAAGCTTTCTTTGTTTAACTGGGGTTGTTGCTCTTCTAGGGTTTATTCTGCGACGAGTTTTTCGCTCATTGTGGTGGCGATAATCGTCATGAATTGAGCGACGGAGAGGTGCTCGCTCCAGGGCGTGTCATCAATTCCGACCAAAAGCCTTGTGCTATGAGCGTTGCCACGCCCGATCCCAAAAAAGCAGGCTAGGGGCTGTGACCGTTCATTTCTAGGCAATTAACGGCTAATTGATGACAGCCCCTAGAACCAACAGGCTTGCATGAAGAGATTGCAGCTTTCATAACGACGAAGATCTGTATCAGAATCTGCTACCGCTGCTCTAGCGCAAGCTGGACTAGCCGATCTACCAATTCCTCAAAGGGAATGCCGCTGGCAGCCCATAGCATAGGATACATGCTGGTGGCGGTAAACCCTGGCATGGTGTTGATTTCGTTGATAAAGACCTCACCCGTCGCTTCGGCGTAGAAGAAATCGACGCGGGCAATCCCTGCGCAGTCCAGCGCTTGAAAGGCTCGGACAGACATCTCCTGGATTTGCTGGGCGATCGCCCCCGGAATATCAGCGGGAATCGCCAGTCCGGCTAAGCCCTCGGTGTATTTCGTGGTGTAATCGTAGAAATCGCTGTCGTAGGAGATCTCGCCTACGACGGAGGCCTGGGGCTGATCGTTGCCTAGTACCGCACATTCCACTTCGCGAGGCGTAGGCACTGCTGCTTCGACAATAATGCGGCGATCGTAGCTGGCTGCACTGTCGAGGGCGGCTTCGAGTTCGTCTCGGGTGCGAACCTTAGCAATGCCAACGGACGATCCCAGATTTGCCGGTTTGACAAAGCAGGGATAGCCCAGGTCTGCCTCAATTTGATCGCAGAGTTTGGGAAAGACGCAGGGGTTGGAGTAGATTTGCGATCGCACCACCGGCACATACTTCACTTGGGGCAGCCCCACTTGGGAAAAAATCATCTTCATGGCGATTTTATCCATGCCCATTGCAGAGCCGAGCACACCCGACCCCACAAAGGGCACCTGCATCAGCTTTAGCATTCCCTGTACGGTGCCGTCTTCGCCGTTGGGACCATGCAGAATGGGGAACCATACATCAACGCCTGCCACCTGCGCCGTAGACTGCCACCGCTCCATCGCCTGGGATACTGCGGGTTGAAGGCTCTTGGGATCAGACTCTGAGGATTGGGAACGCGCCGCATCAGAAGCTACACCCTCTGCTGCAGCTTCTGATGCGGACTCTGCTGTAGCCTCGGAGGGTAAGGAGGCAGGCGGTGTGCCTGCGGTTAGCACCTGTTGCGCCAAATCCCCGGCCTGCCAGCGTCCGTCTTTGTGGATGTAGACTGGCGCGAGTTCATACTTGGCGGCATTGCTGCCCTGGCCTAGCGCGCGGGCGATCGCCTGCGCCGATTTTAGCGAGACTTCATGCTCCCCAGAGCATCCCCCAAACAACAACCCTACCCGCAACTTAGCCATGCCGTTCTCTCGATTAACGCCCGTCCGAGATAGCCTACCATCCCTTTTGGGTTCAGAGTCATGTGAGTTTCAATCATGTTGTTTCAGACCTAATATCAGAGCTAGGTCAGTCTAAATGGGTGATGATTGGGTGGAACAAGGGCACCTGTCGCCCCATCCAATCTCAATACTCATAGCCTCAATACCACCACCATCAAGTTCCACAACAGCATGCGCTCCATTCGCGGACACAGTCTCACAGTCCTACCTGGATATTGACGAATGTTATGAAGACAAGAGGAGCGATCGCCTCTCTCGTCACTTACCCTAGAATTACACCCGCAACCCATCTCATCTGACGCTGCCTTTAGCCAATGACTCCCCGTAACGAGCCATTCAACATCGCCTTTGCCTTTGCCTTTGACGGCGATCATTGGCTTGAGGCATCGGGCATTGCTCACATTCAC
>JBGTOF010000163.1:0-6919 GCA_041742695.1 Elainellales cyanobacterium | reverse complement strand
ATCATAGGTTAAACCGCGCTAAATTGAGCGCCACGCCGCCAGCAATGACGCTAAGGTAAGCATTCTGTATAAAAGACGCGGTTGCACTGCTACCGCTCAACCAACCCGACGGTTTGCTGGCAGCGGTATAGTCTGCTGGCTGTGCCAGACCACTGCTGCAACTGGGTACTTTATAGATAAAGAATGCGTTAGAGAGTTCCTCAGAGCTGACAAGCTAACCCTGGGGCGATTGCACCCGTAACAACCCATCAAAAAACATCAGGATTCACCCTTTTACCCAAGATAATCTGGGAAAGCCCCCTTCCTACTGAGTCACGTTCTCATCACCATGGCCCAAAAAAACGAAACACCCGCGCTAATTTTGTCGTTACTGGTCACCCTAGCTCTCATTGGGGCAGGGTTCTGGTGGTTTGGTCGGCAGATGGGCATTGGCACATTAATTCCGACTGGGGGGTCTGAGCAACCCTCCGATCCGCCCGCCTCGGACGGCAGCACGACGGCATCCTTGGAAGACCGATTTAGTGTAGGCGATCGCCTGCTGGTAAGTGCCGGAGCCACACCCGACAAGCAAGCTGGGATTGAGGCGATCGCCAGCGGCAACTATGCTCAAGCGATCGAGCGGCTACAAGCGTCTCTGCAACAACAGCGCAACGACCCCGAGGCGCTAATCTACCTCAACAACGCCCGCATCGGCGAGGATGCGTCCTATTCTGTAGCCGTGGCAGTGCCGCTAGGGGCATCCGTCAATTCAGCGTTAGAACTTATGCGCGGCGCGGCCCATGCCCAAGATCGAATCAATGCAGTTGGTGGCATTAATGGCACACCGATCAAAATTGCGCTGGTTAATGACGACAACGATCCCGACACAGCGGCCAGTGTGGCGCGCCGCTTGGTAGACGATAGCACTGTGCTGGCGGTGATTGGGCACTTTGGCAGCGATACGACCTTGGCTGCTGCTGCCGTTTATAACGAGGGCAATCTCCCAATGATTTCTCCAACTAGCACGTCGGTGCAGCTTTCTGGACAAGGGCCCTACATTTTTCGCACCGTCCCCAGCGATCGCTTTACCGCCACAACGCTGTCTCGCTTTATGGTAGAAGATCGCCAGCAGCGCAATGCCGCTGTGTTTTTCAACTCGGAGAGCGGCTATAGCCTGTCTCTCAAAAATGAGTTCACCACAGCAGTTGCCAGCGATGGGGGGCAGGTTGTGATGGAGTTTGACTTGGCGGCTTCGGGCTTTGATGCAGGCAGCGCTGTGAATCAAGCCCGACAGCAGGGCGTTGAGGTGCTAGTGCTAGCGGCCAATACAGCAACCCTCGATCCGGCGCTTCAAGTGATTGCCGTAAACCGTCAAGAGTTGACGGTGCTGGGTGGCGACAGCCTTTATAACCCCAAAGTGCTGCAGGTAGGTGGAGCCAATGCCGAGGGCCTTGTTGTCGCAGTCCCTTGGATCATCCAGTCAACCCCGCAGTCTTCCTTTGCTCAAGAGTCACGCCAGTTGTGGGGCGGCGATGTGAATTGGCGCACGGCCATGACCTACGATGCGTTGGAAAGTATTGGACAGGCGCTGGCCCAAAGCCCAACTCGCGATGGGGTAGCGCAGACGCTGCGGTCTGGAGTCTTTTCGGTTGAAGGTGCAACAGGAACAGTACGGTTTTTGCCCTCGGGCGATCGCAACCAGGCGATGCAATTAGTGGAAGTGCTGCCGGGCGATCGCTCTGGCTATGGCTATGACTTTTCCCCAGTTCAGTGACCCATAACGCTCAGATTCGTCATCTCTAGGCTAGGCCTGCTGATGACGTTGCTTCAATACGGCAGAATCAGCCGGAAGCGCGATTAGATTATCACCATAGGTGTGAATCAACCCCTTTTGCCGCAGCTTGCCCATGAGTCGCGTTACCGTTACGCGAGTTGAGCCGATGGCGCTGCCGATTTGAGCATGGGTCAGCGACCAAGGCAGGTAGTAGCCATCATCACTGGGTTCGCCGAATTCTTCAATGAGCAGGGTGATAAAGCCCAACAGTCGATCAATCGTGCGGCGTTGCCCCAGCGTGCTCAGCCACAGCAGCTTGCGCTGGTGTTGATACCGAAACGCGTCTAGCACCTCTCGACGGAAGTGAGGCCAGTTATCTAAATCATGCCAATACAGCCAAATCACAGAGGTTTGATCAACGTGGGCAAAGGCTTGGAGCGTAAACGGTGACTGTGCCACAATCTCAAACGGCTGACCTGCTCCGACAAACCCCAGAAAAGCTTCTTCTGATGGCACTCGGGATAGGCGAGAACTGCTAGTTGTGGCACTGACTTGCGCTTCACCCACCAGGCGCACAGCACCCCGTTGAACTAAGTAAATTAACCCAGGTCGGGCTGGTATCTTTTCGTCTTTGGTAAAGTTACGACTGCGATAGTGCTCTTGCGCCCAGTCTAAAATCCGTTGCCAGGTCAAAAATGGCCGTGATGATTCGGGGGAGGAAGATACAGATTGCATGGGAGGGGGGAACCTGGATTAAAGGGGAAAGGTGGTTGAAGTAGCAACCCGCAGACTAAAACCAGTGAAGCCAGACAAGCAGGGGCAACGAGGATTGATCAAGCGACGGTGCGGTTTGAGGTTGAATTTTGAGAGTTAGCACGGCTAACCCAACGCAAAATTCTAAAAGTCTTATGAAGGGAGAGATGCAGCCCTAAATCATTGACTCTCATCAGCTTATCGGGAGCGCTAGGGCATTAACGTAGGAATCATTACGATATGATGCCTCCCTATTAAACTTTATACCTTCTGATAGTTATGCCAGAATTGACCTTTGGGTGCAAATTATTACCCTGGATTTACGAAAGCTTCAAATCTTTACATTTGCGCGAGGGCTAGCACGTAGATTTACGGCTTTTTCTGTAAAAAAGTAATGAAGACTACTCACGGGGATATGTCTAGCCTAGGAGCCTGTTTAGAGCAGATCGGTCTAGACCGCCTCAGGGCGATCGCCCTTGTCAATTCCCCAGCTCATCAGCTTGCTGACATTGTAGCGAGCGCCCATAAAGCGGTATCGCCTCGACTCGTGCGAACGCAAACTCACGTGATCTATGAGTGGGCGATCGCCCATCACCTGTCATCATTGTTACCACACTCTGCAGAAACCGTCGCTAGGGCGATCGCCCTGACCCTGCAACCCTCGCATCCTGCGATTCCGTCTGATCCTGCGAGTCATGGGGAAGACTCGGCGACCCGCCTAAAACAGATCCTGTGGAGCAGTTGCCAGATTACGCAACAGCGGTCGGCATTGATTCAGATTACGGTGGGCGATTGCGGCCTTGCGGCTTGGTTACAGCACTGTCTAAAGACCCCACCGCCACCCCTAATTGCAACAGCCGCCACGCCTCCGTTGTCCGCCCAGATCTTGCCACTGCAGCTAACCCACGCCCGTACCTGTGCCTTGCTCCGCCTGGGTCATACGGCTAAGCTCATCCGTTTAGGAGAGCGATCGCACCAGCACCCTATTGGGGTCATCCTGCATCCTCATCCGCTGCCTTGGCGATCGCCTGCGGGTGTCTTCTGGGGGCAGCATCCCGCAGAACGGCATCTACTCCATACCGTGCTAGCCCTGCAGGATCAGTTGAGATGTGGCATCCGCCAATCCCCCAAACCAGAGGACTGCACTGCTATTCCCCAAATTGCTATTGCACAGGATGAGGCCGTGCGATGGGCCATGCTGCTCTGTCACGCCGTTGAGCAGCTAGACCGAGACTGTCGGCTCATGGGCGAGGCAGAACGACAAACCCCCGCACTGGCTCAAATGCGGCTAGGACTTTTGGCGATCGCCCAACCTTGGCTAGCGCGCCTGTTAGAGGATGTCCTCCAGGCTATGGCCCCTACCGAGTCTTAGCTGTGCCAACGTTTGCACCGAATCGTAGCGAGCTCCAAGAAATGCTGTGAGAGCTACTTACAGAACCAATGGAAACATAAGTTCATATGATTTGACTGACTGCATCTGATAACCACAACAACTGATACAAAATAGTGACAGAATGCACGTAATTCTGTTATGCTCTTAGGCGTGTGAGGAGCGAACCAGCAAGGGCATCGAGACGAAACACGGAAAGTCGTCGGTGCCCTTTCTGATTCTTAGAATCAAGGAGACCCTAAGAAATGCGGGTCTTTTTTTGTGCTTATTTTTGGTTGTCATAGCGCGTAACGCGCTGCTTTGAGTGTTGACTGCGGTGAAGCCTCTGCGCAGGGACCTCACCGCAGTCATTGCCTTAATCAACCTATCTGCAAAAAGGGACTTGCACCAGGTTAAAGGCGTTGTGATGGCTCAGGTAGTTGACTAGTGCAGCCCTGCACATCCAGCTGTTGCTGAATCCTGCTGTCCCATGTGGGGTCTACAGTAGGGGGCTGCTGAGCAGCATACAGCCGCAGGGTGCCGTTAGGCTCTACGGTGCCGAGAAACTCAGCCTCGTAGGGCAAATAGGCTAACGCTGGGGTAGGCAACAGGAGCGATCGCCCCGATTTGGTGTGCGTTCCTAATAGTTGTCCGTCTATAACCTGTGCGATCGACACTTCAATGGGGGTGGTGATCTCCTGAAACGGCACAGTGTCGGTCATATCCTTCCGATAGCGCACTAGACACACATGCCCCGGTTCCATAGATGGAAATACTGTCATATAGTCGTGCGGATGCATGTTCCAATCCTGCGCCCAATACCCTAAGAAGGGGGCGATCGCCGCATCGGTTTCTGCCCAGGCCTGGCGAAACTCCGTTAGCTCTGGCGGCACAGGTGCGGCAACAGAGGTTAGTTTGCCTAGGCCCAACATATCTAAATCAGCCTGAATCCGCTGTTGCAGTTCAATTTGCCACTGCGTTAGTTCAGCCTCACTGAGCGGCTCGGCCACATCCTCCAACATTAGTGCTGGGGGTGGTGCGTCGGTTTGCACCGGTGGCGAGGTGCAGGCCATTATGGTGCTGGCGATCGCTCCACCTACAAGGAGTGGAGTCCTTACATGAGTCCAAGAGTCGCTCATTTCTCTTAGCCATTTTGTAAAACTGTGCGTCACAGGCATAACCCCGACGAACTAAAGGGCACAGACCCATAGTCTTTCGCTACCAACCATAAGTTCCCCGAGTGCAACCGTTTGAGTGGTCGGATGATTAGGTTTGTGGTTTTATTGCTGCACAGAAGAGCCACAAACCCAAAGGCTTCCTCTGTTTTTTTCAAGTCATTTTTAAGTCAGCATTATTCGGGTACTATTCGAACATTATGCCGTCACCAAATCTGGCAGCAACGTGAGGATATCTACCCCATCTTTAGTCACCGCAACGGTATGTTCAAACTGGGCAGACAGTTGACGGTCTTTGGTCAGCGCCGTCCATTTGTCTGCCATCACCTCCACTTCATAGGTGCCGATATTAATCATGGGCTCAATGGTAAACACCATGCCTGCCCGCAGTTTGCGCCCCTTGCCTCGAGTGCCGTAGTGGGGGATCTGGGGTGCCGTGTGAAAGATGCGCCCCACGCCATGCCCTACAAAATCGCGAACAACCGAGAAGCCTTGGGCTTCAGCATAGTTTTGGATGGCAGCGCCAATATCACCAATGCGTGCACCGGGCCTAACCTCAGCAATGCCTCGCATCATGCATTCCTCTGTCACTTCCACTAGCCTGCGGGCCAAGGGTGCAGGCTCTCCGACAAAGAAGGTTTTAGAGGTGTCGCCATGAAACCCGTCTAGAATGGGCGTCACATCAATGTTGATAATATCTCCATCCTTTAAGATGTGCTTTGCATTGGGGATGCCGTGGCACACGACCTCATTGACGCTCGTGCAAATGGATTTTGGAAAGCCGTGGTAGCCTAAGGGCGCACTTTTTGCGCCATGCTGATGCGTCCAAGCTTCAGCAGCGGCGTTGAGTTCGAGAGTGCTGACGCCGGGCTGCACTAACGGTTCAAGATAGGCCAGCAGTTGTGCCGCAAGCTGACAGGCACCCCGCATCGTTTCTATTTCTCGGTCGGATAGGATGATAATTTGTTCGTTGTCCATGAAGCGTCCTAGGGGTATGCCACTAAAGTCCCGTAGTGAATCAGAGCCCGATTGAGTGTTGATGACTCAGCCCTAATCTTACTGTAACGGGTGGGGGGGACGGGTAGCCGGCCTGCGGTAGTGGAAGCGTTTGCCCCATTCCGCTGCTCCGGTGCATTGATGAACGTATCATTGGATGCGCGGTTAGATAGATAGGCGCACTGTTTATTCTTCCGGTATGGTCTAGAAAGATTAGTTCTGAAGGGGAATCTCCTAATACTTTTGGGATTTCTAAAAGAGTGTTTATCTGAGTCTTTAGCCATCGTTCTAAATCCCATGCAGCCACCTCTGGCCCTTGAGCAAACCCTGCGAGAACGCAATGCGTTGTTGCGGTCCATCCTAGAAAGCTCGCCCGATCTGATTTTTGTAAAAGATCGAGTTGGGCGCTATGTCATGGTGAATGCTAATCTGGCGGCCTATTTGGGCTACTCTGTTGATGAATTGATGGGTAAAACGGACGTTGATCTGTTCCCAGACCAAGCTGCTACGATTCGTCAGCAAGACCTGCACATTTTGAAGACAGGGGTAGCCGACACGTCTGAAGACAGCTTTATTAATAGTGCTGGCGTGGAGACAACGCTTCTCACGACTAAGTCGCCCTGGCGTGATGCGGATGGCAACCTGCTAGGAATTGTAGGGGTGACCCGCGATGTGAGCGATCGCAAACGGGCAGAAGCAGCATTAAAAGAAAGTGAGCAGCGCTTTCGGCTCGTGGCTGAGCAAACAGAGCAAATGCTCTACGACTACAATGTGCAAACTGGAGCAATTCAGTGGGTTGGGGCGATTGAGTCTATTACGGGAGACACCCCGGCTGAGTTTCAACAGGTGAATATCGCGGCGTGGGAGGCCCGG
>JBGTOF010000120.1:0-1643 GCA_041742695.1 Elainellales cyanobacterium | reverse complement strand
GAGCAGCCGCTTCTGGTGACTCCCTCTCCTCTAATGCTCCTGTTACTGGACACGGAAACAGCCTGAATTTTCCATTCATCTCTCGGTTATCAATACAAAGATGCTGCTGACGAATTAATACCTCACACTGTTCAGGACTTTCGCCACGTTTTCTGAACAAAAATACGGCAACAGAGTCTTTACCTTTACGCTCTAGATATTGAAATCCTCTGGGAGATTCCTTAACTGCAATCCACTGAGTGCTAAAAATGACCCCATCTGTATCCATTACTTGCAATCCACATTTTTCGACATATAAAATTGATGTTTAAATTCATGAAGTGCGTTTATACGGCAATCGCTCACTCTCCAGCAAAACCCTCCGTAACGCACCATTATAATCCTCCGCCAGTGGCACTATCCCCTGACCGTTGCTGTTCGTAATTTCCTCAAACGCTAAGACTTCCACGTAAACCAGAGCACTCAGTAAGGAAAGTCAGCTAACAAATCCCATGCACACCAACCGCCGAAAGCTGATCGGTTTGATGCAGAGGTGAGTTGCCGCCGCTGATTTAGACTGTTAGGGGTCACCGGAAAATTATGCCCAGTATCAAGTGCACAGCGAAACTAGCTAGACGAGCCGGTCTCAGTCTTTCCCTCCAAGCGAAGACACGTCTGACGACTGGCATGCCAACGTTTTCACCGTTGATCGTCGTTTCTATGTCATTTTCTGCGAAGATCGATCGAGGTTGACTTGCCTCGCAGGCTCCGTTCAAAAAGCAGACCTTCAGGATTTAGCTCAGCCCTTAGGAATGCCCTGATGGCCGTTTGGAGGCATGAAGACTTCAGCGATACATCTATCCAATACGCACTATCGAAAATCGAAGATATGTCTGTTGCCAAAACCAACAATCGATCCGTTCTAAGCACCATGAACGACAACATCTTTCATATTGAGACCCAGGCTTATCATGCAAGTGGCGTAGAAAGTATTGGTCTACCGCAGCTTGCCGCGATCGTAAACCATATGCCCATGAGCGCCCTGAAATGGAAGTACGCAATTGAAGAGTATCGCCAGAGCATCATTCACAGTGCCGCCGACACCTAACTCCCATCTTGAGCCTGATGACCTATTCCCCCGACAATGCGCTGATCATCCAGAGCGATCGCACCGTTCTGCTCGACGTCCACGCCCCCAACGCCGAGGCGGCCCAGGCGGCGATCGCTCCCTTTGCAGAGCTGGTCAAAAGCCCCGAACACATCCACACTTACCGCCTCAGCCCCCTCAGCATTTGGAATGCCCGCGCCGCCGGAATGCCCGTTGCCGATATGGTGGCAGCGCTGCAAGACCACGCCAAATACCCCATGCCCGAGTCGGTGGCCCAGGAACTGGAAGCCCTCGGTCAACGGTATGGCCTGACTACCCTGAAAGCAGGCACGGGTGGAGATTTGCTGTTGCAGGTGGCCGATAAACCCCTGGCAGAACTGTTGCAGCGTCATGAGCAGGTGGGGCCACGGCTGGGAGAGCGGTTGTCGCCCACCACCTTTGCGATCGCTCTGGGCGATCGCGGCGTGCTCAAGCAGGCGCTGCTGACGGCGGGCTATCCGGCAGAAGATCTGGCCGGTTACCTGGCTGGGGATGAGTTGCCTCTAGACCTCCTATC
>JBGTOF010000068.1:0-12567 GCA_041742695.1 Elainellales cyanobacterium | reverse complement strand
CCGGGTGCTATAGCCCTGGGGCAGCGACGTGATGAACTCGTGGGCATTGGCCGCCTGGGCCGCCACCTCAATCTCGGCCTGGCTGGCGTGGGGCACGCCAAAGGCAATATTCTCCGCCACGGTGCCGCTAAATAGCAGGTTGTCTTGCAGCACAATGCCAATCTGGCGGCGCAGGCTGGCCTGGGTGACGCTGCGCACATCCACCCCATCGATCTTGACCGCCCCCTCCGACACGTCATAAAACCGCATGATCAGGTTGATGATCGTGCTCTTGCCCGCCCCCGTCGGCCCCACCAGAGCCACCATCTGCCCCGGTTGGGCGCAGAGATTGACGTTTTTAAGCACCCGCTGGTTGGGGGTGTAGCCAAACCCCACCGAGTCGAAGCGTACCTCACCCTGGATAGGCGGCATCTCTGTAGCGTTGAGCGCATCGTGCAGCGTGGCAGGCTCATCCAGCAGCAGAAAGATCCGGTCTAGCCCCGCCAGCGCCGACTGCGCCTGGGTGTAGAACTGACTGAGAATCTGGATGGGCCGAAAGAACTGCTGCACATAGAGCACAAAGGCCGTCACCGTGCCCACGGTCATCACCCCCGTCACCGCCAGATACCCCCCGTAGGCCATCACCCCTGCCGTAGCCAGGGTATTGAGAAAGTCGATGGAGGGCAAAAACGCCGCCGTCACCGCCACCGCCTGCACGTTGGCCCGGCGATTGGCTGCGTTGAGGCTGTCAAACTCTTCGATATTCAGCTGGGTGCGGTTAAAGGCCTGGGCCTCCTTGACGCTGCCAATGTCTTCTTCGAGCTTGGCCGACAGGTCACCAATGGTCTGCCGGGTGAGGCGAAAACGACTTCGAGCCCAGCGGGAGAAAAAACCCGTGGTAAAAATCATCAGCGGCACCACCAGGTTACTCAGCAGCCCCAGCTGTAGATTGATGGAGAGCATGGCAATGATGATGCCCACCAAACTGAAGGTCTGACCCAGCACCTGAGGAATGGTCAGCCCAAAGGCCTGGTTCACCGTATTCACATCGTTGAGCAAGCGGCTCATCAAATCGCCCGCTTCGCTGCGATCAAAGAAGCTAACTGGCAGGCTCTGCACCTTGTCGAAAATATCCTGCCGCAGCTGGCCCAGCAGCTTTTGCACAATGCCCCCCATGCGCCAGATCTGCCCCCGAATTGCCCACACGCCCACGATGTAAATCACCGTCAGCGCCCCCAGCATCCACAGCAGCCCCGGCAGATTGCCCTGAAGAATGAGGTTGTCGATCGCCCAGCCAATCAGCAGCGGCCCGATCGCCTGGGTGGTCGCCCCAACGGCGACCAGCAGCAGCGCCACGGGCAGCTCTTGCCGGTAGGGCGCAAAATATTGCAAAAACCGCCCCACCGTCGAGAGCTTGGGTTTAGAGTCTGCTGGTTGCTGGGCGGCTGTAGCGAGGGTCATCGGTGATTATCACTCAATTCTGGAGTTCAAAGGCGACGGTTTTGATAGCGGTCTGCTTTTAGCTGGTCAGTCGGATCAGGCTGTCAGCAAACCTGTCTACGAGGCAAAATTTCATCAGTCTTTGACTGCGGCAAGGGTGCTCGCCTCTTGAAACACTTGAGTAAGGTCAGGTTTATGGGCGGAGATGACAGTATCAGAGAGATGTTTGTGGTGAGAGAATGTGGGCAAGTCAGGAAAATGAGGTGTGCTGTCGTAGCGAAAAATCACCTGATTGTTCTCATCTGGAAGTGGTAGCGATAGTCAATCTGCGTAATTCGACCATCCACAACCTGTAGGTCTTCGCTGATGGCCAGCAGATATCTGCCTTTGAACCGTAGCCGCAGCTTGAGGTTAGCTCGTTCTGCCGTCAGATTCGTAGGTGTTTAGTTGCTTGGCTAGGGCAATTAACGCATCTAAAGGCGTGGTGTACTCGACAATCTGTTTACGCATTAGCAATCTCCTGTTGAAAGCCCGGGCCTAAGTTCTGCTGGAGCCGCGAAGTGGGCAAAAGACGTCGGCGGTTTACCGAGTTTCTAAGACGAAGTTTAACCCAATGTCAGATGAGGGCGGTCTGCCCAATGGCCTCAGAATCGCCGAATATCTTGGGTTAGGATTAGCTCAACAATTCCCCGCTGCACCACTAATGGAATGGTGTAATCGTTATCCTAGGGGATTGCTGATACTTCTTCCCAGCCGCAATTGCTCAGGCTTCCACCTGTTCCCCACCAGTGCAACTGATAGGTTGCTTAGCACAATTATTGTTGTGAACTCTCTGCGCAGTGAAGGGTTTACAACAATAAACACTCAAACCAGCGCGTTAAGCGCTGTATCCCGCAGGTTGGCCCTTGGGCTAGGCGATGACGAAATGTTGAAACTAAGAGTTTCCAGAGCGGTTCTGGAGCCTTACGCCGATCCTATGTCTTGAGGGGAATGATAGAGGATGCGCTGGATTGAGCAGCGCGGTGTGATTTTAAGAGGTTTGGCTGTGTCGAATACTCAACTTGCATCAGGG
Source organism: Elainellales cyanobacterium (assembly GCA_041742695.1). Taxonomy (GTDB): domain Bacteria; phylum Cyanobacteriota; class Cyanobacteriia; order Elainellales; family Elainellaceae; genus Kaiparowitsia. The sequence continues at coordinate 10,076 of JBGTOF010000068.1, read as the reverse complement.
CGGCAACTGCTGGGGTTGTTGGCATTTTTGCACTATGTGCTGGCTGGTTTTGCAGTGGCGATCGCCCTTCTGATGCTAGTGCTAGTGCTAGCTGGGATGCACAGCATTGTGACGTTCTCTAATCCGTGGCTTGACAGCTTTGTGCTGGTGCTGGTGGGCCTCGCAGGCCTGCTGATTTCGAGTCTGTTTACAGTGCTATGGGTGATGTCGGCTCGGCGCATGGGTCGGCGTAGCGGCTATTGGTTTAGCCTGCTGTTGTCCTGTCTGATGTTGGTTTATATGCCGTTGGGCACCCTGTTAGGGCTGTTCTCGCTAGTGGTGCTGTGTCAGGGATCGGTGCGGCAGCTCTATGAGACTGCTGCTGCCAAGTCATAAATTCAGCTTGATCAATCGAGCTGATGGATTAACTCTGGAGTCTATCCATGTCCAACTTGTCGAATTCTCAGCCCATATCTGACCGAGAAGGGCTCCGAGTTTTAGCGATTTTGCACTACGTTCTGGCGGGTCTCACGTTTTTCTGTGGAACCATTCCTACAGTCATAGTGTTGCTGGTTCTGGTGTCTACGATGAATATTGTGGGGCTTTACGAGGTTTTCTATTGGTTTGAGTTTTTCTATGTGCCAGCAGTCTTGGCGCTAGGGCTCGTTATTGGCGTCATGCTGCTGATGATTGGCTTGCCGCTGCTTTTGTTAATCTCGGGCAATTGCATCCGCCAGCGAACGAGGTATTGGTTTAGTTTGATTCTTGGCTGCTTGATGCTGCCCTGCACGCCACTGGGCACGGCGTTGGGCATCTTTACGCTGGTGATGCTGTGTCGCACCTCGGTGCGGCAACTCTATGGGCTAGAGGCGTCCGATTTGTAGCAGGCTAGGCGTCCAGTGCTTGCGAGGGTGGGGCGATCGCGCCAAAATATAAAGTGCAACGACTTATTCCAACGGTTCCGACGTTTTCGCATGGTTCTTGATCAACAGCGCACGTCTATTCTGCCTGATGGTTCTTCCACTGGCCCGACTTCTCCAATTGCAGCATCTCGCCTCGCCAGATCCGCTTCAGATGATCTGGCGATGTATGATGTGGCGATCGCCGGAGGGGGCATTGTGGGGCTTACCCTTGCCTGTGCTCTGAAGCATTCTGGACTGCGGGTGGCGTTAATTGAAGCCAGACCTAGAACCGCAGGCTTGCGTCAGCATCGTGCCTACGCGATTACCCTGCTGACGGGGCGCATTTTTCAGGGGCTAGGGATATGGGATGAGATTCTGCCCCACATCACTACGTTTCCTATGATTCGGCTGGCGGATGCCGACTGCCCTGCTGTCGTTAATCTGGCTCCTGAAGATTTGGGCACAGCAGAACTGGGCTATGTAGCTGAGCATTTTGTGCTGGTGCAGGCGCTGCTGGCCACGCTAGAGGATGCCGATAATGTGACCTGGTTTAGCCCGGCAGAACTTGTAAGGGTAGACTCTGCGGAGGCATCAACCCAGACCCCAGACGGCACTCGTCTGACACTGCGCGCTGAAACGGGCGATCGCACCCTCACGACACGGCTATTAATTGCGGCGGATGGGGTGCGATCGCCCCTGCGGCAGGCCGCTGGCATTGGCACCCAGGGCTGGCAATATTGGCAATCGTGTGTGACAGCGGTGATTCGACCTGAGCACAGCCACGGCAATATTGCCCGCGAGCATTTTTGGGAGAGTGGGCCCTTTGCCACCTTGCCGCTGCCCGGCAATCGCTGCCAGATTGTGCTCACCGCACCCCATGCTGAAGCACAGCACTGGCTAAACGTACCCGAAGCAGAGTTTTTGGCAGAGCTAAATCGGCGCTATAGCGGGCAGTTGGGTGAGTTAGAGCTAGTGGGCGATCGCACCCTCTTCCCTGTACGGTTGATGCAGAGCGATCGCTATATACAGCCACGTCTGGCGCTGGTGGGCGATGCGGCTCACTGCTGCCATCCTGTGGGCGGCCAAGGGCTTAACCTCGGAATTCGGGATGCAGCAGCGTTAGCAGAGGTGATTCTGCACGCGCACGAGCGCCACGAAGACCCCGGCAGTGTGTCAGTGCTGCGCCGCTATGAGCGCTGGCGCAAGCTAGAAAATTGGGTCATCCTTGGGTTTACAGATATTCTCGATCGGCTGTTTTCTACTCAGTGGGTGCCCCTCGTGGCAACGCGTCGCCTTAGCCTGTGGTTGATGCGCGGCATTCCCCTAACGCGATTTTTGGCGCTGAAGCTGATGACGGGTCTGAGCGGTCGGCTTCCCCAGTTGGCGGGGCGATCGCCCACATCTCAAGGTTCCAACAACTTCTCAAGTCCTCACCGTTAATCCTCACCTCTCGTAAAGACAGTTATGTGGCACCTGTGTTCTACAGCCGTTTTTTTGGGGGGTATGGCGTTGATCGTGGGCGCAATAGGGTGCGATCGCCCCCAATCCCGTCCACTCCATCAAACCAGTGACTCAACGTCCCCTGCCCCATCCGCCCCCACCTCCGCTTCTGCAGAAACGAGCACACAATCTGCTGCTAGCGTTAGCGCCTTAGGCGGTCAGTGCCGCCGCACAGGTCGAACTGAGCGCGTGTATCAAGAGGCTGATTTGGGCGCGCCGCCATTAGGCGATCTCAATGCCGCAATTCCTCTTATCCTGTCTGGCGAGGTTAATCAGCCCTCATTTGGCTGGATCCGCATCAGCTTTCCCTATAGCGGGTATGTGCAAACGCCGTTCCTCAAACTCTGCGACACAGACGAAGTAGCGTTGCTAGAATGCGGCGTTGTTACCCAGCCTCAACTTGCCATCAAACCAACCCCTACCACCGAGTCTGAACCGAGCGGGACGCTGCTGTTTGAGCAGGGATTTCGCATCACGGGGCAGCCGGTGGTGCAGCAGCAGCCTGCTACTCAGGCAGGCCGTGTGTGGCTGCCGATAGAGCGCTTTGGCGTTAGTGGATGGGTAACCGAGTCCATTCCTGATGGATTTGCGCCTAATCTGCGGCGGTTGCCCTGCCGCGAGATTGGCCTGCCCGCTGCCTTGGGCTAGCCAAGTTTGCATTGCCTAGAAGACCGTTTCTATTAACTGAGAGAATGCCGCATCTGTATCTAGAGGATGTTTTTTGCAGAAATCGTGAACAATTTTGAAAATAAAGCGATGGAGTATTTGACAAAGTGCTCTTCCATACGTCAGTATAGAAATCGCGCCATTTGGGATCGTAGTTCAATTGGTTAGAGCACCGCCCTGTCACGGCGGAAGTTGCGGGTTCGAGCCCCGTCGATCCCGTTCTATCGATTAGTAAGAGTTAGGTTTGAGCTTCTGTTGACTCTTTGAGAGTCAGGCTTTCTCCAAAAACGAAACGAGAGGTCAGCTAAGCTGACCTCTCGTTTCGTTTGTTCTGTCTAATGCTAGTAGTGCTATTTTTGCCGCTGTAAAGATCGCATTGCTAAGATGTGCATCGCCCATTTGAGACACATCACAGGTGTCGATCGATCCAAAGAGGTTCATGGATTGGGCGATCGCACCCACAGTCACCTCCCACAACCGCCTCAAGCGCTTCAGACGTTTAGGAAACGCGCCGGCCACGACTGGTATGGGCTCGCAGCGCCTCATTACATCGTCCTTGGTGTGCAAGCCATCGCACCCTACGAGAATGCGTACTGGTCTGAACCCAGCAATTTAACCGTCTATCTATCCCAACGCCGACCTATCCCAATGCCGAGTCGGCAACATCCCTCACGCGTTAACCCTTAGAATAGGGATCGCACAAACGCCTCAACGAATCTTTTCCTTCTTCAATTTCTAACTAATTTTCCTGCAAGATACCCTATGGTTGTTCGCGTACGGATTGCTCCTAGCCCCACTGGTTCGCTGCATATTGGCACAGCGCGCACTGCTGTATTTAACTGGCTGTTTGCGCGTCGTCATCAGGGCACCTTCGTTCTGCGCATTGAAGACACTGACCTAGAGCGATCGCGCCCCGAGCATACTCAGAACATCATGGAAGGCCTCAAGTGGCTAGGGCTGACGTGGGATGAAGGTCCCTACTTCCAGAGCCAGCGGGTAGATCTGTATCAGCAAAAAATTCAAGCCCTGCTCGATCAGGGGCTAGCCTACCGTGCGTTTGAGACGCCAGAGGAACTCGATGCCATGCGCGCCTCACAAAAGGCTCGCAACGAAGCCCCGCGCTACAACAACGGGCATCGTCACCTGACGCCTGAGCAGGTGAATGCGTTCGTGACCGAAGGTCGTGAGGCAGTCATTCGCTTCAAAATTGACGATGCCCGCGAGATCGAGTGGAACGACCTAGTGCGAGGGCCAGTGGCATGGAAAGGGCGTGACTTGGGCGGTGACATGGTAATTGCCCGCGCCGCCAAGCCGTCGGAGATTGGCCCGCCCCTCTATAACTTCGTGGTGGTCGTTGATGATATTGATATGAGCATGTCTCACATCATTCGCGGTGAAGACCACATAGGCAACACGCCAAAGCAAATTCTGCTCTACGAAGCGCTGGGTGCGGATGTGCCGCAGTTTGGACACACGCCGCTGATCTTGAATCAGCAGGGAGCGAAGCTGTCGAAACGGGATGGAGTCACGTCCATTTCAGACTTTCAGTACATGGGCTACACTCCAGCTGCGATCGCCAACTATATGACGCTGTTAGGCTGGTCACCGCCCGAAGGGATGAATGAGCTGTTTACGCTAGATGAAGCTGCGAGTGTTTTTGGCTTTGAGAGAGTCAATAAGGCTGGGGCTAAGTTTGACTGGGATAAGCTGAACTGGATCAACAGTCAGTATTTGCATCAGCTCGACCCCGCCCCGCTGACAGATTTGCTGATTCCCTATTGGGAGCAGGCTGGCTATGGCTTTGACGCGGTGGGCGATCGCCCTTGGTTAGAGCAGATTGCTCAACTGGTGGGCGAAGGCATGGCGCGGTTGGATGAGGCGATCGCCCTATGTCGATACCTATTTATTAAGGACGTGGGCTTTACAGAATCTGCTGCCCAACATTTGAAGCAGCCAGGCGTAGCCGCTGCGCTTGCCCATATCTTGACCGCTCTAGAGCCAATGGCTGATCTCACGGCAGAAGGGGCTCAAGGGCTGATTCAAGATGCAGTAAAAACTCAGGGTGTCAAGAAAGGGCTCGTGATGAAGTCTCTGCGTGCTGCCCTCACTGGGGATTTGCAGGGGCCTGACCTATTGCAATCCTGGCTGCTGCTGCATCAGCGACAGCTAGATCAGCCGCGGTTAGAAGCTGCTGTGGCGATCGCCCGCCCTAACACCGACTGAGAATAAACTTCGGTTAATTGTCATACCGTCTGATGGGTGCAGATCTCTAACGGGTCACGAGCCATCGATATACGGTAGAACCAAGCCGATAGGCCGTTTGCATAGCTTCTTTAGAAACGCGCTTTAAACCTGAGAAATGTACCTCAAGCTTTGATGAGAGGCACTCAGGTTGTATTGGGCGTAGTCCTTGCTTCACCTAATACGACCCACGAGGACTTCCCAAGTACCCTCTGCCAATTTCTAAGAAAGAAGGGTGTGCGCGCCGTAGCCCGTGGCAGCCGATTTGGAGCCCTGAGCACCCGTAGACTGGGCTCTTAACCCCCCACATAGGCTGAGGTTCACTACAATTGGGGTCGGTTCATTGTTCAGCCACCTCAAAATACGTTAAATTTAGTTAAGAATCACTCTCAGAATTCGAAAACTTTAAACATCTATTTAGTGATTGTGTTTAGTAATTGAGGCCTGACAAGCGCTTACTTCGCTGGTCAAATGCCAAAATTAATCTATCAGTGCTATGCGCCGTTTGATGACCCATAGCAATCTGGACGACATTCAACGCTCTTTTTACTGTTTAAGTTTTCGCTGCTGCATTTAGAGGCAACGACTGTTATGAAACTATCCTGGAGAGTTGTCCTACTCTGGACACTACCCATTCTGGTAATCGGGTTCTTTGTGTGGCAAAGCGCTTTTGCAACCGCCCCCGCTGATTACGGCAACAATACAGCCAGTACCCGCATGACCTACGGGCGCTTTTTGGAATATCTCGATGCGGGACGCGTGACCGGCGTGGACTTGTTCGATGACGGTCGTACCGCCATTGTTCAGGCGGTTGATCCTGAACTCGACAATCGTGCTCAGCGCTTGCGGGTTGATCTACCCGGTAATTCCCCCGATCTGATCTCCCGACTTCGCACAGATGGCGTCAGCCTAGATATTCATCCTCCCCGCAACGATAGTGCGATTTGGGGTTGGTTGGGCAATTTGCTGTTCCCGCTGCTTCTGATTGGAGGGTTATTCTTCCTGTTCCGTCGCTCTAGCAATGCGCCAGGCGGGCCAGGGCAAGCCATGAATTTTGGCAAATCGCGCGCCAGATTCATGATGGAAGCGAAAACAGGCGTCATGTTTGATGACGTGGCTGGGATTGAGGAAGCCAAAGAGGAACTTCAGGAAGTGGTTACGTTCCTGAAGAAGCCCGAAAAATTCACAGCCGTGGGCGCCAAGATTCCAAAAGGGGTGCTGTTAGTTGGGCCTCCAGGAACTGGTAAAACGCTGCTGGCAAAAGCGATCGCCGGAGAGGCTGGTGTGCCGTTCTTCAGCATCTCTGGGTCTGAGTTCGTAGAGATGTTTGTCGGGGTTGGTGCCTCTCGGGTTCGCGACTTGTTCAAGAAAGCGAAAGAAAACGCGCCCTGCATCATCTTCATTGATGAGATCGATGCTGTAGGTCGCCAACGGGGCGCAGGCATCGGCGGCGGCAACGATGAACGCGAGCAAACTCTGAACCAGTTGCTGACCGAAATGGATGGATTTGAAGGCAACACAGGCATCATCATCATTGCCGCGACGAACCGCCCTGATGTGTTGGATTCTGCCCTACTTCGTCCGGGTCGCTTTGACCGCCAAGTGATGGTTGATCCGCCTGATCTGAAGGGGCGCTTGGAAGTACTGCAGGTGCATGCTCGCAACAAGAAGCTGGCGAAGGAAGTGTCGTTAGAGGCGATCGCCCGACGCACGCCCGGATTTGCAGGCGCAGATTTGGCCAACCTGCTGAATGAGGCAGCGATCCTCACTGCCCGCCGTCGCAAAGACGAAATGACCATGCTAGAAATCAATGACGCCATCGATCGGGTGGTAGCTGGCATGGAAGGAACGCCGCTTGTAGATGGCAAGAGCAAGCGTTTGATTGGGTATCACGAAATTGGTCACGCCATCGTGGGCACTGTGTTGCAGCATCATGATCCGGTAAACAAAGTGACGTTGATTCCTCGGGGTCAAGCTCAGGGCTTAACCTGGTTCACGCCCTCAGAAGATCAAGGCTTGATCTCACGTTCACAGCTGATTGCCCGCATCATGGGAGCCCTAGGGGGCCGCGCCGCTGAACAAGTTATCTTCGGAGATTCTGAAGTGACGACTGGAGCCGGCAACGACTTGCAGCAAGTGACGACCATGGCGCGCCAAATGGTAACCCGATTTGGCATGTCTGACTTAGGCCCGATCTCGCTAGAGAGTCAGCAGGGTGAAGTGTTCCTTGGCCGGGATTGGACGACTCGTTCCGAGTATTCCGAGGAAATTTCGGCTCGAATCGATGCTCAAGTGCGCTCGATTGTGGAGCACTGCTACGAAGAAACCTGTCGCATCATTCGCGATAACCGCGTGGTGATTGATCGGCTAGTTGATCTTCTCATTGAGAAGGAAACTATTGATGGAGATGAGTTTCGGCAAATCGTAGCGGAGTACACCACTGTTCCAGAAAAAGAGCAGTACGTACCCCAACTCTAGATTTGAATTGCATGAGTGGATGTAAGATCCGCTTGTCTATGAGCCAAATCTGAACCAAAAAAAGCGTGCCTAGGCACGCTTTTTTTGGGCTAATGCTTGGATTCAACAAAGAAATGAGTCGTGCCCGCTTGGCCTCATGACTCGGCTGCACTTAATCTGGCTCTGAACTGCTGGCTTTACGGCAAGGTCGATTGCTATAGTGACGTTAGTGCTTGCAGCTCTAAACCGCATGCCCCAAAACCAGCAGGGTTGCTGAGTCAAATTGTTGGGGTTTTAGGTTTTACAGCGGGCAGCACATCGGCAGTGCACCTCATCCCTCTGGGTTTCAGCAAAGGTAGTCTGATTTCTGGGTATGCTACATCAAGAGCCTGTCGCTCATGCCAAGGCCTAATGCCGAGATCTGCAGATGAGACACGGATGAAACTTGTTATCGTCAGTGCTTTGCCCTTTGATCTACTTTAATGCGTCGTAAGACACTGCCGTGCATTTCTTATCCTGCGGTAGGATACGCAGTAGGGCTTGGGTCGGCTAAGTGCTGCCGGGTAGAATAGTGCTAAATAGAGCAAGAATTTAACAGGGACTGCCATATTAAGCCGCCTACGTAGGGGCAGCTAGGGTATTTCCATGTTTTGGTTTTAGATAAGCAACTGCACATCTCATTGTCATCGAAGAGGAAACGTCATGGGACTGTTTGATCGAGTTAGCCGGGTAGTTCGCTCTAATCTAAATGCGGCAGTGAGTGCGGCTGAAGATCCAGAAAAGATTCTTGATCAAGCCTTAATTGACATGCAGGAAGACCTGGTGCAGCTGAGGCAGGCCGTTGCGAGTGCGATCGCCAGCCAGAAGCGGATGCAGCAGCAATATAATCAGGCTCAAACTGAGTCTAATAACTGGCAGCAGCGAGCGCAATTAGCGCTACAAAAGGGAGATGAGTCGCTAGCGCGAGAGGCTCTTAACCGCAAGAAGGTGCAGTTGGATACCTCCAACGCCATGAAAACCCAGCTTGATCAGCAATCCGCTACTGTTGACACGCTAAAGCGCAACCTCATTGCCCTAGAAGGCAAAATTTCTGAAGCAAAGACCAAGAAGGATATGCTGCGGGCGCGAGCCAGCGCAGCTAGAGCCAACGAACAGCTACAAAATACAATGGGCCGTATGGGCACCAGCACAGCTGCCGGTGCGTTTGAGCGGATGGAAGAGAAGATTCTGCAAATGGAAGCACGTTCTCAGGCTGCTGCAGAATTAGCTGGCTCAGATCTGGAAAGCCAGTTTGCCGCACTTGAGTCAGGCACCGATGTAGATGATGAGCTAGAAGCCATGAAGGCCCAACTGCTAGGTGGGTCAGCTACAACAGAGCAGACGTCGCTTCCTGCAGCCTCTGATACGGGTACTGCTTCAACAGATGCCGCCGTCGATGATGAGCTAGAAGCGCTAAAAACGCAGCTCGACCAATTGTAGAATTGAGTTAATGCACGACGGGTTTGAGGACGGGGTATTACGCTCGACACAGCCCTTTGCCTACCCTAGTCAAAACTCATCAGAGTAACAGATCAAGATAGAGGTGAGCTGTCGTGCTATGCACAGCAGCTCGCTTTTTTATAGAACCCCAGCGGCAGCTAAAGTCGTGTTATTGCAATCTGCAATTGTGTTAAAGGAATCACTCAACAACATCATCCTACATGCCGCAAAAAGTACGCCAATCAGGAATGGGATAGGGTGAACCCTTTGTAGAATGAGAGTTCTGCTAAATGATCTTAACTTCATCACTATAGCTGTCGCTATAGATGAGAGACTGGAAAGAGCAGCAAGGAGAGTAGCAGGTATGAGTCTCGTTACAGTTATTTCAGACACTCAATTTGACGCAGAAGTTATCACTGCGCCAGAGGCAGTCTTGGTCTATTTTTGGGCCCCTTGGTGTGGCCCCTGTCGGCTTATGTCTCCCATGATGGAGACGATTGCTTCTACTTACGGCGATCGCCTTAAGGTCGTCAAGATAGAAGTCGATCCCAATCCACAAGCAGTATCTCAGTGCAATGTGCAAGGCGTACCAGCTTTGGTGCTGTTTCAGTCGGGCCAGCAAGTAGACATGATTGAAGGTGTCATTGGCAAACCTAAGATTCAGGATTTTCTGTCTCAACATTTGTCGCAGTCGGTTTAGAAGCTTGAAAGCACAGTCTGAGCTTTTTGTTTATAGGCACAAAGCAAACCTTTCATCCCTATAAACCTCTACAACGTAAGGCTCTTCTCAATAGCACTGGGTTCTAATACGCTTAAATGAGACAAAATTCTCAGAGAGGGGGGGGGGGGGGG
>JBGTOF010000049.1:0-6097 GCA_041742695.1 Elainellales cyanobacterium | reverse complement strand
ATCTGTACGCTCACTAGTTTTCAACGATTGGATTTAAGGAAGCAACACCATGCAAGACGCAATTACCGCCGTAATCAACGCTTCTGATGTGCAAGGTAAGTACCTAGACACCGCTGCTCTGGAAAAGCTGAAAGGTTATTTCTCCACGGGTGAACTGCGGGTTCGTGCGGCTACCAGCATCAGCGCCAACTCTGCTGCAATTGTCAAAGAAGCAGTGGCCAAGTCTCTGCTTTACTCTGACATCACTCGTCCCGGCGGCAACATGTATACCACTCGTCGCTATGCAGCCTGCATCCGCGACTTGGATTACTACCTCCGCTACTCCACCTATGCCATGTTGGCTGGTGATCCTTCTATTCTGGATGAGCGCGTGCTCAACGGCCTGAAGGAAACCTACAACTCCTTGGGTGTGCCCATCTCTGCAACTGTGCAAGCGATTCAAGCCATGAAGGAAGTGACCGCTAGCTTGGTCGGTTCCGACGCTGGTAAGGAAATGGGTGTGTACTTTGACTACATCAGCTCTGGCTTGAGCTAAGTTCATGATTGCAACGCAGTCACATAAGAATGACGTTGATTGTCAACTAAGTTTTTAAGGATCTGCGTTGAGTTTCTGGGATGTCTGAAGTAAGTTTTTGGTGGTTGATCTAGGCTGAATTGCCAAGTTGAGCGACTGAAATTGACTTTAGACTCCCAGACATTAAAATCAAATTTTTTTCCTTCTTAAAGGTTCAAACTATTTGTCGTTTTTGATTTTGCCCTGTTAGGAGAGAAACCCATGCGGATGTTCAAGATTACTGCCTGCGTGCCCAGCCAGACCCGAATTCGGACGCAGCGTGAACTGCAAAATACCTACTTTACTAAGTTGGTTCCTTACGATAGCTGGTTCCGTGAGCAGCAACGCATTCAAAAGATGGGTGGGAAAGTTGTCAAAGTAGAACTGGCGACCGGAAAGCCTGGTTCTAATGCAGGGCTCCTGTAGCACGCCTTATTGCTAATCTCTATGCTTTGGTTTCGTGGAGAGGTCATTTACTTGGCCTCTTTTTTTTTACTTTAAGCGCGGCTCTCGTAAATATTGCAATTGATGTGAACCTGCAAGCCAGGACGTTAAGCGCTATGGCAGCATCCTATTTTGATAGAACCTTTGTTCTGTCTAGGGTTTGCTCTTGGCGTCTATTCAATAGGCGCTTGATAGACTAGGAGTCGCAAATTCTACGTTCAATTCTAAGGATTTTGCGCTTAAATGTAGCCATGGCGAATGGTTGTTGTGAGAGAGCTATGCCCGTTTCGGTGATTCATGTTGCCCCAATATAGCGGGCTGCCGATAATAGGCGAAACGCTCTAAACGGTTTAAGACTAGAGAAACCTGTGAAAATCCGTACCCTGATTCCGTTAGTCGATAAATCTGTTAGCGCTTGGGCTACAGAAGCCCGATTGCTTCGATGGCTAACCCTTTTGTGGGTGTTGCTGGGTTTGGTGTGTTTGTTCTCTGCCTCCTATGCCAGTGCTGATGCCGATTTTGGCAATGGATTGCATTATGTGATTCGCCAGGGTATCTGGCTATTAGCCGGGTTGGTGTGCTTTGGGGTGTTGATGAATACGCCTCTGCGAATGGTGCTGAAAATAGCTGATTGGGGCATGCTGCTGGTGCTGGGGTTGGTGATGTTAACGTTGGTGCCGGGTCTAGGCACTACTGTGAATGGTGCCAGTCGATGGTTGGCGTTGGGGCCATTGCCCATTTTGCAGCCGTCGGAGTTGATTAAGCCATTTTTGGTGTTGCAAAGCGCGCGTGTATTTGGACAGTGGGAGCAAATTCGACCCCAGACGAGGTGGTTGTGGTTAGGGATTTTTGCACTGCTGCTGGGGAGCATCTTGCTTCAGCCTAATTTGAGCACAGCGGCGCTGTGCGGCATGTTGTTGTGGCTGGTGGCAATGGCCGCTGGCTTGCCGATGGTGCAGTTGGGAGGGACGGCGATCGCCGGTTTTTTCCTAGCGGTGCTTAGTGTCAGCTTTCGCTCTTATCAGCGAGAGCGAATTATGTCATTCCTTAACCCTTGGGCTGACGCGGCCCAAACCGGCTATCAGCTTGTTCAGAGTCTGCTGGCAATAGCATCTGGCGGAGCTTTTGGACAGGGTTATGGCATGTCGCAACAAAAGCTTGACTATTTGCCAATTCACTTTACTGACTTTATTTTTTCTGTTTATGCCGAGGAGTTTGGCTTGCTGGGCAGCCTGCTGTTGCTCCTGATGTTACTAGCCTTTGCCACGATTGGGCTGCGAGTGGCACTGCAAGCAACTCAGCGCGTGCACCAGCTGGTGGCAATCGGTGTAGTAGTGCTATTGGTGGGGCAGTCGTTGCTCAATATTGGAGTAGCAACCGGAGCCTTACCTACAACTGGGTTGCCGTTTCCAATGTTTAGCTATGGCGGCAGTTCGATGATTGCCAGTTTGGCTGCAGCAGGGTTGCTGATTCGGGTCGCGCGCGAAAATGCCAGCGCCAATACAGTGCTGCCCTTTGTCAAAGGAAGATCGCGCGGCTCATCTCGTCGGCCTTTGCTGCCGTCTGCTTCAAGGGGCGATCGCTCCTCTTGAACAGGGCAACCTGCTGAGTAGCGCAGGGAGCAAACCCGCCTGCCCCATGAGCACAACGGTAATTCAGATTAACCGTCAGTGCCCCAAAACCCTTGATTTGCCGTGCGCGTCGCGCGCGGTAAATCAAGGGTTTGAGCTTATCCTGCACCTACGCACACATCAGTAAACTTCAGCCGTAAAGTATTAGCCTAGGGGTGGAACATACTCGGATGAATCGGCTGGGGATGGCGGGACTACAGGGGCAGATGGTGCTGCATTTGTGAATGGATCGGGACTGGTATCAGGCGCGGGTTGAGAATACTCGGGGGCGATCGCTCCCTCAGTCAGGCTAGAGGGCACCGCTGAGGCACTCGTATCTGCCGCACAATCATCGGCTGCTGCGGCCTGAGTTTCTACCTGCACGGTGAGCTGGCCTGTTGTCGAAAGCAACTGACTGACCACAACCTGAGCGCGCTCATTGGCCTGTTGTAAAATGCCCTGCCGACACGCTGCCTCTAACACCACATCGAGAGTTTGGCGCTGGGCTGTCTGCTGAAGATAGGGCGCTACATCTGGCCCCAACCCCAAAAACCCTCGGTCATAGTCATAAATTTGAGAACGATCAACATCAATTTTATGATCAAGAACTTGGGGCGGTGGCAGCGTGATTAACAGAGTGCCCTCTATATCTCCTAAAAGCTGCACATCATCGCGTGTCAGCTGAGATAGATCGACCCCGGCGCGCACTTCGCCATGCGCAATATAGAGCAACCGGGTAGAGCCAACTACATACCCTGCAAACATGCGGTCTTGCTGAGCTGGAACAATGGCCTGCATTGTAAAAACTGCCGTGGTCAGCTCACTGGCCCCACGCACCTGCTTCACCACTAGGGATCTTACATCCACCGTAGGCTCTGACTCTGTCAGAGTAAAAAAAGAGCCTAACTCTGATAAAAAAGCTGCGCCACTACGCCACAGCCCCACTCCCACAAACAGACCGGTGGAAAGAATCCCACCCGTCACGAGCAGGGATGTGTTGCGAATCAAGTTCTGGACGGGTTTGCGAGTTGGAGTGGAGGAGTCGAGAGTATTCATAGCAGCAGCACAGAGAGCTTAGCGGTGATTCTTGCATACTGTAGCCATTCGAGGCAGAAAACTAGGCCAATGGGGGAGGGGTTGCTCTATTGGCCCATGCCGTTATTCCCATGCTGAGATATCCCGATTATGCATGAGTGTTGGGTAAGGCAGAGTTGAGCTAGGTATGGGCAGCGGTCACTCATTGGCAGCATTTTGCACTAGCGTTCCCCAACTTGGATCTGATGCATACACAATCTAAGTCGACGGCCTTCGATGCTTGTAGCCAGCAGCGCTGAAGCGGGAATGAGAATGGTAAAGGCTCTCTAATGTTTGAGTTTTTTTGAAAAGGCGATGGCGCTGCTCTTTGATAGGGAGCAACGCTGATTGCTTGGATTACTCTTTTCCATGATAGATCCTAGGGGTGAGCCCGTGGCTGGGGAAGGCTGGGGTTAGGGTATGAGTCTAAGACGATCGCCCTTCTCGCCCTATTCTTCCTTTATTCACACGATGCGTCGCGAGACAGCAGAAGCCTCAGTAAAGCTTGTAGAATAACGATTGAATCCTAGAGAGTGAGTCAACCCGCGCCATGTATATGTTTAAGTCCACGACCCGGCACATTCACATCTTTGCTGCAGAGATTGAGAATGATGAGCTTGTGCCTAGCGCTGACAAGCTAACCCTAGATATTGACCCAGACAATGAATTGCAGTGGACCGATGAGGCACTGCAACAGATGTATCGCAAATTTGACGAATTGGTCGCCGCTAGTAAGGGCGAAATATTGACAGACTATACCATTCGGCGCATTGGGTCAGATTTAGAACATTTTGTGCGATCGCTCTTGCATCAAGGCACGGTAAGCTACAACCTTCAGAGCCGTGTTCGCAACTACAGCCTTGGCCTACCGAAGGTAGCAGAAGATCTGAACGTATAACAGATGTGCTTTAAACGATTTGGGGCACTGCGCGTCGTACAGTGCCCCAAATCCTTGTATTAACCCAAACATGGTGTTGATCAGAGCCCTGAGTGGGACTTTAGCGTAAGAGCGCTAGTTTGGAACAATCGCGATACAGTCAATTTCTACCCGCACATCTCTCGGCAGTCGCGCTACTTCAACGCAGGCGCGAGCTGGCGCTGTCTCTGCGTCAAACGCTTGGGCATAGACAGCATTCATCGCCGCAAAATCATTCATATCTGCCAAAAAAACAGTCGTTTTAACCACTTGCTCAAAGCCGGTATTTGCAGCCTTGAGAATTGCCCCTAAGTTGGCAATCACCTGCTGGGTCTGTGCCGTTATGTCGTCATGCCCCACCAGTTCCCCTGTTGTTGGATCAAGCGGAACTTGCCCAGCAACAAATAGTAGGGAGCCCGTTGCGGCGATCGCCTGATTATAGGGACCCACGGGCGCCGGAGCTGACTCAGTGCGAATTACAGATTTCATAAACAGCGCAATATTTAGATAAAAGGATGATGGACAAGTTCGTTGAATCGTCGCTATAGCATCTTAGGACGAGAGCCATAGTCTCGGTAATACCGATAGTCCCGCAAGATTTGGCCATGGTCAAAACACAAGTCTTCGGGGATGTCCCAAGGCTCAAACACCTTGACGTTTTTAGCATCATCGCCCGCAAAGGGTTCGCCCGAGGCTGTTGCCAGCATCACCACGCTAATGGTATGTAACCGTTCATCTCTCGCGGGATCAGAATACACCTGGAACTGCTCAGTCACTTTGATCTGCAGCCCAGTTTCTTCGTAGGCTTCGCGTATTGCCGCATCGTCTACGGTCTCTCCATAGTCGATAAAGCCGCCAGGCAACGCCCAGCCAAACGGAGAATTTAGCCGCTCAATTAGCACAACAGGGCGATAGGGGCGATCGAGCAGTTCGATGATGATATCAACAGTAGGAACGGGGTTGCGATAAGTCACCGGATTAAAGCCAAGTACACGCTCTATGCAGCATAGCGCCTTCAGTTACCTCAAACTAGAGGGAATGTGGCCTTACTTAGCGGCGCAGCAACTGCTTTACGGTTTTGAGCATTTCAACCGGATGAAAGGGCTTGGTAATGTAGGCATCTGCTCCCTGCTTCATGCCCCAATAGCGATCAAACTCCTCGCTTTTGGTCGAGCAGATCAGTACGGGGATAGACTGAGTGCTCGGGCTGTTCTTAATCCATCGGCAAAGCTCGTAGCCGTTCATTTCGGGCATAACCAAGTCGGTGATCACTAGGTCAGGCTGGTTTTGCTGAATTTTGGTTTTTGCTTCAGTGCCATTGATGGCTAGGTCAACCGTAATGCCATTTTCTTGCAGCAGATCTGAAAGCATTTGTCGTAGCGTCTGGCTATCATCCACAATCAGCACCATGCTCATGGCTCACTCAACTTTCGCGAAGTATCAAAACGGCTCGGTATCAAGACATTAATGCACTGAGCGTAACAAAAGATAGAGGCCTAG
>JBGTOF010000043.1:0-3945 GCA_041742695.1 Elainellales cyanobacterium | reverse complement strand
CATCTCGCTGGTCATGAGCGCCACACCTCCCACCAAGAAAGGGATTTAGGAGACGGGCGATCGCGCTTCTTGATCCTATTCGAAAAGAATGACACCTAAGATTCACGTCAGATTGGGAACGATTGCTAGCAGCGCTTGGGGGAACCGGGCGTATGATAGTTCCAATCTCTAGGACGCTGCACATCGGTAAACGCCCTAGACGATCCAATGGCATGAGGTGAAGTGGGATGATGCAGCGCTGGCGACGCTATCAAGAAGAAATGCTGCCCCTGGTTCCAGTTGTAGGAATGGTGGCGGTATGGGCGATCGCCGCAGTGGGGTACAGCGCGCGCGTGCAGGCCGAAGGGCAGGCGGTGTGGTCGCAGCCAGAGACGATGGCTAGTGTGGTGGGGGCGATCGCCCTTTGGCTATTTTGGGTGCAGTTCCATATTGCTCGCACGGTGCAGCGCTATCTCAACCTGCGCCCGCAGCGAATCTACAGTCCATCGCAGGCTGGCTATGTGACCCCGCGAGAATTGGGGGTTGTGGCGATCGCCACAGGCCTAGTGCAGCTGGGGTTGGCGATTCCGCTGGGGTGGCGCTTGGTGCTGCTGCTGGTAGGCATCTGGCTATATCTCTGGTTGCTGAGTCGCCAGTTTTTTGCGGATCGCGTCATGGGGAAGGGCTGGCGCGATCGCCCCATGCCAGCCTGGATGCAGCGCGGGTTGCTGGGTGTGTGGCTATCCATCTATGCGATGGCAGGCCACTGGCTGCTCACCGATCGCCTGCCGCTACCGGAGATGGCCGCATTTTGGGGCGTGGCGTTTTTGAGTGGGGCAGCGGCAGCGCTGGTGACGGGGTGGGTGCCCGAAGGTCGGCGGCGACCGCGGGTGCCTTCCCAGCCGCAGGCGGTGGCGTGGCTGGGCACCCTCTGGCTGATGGCGCTGGTGGGGCTGGGCGCAGCGTGGCTGGGGGATGCCGTGGCGCTGGGGGCGATCGCCCTGCTCCTGATCCTTACAGCGGCGATGATTGCTGCATGGCGGCTGGTGAGCGGGGGACGGGCGGGATGGGCGATCGCCGCTCGCCTCATCACCCACGGAGGCACCCTGCTGCTCTATGGAGCACTGGGCATTGCCCCCTTCTGGCTGGCAGCAGTCTAGCTTCTTGCCTTCCTCGACCGACCCGAATCAATGCCCCCGCTTGGGATAAGCTCAATTCCTCAATAGGCGCGAATGGCATCGGCCAGTTAAAATAACGGGCGACCCAATCAGAGTTGGGATGAACCAATACAGTTAAATTCTTGTCTTTAGAATGCAACGCCCTCAGAAAACGCTGTAACTGGACTCAGCAGGTGCGGTATCCTGAAAGAATTAATTTTTTACACCCTTCAGCGTTTGTTACTGCCGCGCAGCCTCTATCGGTAGGCAGTCGAGAGACGCATTCTAAAGACTCATGGCTCTGATCGTCCAAAAGTATGGCGGCACCTCGGTTGGCACCGTTGAGCGCATTAAAGCGGTCGCACAGCGAGTGCGGCGCACGGTGCAGGCAGGAAATTCGGTGGTAGTGGTGGTGTCTGCGATGGGCAAAACCACCGACGGCTTGGTGAAACTCGCAAACGATATTTCTAGCAGTCCTAGTCGCCGCGAAATGGATATGCTGCTGTCTACCGGGGAGCAAGTCTCCATTGCCCTGTTATCTATGGCGCTGCAAGAGGCCGCACAGCCAGCGGTCTCTCTCACGGGAGCGCAGGTGGGCATTGTGACCGAAGCCACCCACACCCGCGCCCGCATCCTCAGCATCGAAACTGACCGCATTCAGCGCCACCTGAATCGAGGTGAAGTGGTTGTTGTCGCTGGGTTTCAGGGCATCAGCAGCCTCACAGATTATGAAATTACCACGTTGGGGCGCGGCGGGTCTGATACATCAGCGGTGGCTCTTGCCGCAGCGCTTAAAGCAGATGCCTGTGAAATCTATACCGATGTGCCGGGGATTTTGACGGCTGATCCCCGCCTAGTGCCCGACGCCCAGCTTATGACTGAGATCACCTCTGACGAGATGCTAGAGCTGGCTAGCCTAGGCGCAAAAGTGCTGCATCCCCGTGCAGTAGAAATCGCTCGCAACTACGGCGTCATGCTGGTAGTGCGCTCTAGCTGGACAGAAGACTCTGGCACGCGGGTGGTGTCGCCGCAGCCGCAGCCCCGCCCGTTAGTGGGGCTCGAAATTGCTCATCCTGTTGATGGGGTCGGGTTTGATACAGATCAGGCTAAAGTGGCGTTGCTGCGCATTCCCGATCGACCTGGGATCGCAGCGCGGCTGTTCCGTGAGCTGGCGCAGCAAGATCTAAATGTGGATCTGATTATTCAGTCTATTCACGAAGAAAACACCAACGACATCGCCTTTACGGTAGTTAAAGAGTCGTGCAATCGAGCTGAGGCAGTGGCCGCGGCGATCGCCCCTGCATTACGCACCTCCTCCGACCCGCGAGCCAGTGAAGCCGAGGTGATGGTCGATCGCCAGATGGCAAAGGTCAGCATCTCGGGTGCGGGCATGATTGGGCGACCGGGCGTGGCCGCGCAAATGTTTGAAACCCTAGCAAAAGCTGGGGTCAATCTGGAGATGATTTCTACATCGGAGGTGCAGGTGAGCTGCGCCATTGCAGAATCGGATTGCGATCGCGCCATTGCGGCTCTGTGCAGCGTGTTTGCGGTGACCTCATCCCCCACCCATTTAGGCACTCGGGCGCAGGCCCAGTTGCCCGACACGCCCTCGGTTCGTGGCGCCGCGCTCGATCGGCAGCAAGCGCGATTGGCGATTCGCCATGTCCCCGATCGCCCCGGCATGGCGGCGCGGCTCTTCCGCCTGCTGGCCGATCACACTATCAGTGTGGATATGATCATCCAGTCTCAGCGCTGCCGTTTGGTCGATGGCATCACCACGCGAGACATTGCCTTTACCGTATCCCAGGCCGATGCGGCGGCGGCGCGTGAGCTGCTGCTGGCAGAGCTGCCCCAGTGGGGCTGTGGCGAAGTGGTGCTGGATGAGGCGATCGCCAAGGTCAGCATTGTCGGCATTGGTATGGTTTTGCGGCCTGGCATTGCTGCACGCATGTTTGAGGCGATCGCCCAGCAGGGCATCAACATCCAAATGATTGCCACCTCTGAGATCAAAGTCAGCTGCGTAGTCGCTCAAGACGATGGCGTTCGCGCCCTGCAAGCGGTGCACGCAGCCTTTGGCCTCGCGGGCGACACGCGCATCGAAGTCCCAGCCTGATCCTCACTGATACTCATAGTCTTGGAACGTAGTCTAGGAAAGTAGTCTAGGAACGATACTGTGGAAAACCTGCTGAGTGTGCTGTTGGGCATTAGCTTAAGTGCGGCGGTTGGGTTCCGCATTTTTGTGCCGTTTTTGGTGATGAGCGTTGCCGCGCACGCAGGCAACCTGCAGCTCACCCCAGAACTGGCGTGGATGGGTAGCACACCCGCTTTGGTGATGTTTAGCATTGCCACCTTGATCGAAATTGCCGGATACTACCTCCCATTTGTGGATGAGCTATTGGATGTAGTGGCAACGCCTGTCGCAGTGGTAGCGGGGGTGGTCGCTACCTACGCGGTTACCGGCGAAATGAACCCGATGATGCATTGGGTAACGGCCATTTTGGCGGGGGGCACCAGCGCTGGGCTCGTGCAGGGCATGACCGATGTGGCCCGCATCACCTCCACTGTGGGCACGGGCGGCTTGGGGAACCCTCTGCTATCTACCATGGAACTTCTCTCATCCTCAGTGCTGTCGCTGTTGGCGATCGCCCTGCCTGCCCTAACCGGACTGGGTAGTCCTAAAGATGTAAGGATAGGAGAGATCCAGTTCCACTAGAAGCCTTATGTCTGATTCCCAACCAACTTGCCCCGTTTGTCAGTCAAGTCATGTTGTCAAGAACGGCAAAATCCATAACGGTAAACAGAACTTTAG